>NZ_AP018316.1:585364-593145 GCF_002368115.1 Dolichospermum compactum NIES-806 | reverse complement strand
AGTGTGACACTTGCGTAAGTCCTAAGTTAAATAAATAATGCTAATGTAACAGTAATACCAATAATAATTGAACGCAGATAAACACAGATAAAGATGGACAATCAAAAATCAAAACATGATGCTCTCAAACAACATCCTGTTAATCCTAAAATCAAAGTGAATATCATATTTCTCCTTACTCTGGAGAGACTCTGCGCCTGGAGCGTGTTAGCGAAGCAGGGTGAAGCCCGATAAATTCATACCCTTAATCAGTAACGCCTAAAATCTAAACTTGTTTAAAGGTTGAATTGTCCAATAATTCGCTTTCGCAGTTCATCAGCTATTAAGATGAACGGTGGACACAGCAATAACATCAATAAATATGATGGTTTTAAAGATGCAGTCGAGAAGATTTTTTGTAGAGTAGGAGAATAAATAATTGAGAGAATCAAAAACCATTCCACCGCAATTCCAAGCCAAATGAAGCGGTTAGTAAAAAAGCCCAAGCGCAAAATTGAAACCCGTTCCGAACGACAGGCAAAGACGTTACCATCTTGACAAGCGACAATTACAGCTAAAGTCATTGTCGTTGCTTGGTGATAAATCGCCATTGTCGCCGCATTAGCTGAGTGTGATAAAATACTAGGACTGAGTGCCTGTAATTGGGGAATATTATAGCCATTTGTCCACCAAACAAAGAAAAATCCTGCCATACCTGCCAAACCTTCCAGCAGTCCTAAAAAGCAGTAAGCACGAAGCAGTAAGGGTAAATCTAACAGTGCTTGGGATTTTTTCCGGGGTGGTAACTCCATTGAACCAGTTTCCGGTTTTTCTGCCCCTAATGCCAGTGCGGGCAGCATATCTGTACCTAAGTCAATGGCTAATATTTGTAAAATTACTAATGCTGGGGGTATTTTCAGAAACACCATTGCCAGGAAGGGCAAAAACTCCGCCATGTTAGAAGCGAGAATATAAGTCATGAACTTGCGGATGTTTTGATACACCGCTCGACCCTGTTCAATGGCGGCGACAATGGTGGCAAAATTATCATCTATGAGAACAATATCCGCAGCTTCACGGGCAACATCTGTCCCACTAATTCCCATGGCTATGCCGATATTGGCAGCACGTAAAGCGGGGGCATCATTGACACCATCACCTGTAACAGCGACGACATGACCAAGGGTTTTGTATGCTTCCACTAACCTGAGTTTCTGTTCTGGCATGACTCTGGCAAATACTAACCCGGTTTTGTGCTTGTGGAGGATTTGCCGCAATTGCGTATCCGAAAGATGTCCTAATTGTTCGCCGGTGATAATTCTGGGTTTACCGTTTGCTAAACCAATGCGTTGAGCGATCGCAGCGGCTGTTAACCCATAATCACCTGTAATCATAGTAACTTGAATCCCGGCACGATGACAAAGAGCGATCGCATCAGCAACTTCTGGACGGGCTGGGTCAATCATCGCCACCAAGCCCAAAAAAGTCAAATCCTGTTCTAACAAATTATCATCTAGGTGATTTAATTCCGCCCCACCTTGCCTAGTAGCCACCCCTAAAACACGATAACCTTGATTAGCCAATTGATCATTAGCCGCGATAATTTCCTTTCGCTGAGTTTCCGTCAGTTCCAGCCTTTCCCCTGAACGCCATAAATACCGGGAATGTTGCAATACATCTAAAGTTGATCCCTTAGTAAAAATCAAATACTGGGAATTTTCAGTATTGTCAAATTCCAAATGTCCTTCTAATAAAACCGTCATCATCCGCCGGTGCGAATCAAAAGGTATTTCCCGAACCCTTGGCACTTGGTGTTGCAACTCCTCCAACTTCAAACCCGCCTTAATTGCAGCCACCAATAACGCCCCTTCCGTAGGATCACCCAATACTTGCCATTGATTGGAATTGGAAGGATGATTTAACCGCGCATTAGAACAAAGTGCCGCACCAGCCAACATTAACCGCACCTCATTCCTCTGTGTTCTCTGTGCCTCTGTGGTGCGTAACTCTTCCGTAAGAAATTCCACTTCTCCCTTGGGTTCATAACCCACCCCAGTCACATTAATATTAGTATTAGGAATCCACAATTGGCGGACAGTCATTTCATTTTTAGTTAAAGTCCCAGTTTTGTCAGTGCAAATAACAGTAACTGCACTCAGCGTTTCCACCGCAGACAAACGCCGCACCAAAGCATTTTGGGTAGCCATGCGCTTGACACCAATGGCTAAGGCTAGACTCACAGTAGGTAATAAGCCTTCCGGGACAAATGCCACAATAATCCCAATGGCAAAAATGAAACTTTCTTTGAGTTGCATTCCTACCAGCAACTTAGTGAGTAAAAATATCACCACCCCCATACTCAAAGCAATGATGGTAATGATGTGAACCACCCTAGAAATCTGCACTTCTAAAGTGCTGGCTTCCCGCTTCACATGGGCGGTGAGACGGGCTACTTGACCAAATTCTGTATGAGTGCCTGTGGCATATACTACCGCGAGTCCCCGACCAGCGGCCACGGTAGAACCTGCAAAGACTAAGTTACTGGCTTCCGAAGCATGGATATTTGCGGCGGTAACAGGTTCGCTAATGCGGGTAACGGGCAAAGATTCCCCTGTGAGTACGGAGACATCTACATATAAAGATTGACTTTCAATCAGTCTGGCATCAGCGGAGATTTTATCACCTTCTTCTAACTGCATGACATCGCCGCTAACTAATTCACGGGCAGCAATTACAGACAATTTTCCATCACGAAAAACTTTGGCTTGGGAAGGTAAGATTTTTTTCAGGGCTGATAAGGCTTTTTCGGCTTGAAATTCCTGCCAAAAACTAAAAATAGCATTAATCCAAATTACTGCCCAAATTGCCCAACCTAATTCTGGTGTTTGCGAAATAAAAGCTAATATTCCCGCTACCCACAACAGCAAGGCCATAAAATGGGTTAATTGGTCGGTAAAACGCAGAATTAAAGGGCGTGTTTGGGGTTCGGGAAGTTCGTTATAACCAGATTGTTTTAATCTTAAATTAGCTTCTGCCTCGCTGATACCTTGGGGAGTTGTTGTTAGTGTCTTGTAGACATCTGTAGGTGTCAGCGTCCAAATATGAAAGTTTGAATTCATACTTTTGGTATCAATCGGGCTTTGATATCATATTTTAGATACTGAGTCTATACCTTTTCATCTGTCTGAGGTGTGGGGTGGTTTTTTTGGGGGTTAACTGTCTGAATCAGGATGTCCAGGATTTTAGGATTTACAGGATTTTATTTTGTGGTCAAAGATCCCCGACTTCTAAACATAATTAATTGCGTGAATCAAAAGGTAACCGATATTTTTTCTCTGTGTCCTCTGTGTCTGGAGTGGTTCGTTAAAAAAATGCCAATGTAACAGTAATATCAAGAATAATTGAACGCAGATAAACGCAAATAAACACAGATAAAGATGGACAATAAAAAATCAAAACACGACACTTTCAAACAACATCCTGTAAATCCTTAAATCCTGGATATCCTGATATGGCTACGCCACGCTACGCCACGCTACGCTATCAGACAAATAATTATGATTCTGCACTAGTAAAGTCTATTTTTTCATAAATATCAGCCAGAGAAATTTGACAAGAAACAGAAGTTAAATTTAAAGTATCGTTAATATCTTCATATTCTAAAAATATCCATTTTTTATGATCAGTTTTAACATATTGTTCAACGTGAATTGTGTATTGGTCAATTAAAATATATTCTTGAAAATTGGCAATAGTCCGATAAGCTGCAAACTTTTCATCTCTATCATAACCTTTAGTAGATTTTGATAAGACTTCAGCTATCATCACCGGATTAGTAATAGTATCATTTCTTCCTTCTTCAAACACTAGGGGAGTTTGGACAACCATTACATCAGGATAAGTATGAATCCGTCGTTTAGGAATCCAAAGCCGTTGGTCAGTATAATAGACCTCATAAGGCTGACGTTTAAGAGCAAAATGTATGGCAACATATAAATTACCAGCTATTTTATTATGATTTGGTGTTCCGCCTGTCATGGGGATAATTAATCCATCAATATATTCGTGACGTAGTTCTGAATTTACCTCAAATTCCAGGTATTCTTTAGGTGAATAGTAGCGTGTTTCTTGTGCAATAGTCATGATATTTAGATCCTTTTATTGCTTTACCCTTGATGTTAGCTTACTCCTATTTGATAGGTTATCAAGCCTGCATCAAGGTCAACAACTACCGTTCCTCCTCGATTTTTCTCCACCTGTCGCCAGACATCATAACCCATGAAAATAGCTTTCTCCCAAACTCCTAGCGAACAACAAGACACTTCTAAATGAGATGTCATATTTTTGATGGTCTTCAATAGTTGATAATCTAATGTTGAAACACCTTCTAAAAAACCGTGATCTTTAGCATAGCTAAATACAAGTGCTGATATACCTTCTTCAATAGCTACTGCACGCCCTCCGTCTTCAACTTCGTCAATAAGAGGATTACTTTTGCGCTTACGTTTAAGAATACTACGAGTAACTACAGACCAGCCTAAAACTGCGGCATAGGAAAAATGAAAAATATCATGAAAGCGGTAGCCATCACTTTTATAGGAATTATCTGTGAGGTCATTTCCTATTTGTTCTTTATTTATAAATGCTTTCATTTTGACTGAATTATCTTTGCTTATCTCTGTAATTTCTACTTCAAATTGTCGTGGTAAACTTTCATGTTCTGGAAATTCATTATCAAAGATATAACTTGTATTTTTATTATCTGTTTCTGTTGAATCTCTCCATCCCCAACGGTCATTGCACTTTCTTAAATTATCTTCTGCAATTTCTTGTAAATTAAGGTTAAATTTACTGGCTATATTGGAAATATACCAAAGCATATCTCCTAATTCTTCTGCAATTCCTTCTTTAAATAATTTGTGTGCTTCACCATCGCGTAAATGTTTTTTATATTCTGTCATTAATGAACCAACTTCACCAACTAAACCTAGTAAGGGTATGATTAATTCACTACCTTCAACAGCAGGAATTTGATCTGTATTCAATGCTTGTAATTGATATTCAGAAAAATTCATAATGCAATTCCTCAAATTTCAATGTTGTTGTTGATTTTTATAGAGACAAAATACAAATCTGAGTAATACTTAAAAAGTGTCACCATTACAATTTGAAATTTAGCTTTGTTGATAGGGAAAAATAATTGGCTCTAGATTATTTCTAAGACCTCTCGGATGATGTGGAAATCCTTTCTTTGTTAGCTCTAGACAATAAATAGGTTGTTGACGAGAAATTAGACTTAGCACTTCCTTATCACGATTTTTAATTCTGGTATGCTTATTCGCACCACCACCCCAAGCTAAAATAATTAAGTCAGCGCGTTGTGTTGCTAATTCAATATAATAGTTATTTTTGGGTCCCACAGGGTCATCTACTTGGCGAAGTTCATAGGGTTTTGTAGCACGATAAGCGAATAAATTAACCAGTTCAAGAGAACCGTATTTCTTCCAAGACCGGGTAAAGTTAATACATCTAGTCAGTGTGGGATCACCTTCATTTTCATCAGCCTTACTTGGGTTAAGCATTATAAAGGTAACTTGCGGCAAAGTTTCATCCCATTTACGTCCTAATAAATAGCGATACTTTTTAGTAATATCAATCTCGGCATATCCTTTTATTTCCATGTGTTTTACCCTGAATTAGTCTTGATTTATAAATATTAGAAAATATCAAAAAAGACACAACTGTTGAGATTTTGCTGCGTCTGTATTTTGCAAAAGGGTTGATTTTTTTAGCGTAGTTTTTTGCCCATTTTTTTTATGTTGTTTTGATATACAATTCGGAATTTCAGATGTAGTTTTTACAAAAGAATCTAATTCTAAAGATAACTGCTGACAATTATCCTGCAAATTAGGAATTTCTAATGGTGGTAATCTCTGAGCTAAAGTTTCTTGAACTTTCTCGTTAATACACCATTTAGGTGGATAAAAATAATCAATTGGCTGAGGAGTTGCAGTAAATTTTGCTTTTATCTTTTTACGATTACTTTTTAAATCAGGAAATGCGGCTCGACAGTATTTATCAGTTTCACAAAAAAGATTTTGACAATCTATAGCTTGTAATGGACGACCCCAGAGAGATTGAAAATTTAAACCCAAACGTTGAAATTCATTTTCTTGATTTTCTGTCATCCAATGAATGACATCAGCATAACTTTTTCCCTCGGTATCAATAAAACATTTATTAATACCTCTTTCTGCTCCTGGTCCTGCTATGGTAAAACTATTTTCATCAAAGTTGATAACTTCACTATAGTTAATATCTGTTGCTAATTGGTAAGCCATAAACTTACCTAACAATGGATATGATTCAATAATATGAAAAATCTCTTCTAAAGTTTTAGCTTTAACGATAGAATTAATTACCCTGTCTTGGACAACCATTTTATCAATTAATGCCAAATGGTTCTGGTGTTTTTTATCATAACCAAATTCTTTACTAGCACAGGACATATATGCACTTGTATAAATCACATATCCAAGATCCATAGCCTCTTGTAATATGTTTGAATATACGTCTAAATCAAAATTAGACAGTGTAATATAATCTCCTATTTTTTTTTCTAAATATTCCCAAGTTTCTATTTTATTAAAAATTTTAAATAGCAAAATCCTGAATAAAACTTCTTCTTCATTTTTGCTCCTATTTTCATCATAAATTACATTTTTGATCAGATATTGAGAAACCCGATCACTTACTCGATAAGCATTACAAAATTTATAAGTATTAAGAATAGGATCACTCGTCCAAGGTAGTGATACATTTTTAAGTTTGTTGAAAAAAACTTCTTGACGCATAGCAGCAAATCGCCAATAAGTATCAAAAATTTCTTGTCTTACTTGCATAAACTATTCTCCTTGCTTCTCGTCATCAATATCAATCCTTCATCAATTATGGAATAATACAGTGAAGTTAAACCCAAAATTAATATTATCAAACTTTTCCTTGGGTTGCGCTTCCGCTTAACCCAACCTACCATTTTTTAACTTTACTTTATGCAAAGACCCTAAAAAACACTTTGCGTCTTTGCGCCTACCCCCGCATTTATCACAAACAATGCAATTCCTACGGAGTGCTTCGCTATCACAGTCTTCTAAATCCTTACACACAATGGGTTTCAGCGATTTTGCACAGGGGCATTTTTGCAGCAGTGTGAAAATCCAGAATCTAGATTTTATAAGGCTTTGAGAGCCTTGGTGAGAAATCCAGGCCTTGGTGGTGTTTGGATTGGTTACTAAGGTTGTGGGTCTCTCGCATCGAGATTTGTAAACTCTAACATCTAAAGCTTTCAGAAAATTATTAAATCAGAATCAGGATATCCAGGATTTGAGGATTTACAGGATTTTATTTTCTGATGAAAGCTTCCCCAATTTTGAGATAATTAATTAGATGAACGAGAAAATTACTCCCTTCCCACACAAAGATAACTGATATTTTTTCTCTGTGTCCTCCGTGTCCTCTGTGGTTCGTTTAAAAAAATTAGTAATCTAACAGTAATACCAAAATAATTAAACGCCGATAAACGCCGATAAACACAGATAAAGATGGACAATCAAAAATCAAAACATGATACTTTTAAACAACATCCTGTTGTAGTTATTCACTCCCCCCCCTCTAAAATTATCGAAACCCTTGATCTCTCCTTAAAGATAGGGGGGAGTGTGAACAGTTACATCCTGTTAATCCTTAAATCCTGGATATCCTGATTCTGATAAATTCAGGACTTACGCAACTGGCACATTGGT
>NZ_AP018316.1:558383-585241 GCF_002368115.1 Dolichospermum compactum NIES-806 | reverse complement strand
ACGCACCCTACAACAGATTTTTAGTGTGACACTTGCGTAAGTCCTAAAATTAAAATATTAGTACACCACAAATAAAATCAAAATCCTGTAAATCCTCAAATCCTGCACATCCTGATTCAGACAAATAATTATGATTCTGCACTGGTAAAGTCTATTTTTTCATAAATATCAGCCAGAGAAATTTGACAAGAAACAGAAGTTAAATTCAAAGTATTGTTATTATCTTCATAATATCTAGATCCTTTTATTGCTTTACCATTGATGTTAGCTTGCTCATATTTGATATGTTATTAAACCTGCATCAATATCAAAAATTTCTTGTCTTACTTGCATATATTTTTCTCCTTGGTTCTCATAATCATTTATGGGGTAATAAAGTTTAGTAAAGCCTAAAAATCAACATTATCAAATTTTTAGTTGGGTTGCGCTGACGCTTAACCCAACCTACCATTTTTTAACTTTACAGGAATATCCGGTAAGCGTAAAGCTCAGTAGCTAAAGCCGCTGAGAGTGTCAATTTACGCAAAGACACAAAGAGTTTTTTGTGTCTTTGCTGATTAGCCTCTACCCTTCAGTATCTCTAAAAGAGATCGTGCGAAACAAAACTCAAATGGGTTGAATTTTATCCCGCAGCGTCAGGTAATGGTTTTTTGGGTGTTGCTAGTTGCATGATGATTTCCAGTAACCAAGGGGCGAGACGTTGGCATAATACGGCTAAGTGAGATTGCCAGCCGACTAGGATTTCTGCGGTATCGTTTTCTATGCCGATGACGAGCGCTTGGGCGACTTGTTCGGGTGTCATGGGGATTACGCCTCGAAATGATTGCAAGTCACGCACCATGTCTGTTTCCGTCAGGGAAGGGAGTAAGGCGATAACGCGGACATTGTGTTGAGCAAGTTCTTGACGTAGTGCTTGGGTAAATCCGACAATGGCAAACTTAGTGGCGGAATATGTGGCCATTGTCGGGGCGGCAACTTTCCCCATTAAACTGGAGACATTGACAATGATCCCTTTCTTTTGACTAACCATGCGTTTGGCTATCAAGCTGGTGAGGGTGTACATTCCCAACAAATTGACGGAGAGTTCTTCTTGCAGTTGGGGGAGTTTTGATTGCAGAAATGAGTTTTGATGTGCGACTCCGGCACAATTTACGAGTAGATGAATTGGTCCATAACTGCGCCAAAGTTGGGCTACGGCTATGTTGACGTTGATTGAGTGAGTTAAGTCTAAAGCCATGATTGTAGTTTCTACGCCCAAAGCTTCGATTTCTGCGGCTACTTCGGCTAACTTTTGGTGATCGCGTGCCACTAATATTAACCTTTTCATGCCTTGTTTGGCTAATTCTAGGGCGATCGCCTTACCAATGCCACGAGAAGCCCCGGTAATGAGTGCAACTTTTCCTTGAATCTTCATCGGTTTTCACCTCTAAATTCTTCATTTTTTGTCTTCCGTTTGCCTTCTTGGCAATCAACAGGTAAGACAATTGATGAATGGTAAACAAAAATCAAATCTCTATGCAGTGACAAGATGGAAGCTATTTTTTCTGCTCATTTGCAATACCCCTTTATTGCTTCTCGAAAGCAGAAATTCCTCGTTGTCAGGATTGTTTAATCAACATAAAAAACTTTTGGCAGGATGGATAAAGCTCATTGATTTCACCTCTTTTAAATGATCCGAGCATTCACCAGTGCTGTCGTACCTACACACATTAGCAACTAAATCAAGTTATTGCAATATTTTTTAATCAGGATTTCTGATCAGTCGTTTTCCTAAAGTATATATATCGCGATCTGGATTTATATAAGTTTTTATGAATAGTCAGCAATTTATATCATGATCCCCTCACAATAGGTTGAATTTTGTTACCATGAATACATTTTTTTAAGTTATTCAAGACAATTAATCTGTTGCATTTCCATTTTCGGTGAAATATAGGGTTTCCTAGTCTAACGAGGTACAAAATTATCTGTGTTCATCTGTGTTTATCTGCGTTTAATTCTGACTTCTTATAAGTACCTGGACTGGGAATTGCCATAACATTAATTTATTTGTAGTCAAATATTATTATTTTGTATAACTGCTGATAATAGACAAATCTGGTAACAGATCCCCCAAAACAGCAGTTAAAATTACCTTGGTAACAGCTTATCAGGTTTTACTCTGCGGGTGCTTTTGAAAACCCTTACTCTGTCCATAAAAAACAGTTTTAAACTGCACCTGATTTGTCCCAGGATTGTAAAGAGTATAAGTTGCTTCTCCTGGAGTCCTTCCCACACCTCCCACTCCAATCACTTGACGAGGAGTAACTGTGACTGTTTGTGGAGACAATTGATGATCAAGAGTAATAATTTCACTGGTAATAGATCCGGCTTGTAACTGATACTGAAAAGTTAACCCAGAACGACCGCAAAATAGATTATTTGCTTGCATTCTTGACAATCGGTCTAACATTTGAATAGGAGGAGTATCGGGAGTCAGTTCATCATTTACACCCATTGTTGAACCGTGTATTAATAAACAATCTAATTCAAAAAAACCAAAATCCAGATTTCGCAACCATTGTACAGTCTGACGGGAAACACAATCCCACAACATCCGCACCGTATCACCCCCATATTTTGCCAGCAATTCCGGTGCATCTCCAGTCGGACCCAAACCATGTAAAATCAAACATTGTTCTTCCCACCATCCCTTGCAAATCATTGGTTCTAATTCACCCCGTCGCGGTGATTTCACCCTTTTCACTAGCTGTTCACATTCCCGTCGAGGTCCAACTAAATCACCGATAATATACAATGCCTCTACATAACGATTTCTCAGCTTAATATCAGCTATCACAGCCTCATAAGCTGCTAAATTTCCTTCAATTCCGCTTAAAATTGCCCACATAATCAATTTTGGATTTTAGATTTTAGATTTTGGATTAATTATTAGGACTTACCCATTGACGAAGTTCACCAAATATGAAATGTGGATTTTATCTGTTGTAGGGTGCGTCAGACCCGATAATTTCACAAAAAACAGATTTTCTCTATCTGACGCACCTACTCAATCAGTTATTCCCAAAACTGAAAACGATGTAATTTCGTTTATTCATATTATGGCAGGTTTTATATATAGTGCCTAAATCCTAGTTATTTTATCTAGTACAAACATGAGTTGGATCATCTGCGCGTTCAGCATACTCCAAACCATGCGCTAAACGCCAAGCAAAGATTTCTGGTAATCCCTTCTCTATAATTGCTGCACAGGTTTTTTGATAATCATAAGTAACTTCCCGCAAAGTCACCCCTTGAGTATCAGTTTCATAAATTACATAAGTTGCATTGGGTCGTCCATGTCGAGGTTCTCCAACAGAACCAACATTCACAATCTTTTTCAGCGCAGATGAAAAGCTAATTTTCCGTGATGCTGCTGGATTATCAACCTGAACTTGTAACTCACCAGCATTAAGATTACGACTATAGGGAACATGAGTATGTCCACAAAACAGCACATCTGCACCAGTGGAAAGTACCCGTTCTAAGGCCACAAAAGCATCAAGTTCAGGTAATAAATATTCATGATTACTATGGGGACTACCATGAACAAAAGCTAAATTTTGCCACTGTAGACTATAGGGTAAACTGGCTAAAAATTCGCGGTTTTCTGGATGAATTTCTTTATTAGTCCATTCATGAGCTTGAATACCTCTTTTTTCTGCTAACAATGAGGGATAACTACAATCGCAAGCATTCAATCCTTCCACAATATCTTCATCCCAACAACCAGCGCAGGTAGGAATATCTAAAGAGCGAATTTGGTTAATCACTGCATTAGGATGTGGTCCATATCCCACCAAATCACCAACACAAAATATTTTTTCAGCTTTTTGTGCGTCAATATCTAATAATACAGCATCTAAGGCTTCATAATTACCATGAATACATGACATAACAGCTATTTTCATCCTTGTTCGCCCTCTAACAAAATTTGTTGTACTTGTTGTTGATATTGAAAAATTAAGGATTCAGATAAACAGCAATCGGATAATGTTGCTTTTAAAGCTGTTTCATCTAAGTTTTTACCTACTATTTCTATGCCACTAAATCGCTGAGGTCTACCTTGTAAATGTCGTGGTAAGTCTAATTCTAAAAAATCTATTTGGGGAACACCATTGACAAAATCACAGTAAAGAGAACGTCCATCATTGACATCAAAAATTGCCTTAGCACGGGTAACAATCCCATAAGCACCATGAGTTATTTCATACCAAAATGCCTCCAAACTATTTTCATCAATAACTTGACCTGTAGTTGCTACCCGCCATAAATTTTCTCCAATTATAATTGGTGCAGGTGCGCCATATATAATTTCATTTGCCCAACTATCATATTCCGAATTTTTCAACTCCGGGGGAATAACTGCTATAGCGCTGTAAGTGAAATGATCTAATATTTTTGATACACTGTCTAATTCCAAATAAGCACCCAACTCCATATAAACACTATCTGCTGTGGGTATTTGATGGAGAAATTCAATCTCTTGACCATCGCCAAATAGGTTTAAATCTGGAAATTCAGTAGCTATTTTAGTTTGATCAATAGGAATATTCCCAGTTCCTGGACAAAAATAAATGACTTTTTCAACAGATGAAATATCTCGAATTTGTTGACAAATCCAGGTGGTTTTTCCCGAACCAGATAATCCAGCAACAACAGTAATAATGGGTAAAGACATAATTAATATAAATTATAATTTATGAGGCAGAATTTCCACATAATTAAAAAAACAACTTCTGACTCCAGTATGACAGGCAATACCACCAACTTGCTCAATCTTAATGAGAATTGTATCACCATCACAATCATAAAAAAGCTCTTTTACCTTTTGAATATGTGCAGATGTTGCCCCCTTATGCCATAACTGAGAACGAGAACGACTCCAATAATGAACTTCACCTGTAGCCAGGGTTTTTTGAATTGATTCTGCATTCATCCAAGCCATCATTAAAACAGTACCATCATAGTAATCTTGAGCTATAGCTGGAATTAAACCTTGCTCATTAAATTTCAGATTCCCAATCATTTCAGTAGCTAAAACCATATTTACCAAATTGATAACTTATCCCTTCTCATCTGCGTTTATCCGCGTTTATCTGCGGTGAAATATTATTATTTTGTGTAACTAATCATAATGTAGAGATAAAAAATAGCTTATCTCTACATCAGACCCAGCGACTTTAAATTTCCATCAGTCAAAACCTGTTATTTAAAATTAGCATTGTGTCGAATCAAATTCATAAATTCTTCACGAGTCCGTTCGTCTTCAGAAAACACCCCACGCATGGTGCTGGTAACAGTCCAAGAACCTGGTTTTTGGACTCCTCTCATCACCATACACATATGAGTTGCTTCAATTACCACTGCAACTCCTTGAGGCTTGAGTAAACCTTGCAGTGCATTAGCAATTTGTAAAGTCAGCCTTTCTTGCACTTGTAAACGTCGAGCATACATTTCACAAATGCGGGCAATTTTTGATAAACCTATCACCTTACCATTAGGAATATAAGCAACATGAGCGCGACCAATGATTGGTAATATGTGGTGTTCGCAGGAACTAAAAATATCAATATCCCTGACTAACACCATTTCATTTGCATCTTCTGTAAATACTGCTCCATTTAGCAATTCATCTACAGATTGATCATATCCATTGGTCAGAAATTTTAAGGCTTTAACAACTCTTTTAGGAGTATCCTTTAATCCCTCACGGTCTGGATTTTCTCCTAATCCAATCAGTAAAGTGCGTACAGCTTGCATCATGTCTGCTTCTGTTACGGTTGGTTGTTGCTGATGAGATAAAGATGAAATTACATCAGCGGCAGTTAGTTCTGGACGAATTGATAAAGTCATTGTTTGAATTTGATGAGATGAGTTATGACCGATAATTTTAGATTTTAGATGAAAAAATTTGGTACAAGCTCCATCATTCAGGACGGAAAAATTGTAAATCCAAAATCCAAAATCGTAAATCCAAAATCGAGTGACGGAAGTTAATAGTTGAATATCTATTAACTAAATTTGCTCATTATTTACTACTGTTAAACTATAGCAAACATTTGTTAAGTTTTGTATGAATCTCATTAGCGTCCAAATTTCTACCAATAAAAACCAACTGATTTTTAGGTGGATTGTACCATTCATCAGCCTTCAAGTTGTAACGAGGTCCACTCAGTTGAAAGATATGACGTAAATCACTATCACTAAACCATAAAATGCCCTTAGCACGAAATATATTCTCTGGCATTTCTTCGGTTAAGAAATTCTCGAATCTATGAACATCAAATGGTCTATCGGTTTGGAAAGAAATGGAAACAAACCCATCATTTTCTAAATGTTTAGAGTGATGATGGTGATGTTCATGTGCATGATGATGTTCATGTTTATGGTGATCTTCATCATCAATGACAATATACTGATCTTTTGGTGTTAAACCCACATCTAAAATTAGAGGTAAAGCAACTTCACCGTATTGAGTATGTAAAATTCTCGCTCCATGTTTGATATCATGGATGAAATTCTCTACTTCTTGTAGTTTTTCTGCGGTAACAAGGTCTGTTTTATTGAGGAGAATAATATCCCCATAGGTAATCTGTTTTAAAGCTGCTTCACTCTGGAAATGTTCTTCGTTAAAAGCTTCAGCATCTACGACTGTGAGAATCGAATCTATGTTAGTTAAATCTCTCAGTTCTGTGCCAAAAAAAGTTAAGATAATTGGTAAAGGATCAGCAACACCAGTGGTTTCAATGACTAGATAATCAATCCGTTCTTCTCTTTCTAAAACTCGATAAACAGCGTCAACTAAACCATCATTAATCGTACAACATATACAGCCATTACTAAGTTCTACCATATCTTGGTCTACAGAAATTAGTAATTGACTATCAATGTTAATATCACCAAATTCATTAACGAGAACAGCGACTTTTAAATCTTGTTTGTTCTGAAGAATTTGATTTAAGAGGGTGGTTTTTCCACTTCCTAAAAATCCGGTAATAATGGTTATAGGCATTCCTTGTTTAGGAATTTCAGGAATTGTGTTTGTTGTGTCGAGAGTGATGGTATTCATATCAAAATGTAATGGATTTGAATTGTTGAATCAATAAAGTAAATAAGGATTTTAAACTGTTTGCAAATAATTTACAAGTTCAGCTAAATTTAAAATTCCTAAATCTCCAGCTTTTCTACTTCTTACACTCACAGTTGTGCTTTCTATTTCTTTCTTGCCAAGAATAGCAAAAACGGGAATTTTTTCTAATTCAGCCATGCGAATTTGTTTACCTAATCGCTCACCACTGCTATCTATTTCTACCCTAAAGCCGCTTTTTTTTAAATCTTTTTCCACCGATTTTGCATATTCTCGACAATCATCACTAACAGGTAAAAGCCGCAGTTGTACAGGTGCTAACCACAGGGGGAAATCACCTGCATAATTCTCGATTAAAATGCCAAAAAAGCGTTCTAAAGACCCAAAAATAGCCCGATGAATCATGATTGGTTGTTGACGACTGCCATCGGATGCAATATACTCCATATTAAATCGTTCTGGCAAGTTAAAATCTACTTGAATTGTGGAACATTGCCACAAACGACCGATAGCATCTTTAATTTTAATGTCTATCTTAGGACCATAGAAAGCTCCCCCACCTTCATCAACAATATAATTCCAACCTTTAGTATTTAAAGCTTGTTCTAGTGCTGTGGTTGCTAGTTCCCAAACGTGATCACTTCCTACCGATTTTTCAGGACGGGTGGAAAGATTAACTTCATATTCTTTAAAGCCAAAATCTGATAAAATCTGCTCTGTGAGATTTAAAACGCCTAAAATTTCCTCAGAAATTTGGTCAGGTAAACAAAAAATATGAGCATCATCTTGAGTAAATCCTCGTACTCGCATTAAACCATGTAAAGATCCAGAACGTTCATAACGGTATACTGTTCCTAGTTCTGCCCATCTTAATGGTAATTCTCGATAGGAATGGAGTTGATGTTTGTAAGTTAGGACATGAAAAGGGCAATTCATGGGCTTAATTTGATAAGCCTGATTTTCCACATTCATTGAGTCAAACATACTCTCTTGATAGAAGTCAAAATGTCCTGATGTTTTCCATAAATCAAGATTGGCTACATGAGGTGTATATAGTAATTGATAACCAGATTCTAGATGGACTTTGCGCCAATAATCTTCAATGATGTAGCGAATTATTGACCCTTTGGGATGCCAAAATACTAAGCCACCTCCAGCTTCTTCTTGAATACTGAATAAGTTAAGTTCGTGACCTATTTTTCGATGATCTCGGCGTAAAGCTTCTTCTATGTGTTGGAGGTAATTTGCTAATTCTGCTTTTGTTTGCCACGCTGTTCCGTAAATTCGTTGTAGTTGTGGTTTGGTGGCATCTCCTTGCCAATAAGCACCGGCAACATTCAATAATTTAAAAGCATGAGGATCAATTTCACCAGTAAAGTTAATGTGCGGTCCTGCACACAAATCCCACCAATAATTATTTGCTGGTTGAATGTCTGTGACAAATAATGATGGTTCTGATTTCGCCGTTTCAGGAGTACCAATAAAGTAGCGGGTGATAATTTCTGATTCGGGAATGCGTTCTAAGATTTCTAATTTGTAGGGTTCATTTAATTCGGCAATTTCGGCGCGAATTTCTGCTCTTTTTACTTCTTCGCGGATAATGGGTAAATTAGCTTTGATTATCCGTCGCATTTCTGTTTCTATTTTGGCCAAGTCATCAGTAGTGATGCTGACTGGACAATCAAAATCGTAGTAAAATCCTGTTTCTGTGACAGGTCCAATTGCTACCTTAGTCCCTGGAAATAGCTTTTGTACCGCCATGGCCATAATATGGGCGCTGGTGTGACGAATGAGGCTGAGTTTGTCGCTATCGTGTAGGCTTAAGCTGTCTTGAGACTGGATTAATGAACTGACCATATCAAACCAGAATGAGAATCGTTATCAGTATAACGCAAAAATGTCTGAATGGGAAAATATTTTAAAGTGCTGTTAGCTGGCTTGGACTTCAGTAAGACTATGAGGAAAGGCTACACTGGGTTTAACGATCACTGGGACAATTTTTTCACAAGCCATTCTTGCACCTGATAAATTTCTGGCTGTTGGACCCACTTGCAAGGCTGCTAAACCACCCATAATGAATAATTCACAACCAGTCCAGCGCAGATAAGTATCTAATACAGGTAAACCGTTGACTACTTGGATGGGATAGGCGGCTAAAATGTCCTGTAATAAGGGTTCTGTGGTGACATCGAATTTAGTACCCGTGGCTAACCAAATATAATCACATTCGTAAAAGTTACCATCACTACATTCTACTTGCCAGTTATTACTTAACCATCCGGCTTTGACTATTTGACAGTTTTCGTCAATTCTAATATTACGACGATGCTTTTCTTTGCGGAGTTGGGTGGCGATCGCCGGAGTCATAGAACCACCATTTCTCGCTTCTTGAATTAGCTTCCAGCGTTGTTGCCAATTTTGCTCAAAAAATCCTTTCAGATATTTGGGACCTAACCAACCGGGTGCAGCATCAAATAGCTTTTCTGATAACTGTCTTCGCAGCATTAAATGGACTTCTGCACTCCGGGAAATTGCACCTACAGCTAAATGTCCACTGGTTAAGCCGCCACCGACTATTAAAACTCTTTGACCTTTTAAACTGTGATGGTTACGTAAATCTACAGTGTGAGAATGGCAAAGTCTATCTTCAGGATATACTGATTTAATCTGATGTACCCAATCAGGAATGTGTATTTTACCGAAAAATTTTAGATTTTGGATTGGGAATTTTCGGTACAAGCCCCGCCCCTTCAGGGCGGAATTAATCAAAAATCGCCAATCTAAAATCCTCAAGCTCCACACTTGTTTGTTGGAGTCAATCCAAAATCCAAAATCGTAAATCCAAAATCTGTTGACAGCCCTAATTGAAATTGAGGACGCACCTGTTACCTGTCACCTGAGTTACATCAACATCAAAGCTACTTCTTTGGCGAAGTAGGTCAAAATTAAATCAGCACCAGCGCGTTTCATACTGGTTAAAGTTTCTAAAATCACCTTTTTCTCATCCATCCAGCCATTTTGTGCAGCAGCTTTAATCATTGCGTACTCGCCGCTAACGTTGTATGCTGCAACTGGTAAGTTTGTATTTATTTTGACTTGATGGATAATATCGAGATAAGCTAGGGCAGGTTTAACCATGATAATATCTGCACCTTCAGCAATATCCAATTCAATTTCTTTTAAGGCTTCTTTGGCGTTAGCTGCGTCCATTTGATAGGTTTTTTTGTCGCCAAATTTGGGGGCTGAATCTAAAGCGTCTCTGAATGGTCCATAGTAGGCTGAGGCGTATTTTGCTGAGTATGCCAAAATACCGACATTGATATAACCTTCAGCGTCTAAAGCTTTACGAATTGTGCCGATTCTACCATCCATCATATCAGAAGGAGCAACAAAATCAGTGCCGGCTTCGGCTTGGGAAAGTGCCATTTTTACTAATACTTCTACGGTTGGATCATTGAGAATCTTGCCATTTTCATCAACTAAACCATCGTGTCCATGAGTTGTGAAGGGGTCTAGAGCAACATCGGTAATAATGATGATTTCTGGAATTGCTTTTTTAATGGCTTTAACGGTTTCCTGTACCAATCCCTCTGGGTTGTAGCTTTCTGTAGCTGTGTCGTCTTTTTGATCTTCGGGAATAACGGGGAACAGTGCGATCGCATTAATACCCAATTGTGACACTGCGGCTATTTCTTCCAGGAGTAGATCTAAAGAAAAACGATAACATCCTGGCATGGAAACAATTTCTATTTTTGTGTTTTCACCTTCCATGACAAACATTGGATAAATCAGATCATCTACAGTCAAAATCGTTTCCCGCACCATTTTCCGTAAGGTTTCAGTACGACGAAGACGACGGGGACGTTGAGTCAGATGTAAGGGTTTATCGGTAGACGAGTTTTCAGACGACATATAACCAACCAAAAATGATAATCATTATTATAGTTGTATTATATAATTCTTAACAAGCACTATATTTTTCTAATTAAAGGATGAGGGCAATCACAGGGAATTGCCCATACTATTAACGTAAGTTGCTAGTTAGGTAAATTGTCAGAAATGGCCAACGCCTCGCTTCGCTATGAGGATGCCCAGGATTCAAGGATGAACAGGATGAAAACAGAGATTTTATCACCAATTACCAATTACCCATTACCAGCCTCAACTAGATAACTAGTAACTTGAGTTATTAATGATGGTCTAAGAGGATAGAAAAATTTAAGCACGAGAATCTTGAGGTAAAATCATTTCCCGAATGGCTGTGGCTGTTGCTGGGGCGAGTAAAACCCCATTGCGATAGTGTCCCGTAGCGAGGAGAACATTAGTAAAACCCGGTAGTTGATCAATTACTGGTGCTGGTCTGCCTTCGGGACGGGGGCGCAACCCTGACCAAGTGCGGATCACCTTGGCTGCGGCTAAATCTGGGGCAAAGGCGATCGCTTGTTGTCTGACAATATCCAATAATTCTTGACTTGCGGATATTTGATTTTCATGATTGGGAAATTCTACCGTTGCTCCCACCCAATAATCACCATTTCCCATTGGCACAATATGCACATCATTACCAGTAATTACAGGTTGAAAATCGGGATTTCCTAAACTGCGTCCTAAGCTTAAATATAAAGCTTGTCCCAGCACTGGACGGATATTTACCATTTGATCTAATTGTGCAGTTAAGGCTGTTGAACCCAAACCCGCAGACATAATAAACCAATCAGCGGTAACTTTGCCCTCTGTAGTTTCAATAAAATTACATTTACGCGCTTCTCCCAATCCTTTTTTGATGTGTAAAGGTGTTGGGGGAGGAGGAGGAGGAGTTTCTGTGCCAGTAACCGACACACCAAACTTGAAATTTACGCCATTACGTTGGGCTGCATCTACTAAAGCTAAAGTTAAAGCTGTGGCATTTAGTTGTAAGTCTTGGGGAGAATAGACAGCGCCAATAATTTGCGGGTGACTAACTTGGGGACAATATTTTTGCAGTTGTTCTTGATCCCAAACTTGTAATTCCCAACCTTGGGATTGGCGAATTTCTCGTAGTTGTTCCCATTCGGAAAGGACTTCAACGCCACTTTCTAAGGGACGCTCTAAGTTTTCTGATAATAGCATCACGATTCCTTGACGATTACAAGGGATTTTCCGCCCTGTAATTCCTTCTAATTCAGGAATCAAAGTTTCATAGCGTTGGATGCTACTTTGTCGCATTCGCCAAGCAATACCCTTGGTTTTATGGCTAATTACGCCCATTAATACACCGAGAGCGGCGCTGGTAGAACCTTGTGCGGGTTGTTTTTGCTCGAAAACGGTGATTTTTAAACCTTTAACTTGGCTGAGTTCATAGGCGATCGCCGCCCCAACCACGCCACAGCCGATAATTACTACATTCATAGTTTTTGCGATTGAGTTAGGGGTGAAGAATGAAAAGTCTTCCTCTCCACCCTATCACTCCATTACCCTAGCATTTTGTGATTCAAGACTCGAATTGAACCAGGGAACAGGGAACAGGGAACAGGGGAGAAATTTCCTTCTTTCTCCTGCCTCCTGCGCCCCTACGCTCCTCTTTTAGCTACTCTTTTCGGGAACTAGTTCTAGGAATTTGTCAATATCTGCAAACGCTTCTTGGTATTTACTCGCAGCTAGGCTAGTATTGCCCGCAGCAGCAGCTTGATCAATTCTTACTAGGTCTTTCAACAAATCTTTACTGATTTGTCTGGCTTGAGCTTGGCTTTGCTTGGCTAGGTTGGGAATGATATAAGTCATATTTAACCTAGCTTCTGTCATGGGTCCGTGAATAAAATTACCCACTTTCACCCATTCACCTGCTTTAATCAGGTTTTGGAGTTCGGAAGAGCGATCGCGCACCATCTGAATTCCGGGAACATATTCCTGAATTTTTGCAACTTCCGCTGCTGTATAAGATGGTGGTACAGTAGCAACAGTAGGACTACCACAACTAATCAAAAATGTGGCTAATAGTACAAAAATCAGTGAGAAAATAGAACGTTGACGCACCATAAATGGAAATTAATTTTTTGTTTGTTTACAGATTAACAGTGTTATTTTAGATCGCCATGTAATGAACCGTTACAATTAACTCAGGTTTTTCTGTCTTGATCTTCCCCGCAGACCAACCGCATAGAGGAGTATTATTGAGTGAACGCAGCCGAACAAGCCACAAACCTAGAATTTGCCAGCAAAATTGCGACAGTAGTAAATTTATTCAAATATGAATTTCCTGATGTCAAATCCGATCTTAAACCCTGGCACAATGATCCAGAAACCAGAGAACTAGTAGATCCAGATTCCATAGACATTGGTTTTCACTTTCCCGGCATTAGCAAATCTTGGCGCTGTCGCAGTATTTTAATTCAAATCCGATTTTATCAAGATCCCATCAATCATCACCGTCGCGCCATTGGTGTCGAAGCTGCTGGATTTGACCACAGTGGGGAAGTTTGGCGACTTTCTACGGTGGAAACCTGGAGTTTTGTCGGTGATGCTGTACCATCCGCTGTTGTTGGGGAAAAACTAAAACAGGTTTGTCGGCAAATTTTAGAAGTGTTTAATCAGCCGAGTCAGTAAAAATAATTAGCTTTTCTCCTCATTTAACACCCATTCCCACCTTTGCTTTAAATCATTACAGTGGCTAGAAGGTAAAACTTTATCATGTTGAAGTCTTCTTCAAACTTGCTACTCTCGAATACAATGTCCATTTTATCACGGTTCTATAAATATAGTTAACCCTTAAGGTTAACTATATTTTAGGATAGGAATGCGAAAATGACAGGAATTACTCAGAAAAGAGGTTTAAATGCTTACATACTAGAACTTTTATACTAAATTAGAGTCAGGCTCAATATCACTCGTTACCAGTTTTACAACTACCATCTACACAGTATGCTGATTGATAGGTTTGCGATCGCTTACCAAACAATGTATAACGATGATCCCGAATTTGCTCATAAAACCTATCTCCAGCCCATTTCATCCCCGGTAACATCCGATACGCATCCACAAATATACTACCCGAAGGCAATAGTCGTCCAATTTCCTCAGCCGCATTACTACCTTGCCAACGTCTCTGGGTAGCATTACCATCAATTAAAATCATCCCCTGTTGACAATCTGTGGAAGTAATTCCCCATTGAGATAATGTCTCCTCATCTTGCATAGAAACGTAGAGAAACATTTTCCCTTGGTCTAAAGTTTCCAACAATTGGACTAAAGTTACACAAAGATTACAGTTGCCATCATAGATCACGTAGTAATTCATAAAATTAATAGTATGTTTTTGGTAAGTATCTTACTTTTGAGTGCGTACTTGTGAATTTATCTGTCTTTACTTTACTATATAAACAGTTAAAAAAATACTTCTGTTTGGGCAATTCTGTAAACCAAATCATTATTAAATAGCAAGGTAAAATCATGACTCAAAATACCATTAATTATGTAATTCATGATGGCAATGCCCGTGGACATAATCACATTGATTGGCTCAATAGTTATCATACATTTTCCTTTAGCAGTTTTTATGATCCCAAACGGATGGGATTTCGTTCTTTACGAGTGATTAATGATGATCGCATTGCTGCTGGTGCAGGATTTCCCACTCATGGACATAAAGATATGGAAATTCTCACTTATGTTTTATCAGGTACGGTGGAACATAAAGATAGTTTAGGAACAGGTTCGGTAATTTTCCCCGGTGAAGCCCAGGTTATGAGTGCAGGAACTGGAATTATGCACAGTGAATTTAATCCTTCCCAAACTGAAGAATTACACCTACTACAAATCTGGATTTTACCAAATCAGCAAAGCATCAAACCTAGATATGAACAAAAAGCTTTTCCGATGTCAGAAAAGCAGGGAAAACTCCGTTTAATTGCGGCGGAAGATGGCAGGGATGGGGCTGTAACAATTCACCAAGATGTCTCTTTATATGCAGGAATTTTAGCAGCAGGTGATGTAGTAAATTATCATGTTCAAAATCATCGTTATGCTTGGTTACAGATAGCTAAGGGTGAAGTAATTTTCAATAATCACGCATTAAAGGCAGGAGATGGCGTAGAAATTACAGGAGAAGAAAAATTAACAATTAGCACTAATTCAACTGCGGAAATATTACTATTTGATTTGGGTTAAAACACTCATGATCATTTTCATATCCCATAGGGGCGCAGGGTATGCGCCCAAAAATTAGTAATATGCTCCCACCAGACTATAAGTCAAACTAGTAAGCACTAATAATGTAATGATGACATAGATAAAATTGCGTTGTAAAAGAAAAGTTAAGCAAGAAATAATCACCCGTAAAATAGGGATAGCAATTAGTAATAACAGTCCTAGTTGAATAATTCCCCGGTGACTACCGGCTAAAACCGCATTAACTATACCGATAGGAGAGCGAAACTGAGATGGTGTACCTATAAATACTTGATATTTAGCAGGCTCAAAACCATGATTAATTAAGTATAAAATTCCACCGAATAACACTATAAAACTAGCACTTAAAACTCCATATTTAAGCAAATTACTGAGTAAATATGCTAATTGTTTTTCATTGGCTGATTTCGTCAGTATTAGATGACTAACAATTTCACTCTGATAATTTATTTGTACTCCATGATTAAGTCGCTGTTTTTCTAACTCTTGAATATGAGAATTCTGTTCTGCCAATTCAAAAGTGAAAGTTCCAACTTCTGTTTCTATTTGTGTTGTGCAAGTCCAACGAAAACCAGAATTTAATTTATACATAATTACAGTCCTCCCATTAGAATGTTATAGATCATTTTTAACGCCATTACTACTAGTACAAGGCTGAAAATAATTCTCAAAATTTGGGTTTTCGCGCCGATTAAGATTCTCGCTCCCAAAAAAGCACCGGGTAACACTCCTAACATGACGGGCATAGATAAACCTGGATCTATATATCCTCTTGTTAAATAAACACCTGTTGAAGCTGCGGCTGTGACACCAATCATGAAATTGCTGGTGGTAGTGGAAACTTTAAATGGGAGGCGCATAGCCTGATCCATTGCCAATACCTTGAATGCTCCCGAACCAATCCCCAGTAAACCAGAAAGCACTCCTGCTACTACCATAATGCTAAATCCAGCAGGTAAAGAGTGAACTTGGTAAGAGACTATACCATCAGCCGTAGGATAAGTACCATGAAGCTGGAGATATTCTGCTAAAGGGTCTGGTAAACCAATTTCTGCTTGTTCTGGTCTGGGTCGTTGAGATAAGTATGCTGAATAGATTAGCACAATCGCCAGAATTAAAGAGAGTATTTTTACGGTGATATGAGTTGCTAGTAAAGCACCAACAAGAGCGCCAATAGTCGTCGCTACCTCCAGGAACATTCCCAAACGCAGATTGGCGTAGCCTTTGTTAATATAAGTAGAAGCTGAACCTAGTGATGTAGCAATAACTGACACTAGTGATGCACCAATAGCATAGCGAATATCAACTCCAAACACGGAAGTTAATAAGGGAACTATGACAACTCCACCACCTAAGCCAGTTAATGCTCCGACTAAGCCGGCACTAAATGATCCTAGCCAAACCAGTAAGGAAAATTCTAGTATATTCAATTTTAATTCCTCGGTTTTTTAATACAAACCCTCTTGCTAGATTATCAGCCGTGATATCTTAAATGTTGATTAGAAACTCAAAATTTGGGAAATAAAATAATTCTCAAATTGGAGGGTTTCTAAAACAGAAAGTATCTTTGTGCCATCGGTAAAACTGTTGCTGGTTCACAAGTTAATAATTCACCGTCGGCGCGAACTTCGTAGGTTTCTGGATCTACTTCAATTTCGGGTAAAGCATCATTTAATTTCATATCTCGCTTAGTAATTTGACGAGTTCCTGAAACTGCGATCGCTAATTTTCTTAATTCTAATTGTTGAGGAATTTCTCTGGACAAAGCAGCTTGAGACACAAAAGTTAATGATGTCGCATTTCTAGCACCAGCAAAACTGCCAAACATCGGTCGCATATACACAGGTTGGGGTGTAGGAATACTAGCATTAGCATCGCCCATCTGTGACCAAGCAATCATGCCGCCTTTAATCACAATTTCCGGTTTGACACCAAAAAAAGCAGGTTTCCACAAACACAAATCCGCTAATTTTCCCGCTTCTACTGACCCCACATATTCAGAAATACCATGAGTGATTGCCGGATTAATTGTATATTTAGCAACATAACGTTTAGCTCGTAAATTATCGGCATGACTATCACCAGCAAGACTTCCCCGTTGCACTTTCATTTTATGTGCCGTTTGCCAAGTCCGAATGATTACCTCACCGACACGGCCCATTGCTTGTGAGTCGGAAGCAATCATACTAAACGCGCCTAAATCGTGAAGAATGTCTTCCGCAGCAATCGTTTCTCGACGGATACGGGATTCAGCAAAAGATACATCTTCAGGAATAGCCGCATCCAAGTGATGACATACCATCAACATATCTAAATGTTCATCTAGAGTGTTAACAGTGTAAGGACGGGTAGGATTAGTGGAAGATGGTAAAACGTTACTTTGTCCACAAACCTTAATAATATCCGGTGCATGACCACCTCCAGCCCCTTCCGTATGGTAGGTGTGAATAGCACGATGTTTAAAAGCGGCAATTGTATCTTCCACAAAGCCGGCTTCGTTTAAAGTATCAGTGTGAATTGCTACTTGCACATCATATTCATCAGCAACGGTCAAACAAGTATCAATCGTGGCAGGATTTGTTCCCCAATCTTCATGGAGTTTTAACCCCATCACTCCGGCTTCAATTTGTTCTATTAGCCCTTGAGGTTGACTAGTATTACCTTTACCCAAAAATCCCAAATTGACAGGGAATGCGTCAGCAGCTTGCAACATTCGATAAATATTCCAGGGTCCGGGGGTACAAGTTGTGGCATTTGTTCCCGTAGCTGGGCCTGTACCACCACCAATCATGGTAGTAATACCGGAAGCAATAGCGACTTCAATTTGTTGGGGACAGATAAAATGGATGTGGGTATCAATTCCCCCCGCAGTCAGAATCATTCCCTCACCGGCTAAAGCTTCTGTTCCTGGTCCAATAATAATATCTATATTGTCTTGAATATAGGGATTGCCGGCTTTACCAATTTTGTAAATTTTGCCATCTTTAACGCCAATATCTGCTTTAACAATTCCCCACCAATCGAGAATTAAAGCATTTGTAATCACTAAATCTACAGCCCCATCCTGATTAGAAATAGGTGATTGTCCCATCCCATCTCTGATGACTTTTCCGCCACCAAATTTAACTTCATCACCGTAGTTTGTAAAGTCTCTTTCCACTTCTATAAATAGTTCGGTGTCGGCCAATCTAATTCTGTCTCCTACTGTTGGTCCGAAGGTATCGGCGTAGGCTTGGCGGTGCATTTTGTAACTCATATATTATCCTTTTTTTATCACGCTTCAGTCGCAGAGGCGCAGAGAGAATTTTAGAGGTTTCCGTTAATTTTGTTGTTGAAGCCGTAGATTTTACGACTACCAACTAGGGGAATTAATGTTATTTCTTTTCCGTCTCCTGGTTCAAATCTGACGGCTGTACCTGCGGGAATATCTAATCGCATTCCTCGCGCTTTTTCTCTGTCAAAATGTAAAGCTGTGTTGACTTCGTAAAAGTGAAAATGTGAGCCTATTTGAATTGGTCTATCTCCCGTATTTGCTACTACTAATTTAGTCGTGGTACGACCTGCATTTAATTCTACTTCACCTGCTGGTGTGATGATTTCACCTGGTATCATAATTTAGTTTTTCCTAATTTACAAATTTTCTAAGAATTCCACAAATGGTTTGAAAGCTTGCGGACATAGTTCGGCTATATCTTGATATCTAGCATTTTCTAGTATTCTGCGTGCATTCACAGAACCTTTATATTTCTTACCACATTCTCGAAAGATTTTTTCTACAATATCTTTCGGGGGAATATTGTGATTTTGTTCTTCAACTGGTATTGTCCATGTTACAGAAAGAGAATTAACACCAAGTACATTTATTAGTTGGGATTCAGCAGCTAAAATTAAGGCTTCTAAATCATGTTTAAAACAAAAAATTCTAAACCGCTCTTTTAAGCGATTGTCATTAATTCCTTTAGACTCTAATACCTGATTAAAATTATTTAAAACACCATTTTCTAGCTCTTGAATTGTTTCATGTTCAAACCCTCTATTTTTGGGATATAGGTCTGGCATGACTACCACAATTGACTCCGACTGATTACAGATAATATTGACTGCTTTGGTTGGAATTTTTGTCAATAAATCTTTCTTAGCATCTCCTCCTTTATCATTATCATTTCCCTTAACTGCAAAAAATTTGATACTAATACCCTGCTGTAATTTCTGGTAAATTAAAGGTTCTAATAGTGCCTCCATTGCATATTTATCAGATGTACCTTCTACATAAATTTCAACTCTCATGGAAGTCTCTCTAATTCATCGCTACGGTGTAATTGTTCTAATTCATCTGCACCAAAATCATCAAGCATATCAATTAATACCGGAGAATTTCCAGGTTTAATAAATTTTGCTTCCCCTTTTTCTTTTCTGAGGACAGCAATTTGAGAAATATCAAACTGTGTCAGGAAATAAGATGAATGCGTTGCTAATAAAATTTGAGTGCGTTCAGAGGCTTTTTCAAATAAAGCAGCCAAAACAGGTAATGTACGAGGATGAACACCTTGGTCTGGCTCATCTATACAAATTAAAGATGGTGGATTCGGGTGTACACATAAACAAATCCAACAAATTAACCGCAAAATTCCATCTGATAAGTCAGCAAGACTTAACTCATCCTCAACACCTGATTCTTGCCAAAAAGCTATAACTTCTCCTGGTCCACCACGTGCTTTTACTGTTAAACCTTTAAAACCAGGAATTACAGAACGTAAATGTTGTTGCAATTCATCAAATGCTGGTCTATGTTCAGTCATTAAAGAAAAAAGAACTGAACTTAAATTACGTGCATTTTCATGTAAAATTGGTTCTTGTTCAATGGGAACTGATTGACGAATTTTCTGATTTGCTATGTTGAAAGAACTATAAAACCTCCAATCACGAATATATTCACGTAAGTTATATAAAGCTTCCAGTGATGGATTTGTCATTGTATTTAGAGTCAGTTGATTAGAACGCTTTAAAGCAATATCTTGTGTTAATTTATCTGATGTTAATGTTGTAAATCCTTTTTCGCCAGGTTCTCTAATTACACCTTTATTACCTTGAATATCCATATATATGTATGGACTACTGTATCTATCACTAAAAGGTTTAGATGATTCTACTCTTTCATAGGAAACTTGAGTTCGACCAACCGGACCCATAAGTTCTCCTAGATATCTAATACCAATTGGACGACCTGTATCAATTTCTATATCCCATTCAAACTTAGCTGGCCCTGGAATATGAAAAATCTGCTGACCAATAGAACCAGAAATAATTTCTGGTGGGATCTCATAATAAAGACTATCTCGCAAAAATTTGAGAAATTCAAAAAAACTTGATTTCCCTGCACCATTAGCACCAACAATAATTTCTAGTGGTTGTAATGGTGCTTGAAAATTTTTGAAAGGGCGATAACCTTGGATATTAACTGATTTTAATCTCATATCGTTTTTACTTGATTTGTAATTTCTCCTATTTTAATCTTTTCTAACGAATTGGATTATGTACAGTTACCAACTTTGTCCCATCAGGAAATGTGGCTTCTACTTGAACATCATGAATCATTTCGGGAATCCCTTCCATGACATCATCACGAGTTAATAATGTTGTGCCGTAACTCATCAAATTTGCTACAGTTTGACCATCTCTTGCCCCTTCCAAAATCGCCGCAGAAATAAAGGCAATTGCTTCGGGATAATTTAATTTTAAACCTCGGTTTTTGCGTCTCTCTGCGACTAAAGCAGCGGTGAAAATTAATAATTTATCTTTTTCTTGAGGTGTAAGCTGCACGTTTTTCTCCTGTAAATTTGCCAAAATTGAATAATTAAGATACCCGACTTCTTGTTAATTTTGCAAATAAATTATTAATTAATATAATATCAGAAGTTGGGGATCTCGGTCTTTTGTTCTATATTTGCCATACTCTAGGAATACAATTACCACGATTTAGACAAGATACTCGTAATATTTGCCAAATATTTGTAAACCAACTTCTGACTTCTGATGTAGAATTACCACGATATCGGCACAAAAATCCATGTTGTAAGCGAGTTACCCCAGCATCAGAGTTTTGAATAATTAAAGAACGTGCTTGATTGATGATTTCTGGGGATATGGGAAAACCAACGCCAATAAAACTACCAACAACGGGATTTTCTCTTAAACCATGAGGACTGTGAAACACTTTTTCGCTACCGGGAACGATTTGTCTATCAATCCATAATGGCATCCCATTTTGCCAAATTTCCGTGTGCGATCGCATTTCTCCCTGTACAAATTTTTCACCCCTAGCACTCCGTCCAAACCGTGTAATTTCCCAAGCTAAATAACTGGCATCCGTAGCTAGTTCTACCCGTAAATCTTGCCGATAAATCCCACCATTAAATAAAATCGTTTCTTGGGGTAAATATTCTAAACAAGCATGAGTATCAACTTGGATATTTACGGTTTGTCTTGCTGGTAAGCCATTACTACGGTATATTTTACCAGCAGCGGCTGTAGTAATCAAAGCGTTTGTATCGGGTTGGAGGTGAATATCAGAGGATAGGCGATCACCCCCCACAATCCCCCCAGCAGTATGTAAAATCACACTATGGCAAATTTCTTGTCCTTCCGGGTAAAAAGGGCGTTGTACCTTAAATGGGGCTTGATGGTGGTTATAAATTAACTGAGTGGAATCTTGGCGATGACCATAGACTAGGTTAAGTTGACCATGCCAACCTTGTATCGTCTGAGAGTTATCAATCATTTATAGGGTAGAGTAAAAATTAAGCACCTGATTTATCCGGTTTAACATATTATTCAACAATTTATGACAATATTTTGGTTGGCATTAGCTGGCATTATTGGCTGGTTTATCAGTTTACTAGCAGGTGGTGGGAGTTCATTAATTCTCATGCCCATCGTTGGGACATTTTTAGGAGCCATAGCTATTGCACCTGTTATTACTATTAGTGGCATATTTGGTAACAGTGAACGAGTATTTGTGTATTGGCAAAAAATTAATTGGGATATCGTTAAATGGGAGTTACCCGGAGCAATCTTCGGCGGAATTTTAGGAGCTTTTACACTGACAAAACTTAAATTAGATTGGTTAAGTATTTTAGTTGCCATATTTCTGATTTTTTCGGCAGCTAGTTACTTTTTCAAGAATGAAGAAAAATCTTTCCCAGTCAAAGCTTGGTATTTTCTTCCAACAGGTTTTGTTTATGCTTTTTTCTCTGGTTTGATAGGGAGTATGGGTCCTGTATTAGCTCCACTTTATATTAACTATGGCTTACAAAAAGAAGAATTACTAGCAACTCAGGCAACAAATCGAGTAATTGTTCATCTAGTTAAAGTTGTTGTCTATGGTTTTTTTGGTGCTTTCAAATTACCATATATTGGTTATGGAATTGTCCTTGGTTTAGCTGCTTTACCTGGTAACTGGTTGGGACATTTAGTTCTCCAGAAAATCAGTGAAAAACAATTCCGGCAACTGGTTATATCCTTTGTTATGTTCAGTGGTATCCTGATTTTATGGCAGCAACGAGAATTATTACTTTTTTGGTAAAATAACTTTTCATTTAATTCTGCAACTTGATTTAATTAAACTAAACACGGTTGGGAAATGGACTTTTATAAGATTACGAAAAACCTGTATGTGTAGGGGTTTAGCAGTGCTAAATCCCTACCGATAGAATCGAATAATTAAGCCGTGTTGAGTATAAACTAATTTTTTGGTTCTATAATTTATTGTATATGCCTAATTTAGAGGATGTTTAAAAAGTCCTCTTGTCAGTATTAAATAGATTTATAGAAACTTTACAAGAATATATTTTAATTAATATGAAAAAACCGAGAAATTGAACCCGCTTTCCGCACTTCATTTTGTAATACGTGAATATTTCCATAATTTTATTTTTTATCGTTTAATAAAACACATATTTTATCCATCATTTTAGGTATTAATATTGAACAATTTAACCCTTGTTAGGAATAATTCTTGAAAAGATGGATACTACATTGTGAAGTGCGGAATATGGGATTGAAGCTGGACTTTGTGTATTACAGTCTTATGTGGGAACAGAAACTTCATTTCAATTACACAACATTAATTTTGCGGGAACAATGACGCAACTTTATGAAGATGTAGATTTTCTGACTCCAGTGTAATTTCTTCCCAATCCACGATGATAAATTTCGGACTTTAGACCTTAGATAAATAATCCAAAATCCAAAATCCAAAATCTAAAATTGTTTAAGCCATTTGATTTTCAATCGCCCAACGTGCTAATTCAGTACGGTTGTGGAGATTGGTTTTGCCCAACATATTGGACACATGGCTTTCAACAGTCCGCTGACTGACATTTAATTCTTCAGCAATTTCGCGGTTTGCTAAACCCCTAGCGACGAACTGGACTACTTTCAGTTCTGTTGGGGTTAACTGGACATCGAAAGGAACTTGGATACGAGAACCGTTGTCCCCGCCCTTGGTTTGATGTTCTTTCCAACGCACAGTTTGCTTGAGTGAGGATTCTACTTGTGCTACGAGTTCTTCAGGTTCAAAGGGCTTGATCATATATACGTCAGCACCTTTATTTAACCCCTTAACTCGGTCTGCACTTTGACCTTTAGCTGAGAGGAAAAGAACGGGAATCCAACTAGTTCGTTCAGTCTTGCGGACTTCTTCGACAAAAGTGTATCCGTCCATTTCCGGCATCATCACGTCACAGATGATCATATCTGGAACTTCGGTTTCGAGAAGATCCAGAGCTTCTGAGCCATTTGCAGCCGTGATGACTTCGTAGCCCCGGAACTCTAAGTAATCCTTCACCAGCAAGATGAGGTTAGGGTCATCATCAATAAGTAGAAGTCGTTTGTGGTCTTTCATGCTGGGTTCTTTCATAACAGTGGCACTTCTCGCGCTTCGATCCATTAAGGTATTGATATAGTTATCCCGTATGGTGGATGACTTTGGATGTTGTCTTTTTTCCCACTTAACTTACTTTAACTCCCCGAAGTCTTAAAAGTGTTAGTTACTTTCAACAGACTTGCAAGTGAATGGAAAAAGTCTAGTAAGGATACGTATAGCAGTAGTCTTTATAATGCGCTATTATAGATCCATTTGAAAGTTGCCGGCTAAAAACCCTGATAAAATTATTGTCCTTGTGGATCACAAGTCAGTATTTTTTCAAGACGACCCTAGCTCAAAACTCGCCCGCACTTTCATTGGTATACTGCTGCTTTACTTATCCTTCGGATGTGAAGCCTCTATTTGGAGGTTCAAAATCAACCGGGGAATGTTTTGGCCAAGCATGGGTTAAAAATATAGATTTCCTCACCATACTCGTTGCCAATCTACTGGTCTTGGATGACCTACTCTAATGACTTCTGGATTTAATTGGCGATACCAGACCCCATCTAGGTAAACTACTATTATCGTTCTAGAACAACAAACACGCAAGTTTTTGACTTGGGCTGTGAAGATGCCTATGGAATAACTATGTGTTAACTGATGGGTTGATCGCTCTCCCAGTCCTTGTTAACAGCATTACCAAGTTCTAGACTAGCCGATTTGTAACAGAATTGAGCATTTATCTGTTTTGGGCAATAGGTAATTGGTAATTGGTAATCTCACCTGTTCCCTGTTCCCTGTTCCCTGTTCCCTAGTAGTTTTAGGGATGAGACGACTGTTTGTGGATATTTGTGATGTTACTCATTGAGTAGATCCCTGATTACAGTTCTATAACAATTTCCCAAGTTTGCAAATAAAGTTGTCCATATCAAAATATTCATTACTTACGCAACAAACCCTGACAACTAAAATAATTGGATATTTGCACTTAAGTATCGCCACCCTAATCTTAGTTCGGAAACCCGTACACAAGCCATGATTGCTATTGAGTCCCAGATAAAGCTAAATTAGCACTCATGAGTCGAGAGTGCTAATTTAGCAAAAAATTTTGTATGGCAGCTGTATCTCTAAGCGTTTCCACCGTTAAGCCCCTGGGCGATCGCGTTTTCATCAAAGTGAGTGCCCCTCAAGAAAAAACCGCAGGCGGTTTGTATTTGCCCGATAATGCTCAGGAAAAACCCCAAGTAGGCGAAATCGCCGCTGTTGGACCTGGCAAGCGCAATGACGACGGTACTCGTCAAACAATGGATATTAATGTTGGCGATAAAGTGTTGTACTCCAAGTACGCTGGCACTGATATCAAGTTGGGTACAGATGAGTATGTACTCCTTTCTGAAAAAGACATTTTAGCGATCGTTAACTAATTGGGATTGGTTGATAGGTAAGGAGTTTTTCCTAATTACCTGTTCACCACTCACCGATTTTTCGCAAAATTTAATTAATTTACTACCGGGATTTAGACTTATTATGGCAAAGCGCATTATTTACAACGAAAACGCCCGTCGCGCTCTAGAGCGTGGTATTGATATTCTGGCTGAAGCTGTAGCTGTTACCCTTGGTCCAAAGGGTCGTAACGTGGTTCTAGAGAAGAAATTCGGCGCACCACAAATCGTGAATGATGGTGTCACCATCGCTAAAGAAATTGAATTAGAAGACCATATCGAAAATACTGGTGTAGCTCTAATTCGTCAAGCTGCTTCTAAAACCAATGACGCTGCTGGTGATGGTACAACCACAGCTACCGTTTTGGCTCATGCTATCGTTAAAGAGGGCTTGCGGAACGTTGCAGCCGGTGCTAATGCAATTTTATTGAAGCGCGGTATTGATAAAGCATCTGCGTTTTTAGTAGAAAGAATTGCTGAACACGCTCGCCCTGTAGAAGATTCTAAGGCGATTGCACAAGTTGCAGCAATTTCTGCTGGTAACGATGAAGAAGTCGGTAGCATGATTGCTCAAGCTATGGACAAGGTGGGCAAAGAAGGCGTAATTTCCCTAGAAGAAGGGAAGTCTATGACCACAGAATTAGAAATCACCGAAGGGATGCGCTTTGATAAGGGTTATATTTCTCCTTACTTCGCTACCGATGCAGAACGGATGGAAACCGTTTTTGATGAGCCTTTCATCTTGTTAACCGACAAGAAGATTGCTTTGGTACAAGATTTAGTTCCTGTCCTCGAACAAGTAGCTCGTTCCGGTCGTCCTTTAGTAATTATTGCTGAAGACATCGAAAAAGAAGCTTTGGCAACCTTGGTAGTTAACCGTTTACGCGGTGTCCTCAACGTGGCTGCTGTAAAAGCTCCTGGTTTTGGCGATCGCCGTAAAGCTATGCTAGAAGATATCGCTGTCTTAACTGGTGGTCAACTTGTCACCGAAGACGCTGGTTTGAAACTAGACACAACCAAGCTAGAAAGCTTAGGTAAAGCTCGTCGCATTACCATTACCAAAGACAGCACCACAATTGTGGCTGAAGGTAATGAAGCTGGTGTCAAAGCTCGTTGCGAACAAATCCGTCGTCAGATGGAAGAAACCGAATCTTCCTACGACAAAGAAAAACTCCAAGAGCGTTTGGCTAAATTGTCCGGTGGTGTAGCTGTAGTTAAAGTTGGTGCAGCTACCGAAACCGAAATGAAGGACAAGAAA
>NZ_AP018316.1:557700-558358 GCF_002368115.1 Dolichospermum compactum NIES-806 | reverse complement strand
TCTTTTCGTAGTTTTCCTACTTTTGAATAATGGCCGCTTCCGCAAGGAGGCGGCTGTTTTTTGTTGTTAATGGTTAATTTTTAGTCTTTAATTATAAAATTAACCTTAAGAAAAAGATAATTTTTATACTTATGGGATACTTTGTATTTCAGTGTGGCAATTGCGTTGCTAATTGATAATTTTTTAATTAATGGAAACTAGATGCTAACCAAAGCTAATGAAATTTATACTTTATTGATAGAAAATCAAATTACCAAGAATCAAGGGGATATTACTTTTGATTTTCTTAACATATCTATCAAAATAAATGAGAAAAGTGCCGTTGGAGATTTATTTCAAGAATGGCTTGCTGAATGGATGAGACAACAAGGAATTAAGTTTAGAATAAAACAAAATAGCCAAGAGTTTCCTGATTTTCTACTAGATGAAGATTCAAATACTAAAGATTTATTAGAAATCAAAACTTTTTATTCTTCACCTAATTTTGATGTAGCAAACTTTGAAGCTTATTGTGATTCTTTGACTAAGCAAGCATATCGGTTAGATGCTGATTATTTAATATTTTCTTATGATATAAATAATTACAAATTTCAAATCAAAGAAGTTTGGCTAAAGAAAATTTGGGAAATTACAGGAAAGTCTGAAAAATATCCCATTA
>NZ_AP018316.1:553010-556981 GCF_002368115.1 Dolichospermum compactum NIES-806 | reverse complement strand
GATCAGGACTTACGCAACTGGCACATTGGTAGGGTGCGTCAAATATCAACAATCTGTTTATTTGCAGGATTTATGCAGTCTGACGCACCCTACAACAGATTTTTGGTGTGACACTTGCGTAAGTCCTATAGATGTCAAGCTAAAAGAAATGTAATTTATAATATTAGACCTGTTGCTTGGTACTTTGCAAGAAATAAATATAAACCCTTTCAGTCTAGATTAGATTTTGTAACAGCTTTATATGACACTCTTATGCAGTATCGTATAACGCAAGAAGATAGCGATAATTGGCTTGAAAAGGTTAAAAATAATTATTGGGATCATACACAAGTGGAATTATAAATTCTGTAGAAGGATTATTAGTTTTATCTACTTAGAACGTAGACTTGATTGGGAACTGACAGCATTTTTTGAATAACTATTCTTTCCGAAATTTCTCTTACCACAGTAACTACTACAGTATTTCCCAATAAATCAAATGCTTTATTGATAGGTAAATTAATGTGATAATCTTCAGGAAAACCAAATAATCTTAATCCCTCTCTAATTGTTAAACATCTTAACCCTTTACCATCAACTACTGCTAATCTCTGCATATCCGTAGCTACTAAAGTTGGGGCAATATCATGAGGATTAAGTATTTTATTAATCGGAAAACTGAGTTTACCAACTACAATATTATAGCCTTTTGGTAAATCAAGTCTATATTCTCTTTTCTTTACTGTTTTACCATCTTTATTTACTACTGCTTGAATATCTTTAGGATGTTCATATTTTAAATAACCTTTATTTGCTAAATCATCTAATATTTGTTTTAAATTTTTATGTTGATAAAAAGTTTCAATTTCATCTAAACTTAAGGGTATTCCATCCATCCACTGAATACGCTTTTTAGCAGACCAATTTTTTCTTCTTCTTTGTTTTAGTAATAAATTTAGTAATTCTCTTTGTTCTGTACTAACATTTCCTTTTAATTCTAAATCCCAACTGTGAATATTATCTTCTCCTCCTCTTTTATCTCTAATAGATTTACCATAAAGTTCATCAAGAGAATATTGTGCTAATAATTTCTTTACAAAATTTGTTTGTAACGTCGGACAACCTGTTTCTAAAATGTTTAATAATACAGATTTATTATTTCTAGGAAAATTTAAAGAAATAGGGTTTGTCTTAGTTCCAGTTATATAAACTCTTTTTCTATCTTGAGGAACACCAAAATCTCTAGCATTCAAAACATCACATTTAACCTAATAACCTAATTGTTCTAATTTATTTACAATAGTTGTTAATGTTCTACCGTCATCATGTTGAACTAAACCTTCAACATTTTCTAATAAAAATCCAAAAGGTGATTTATCTTGTAAAATACGTTCAATTTCAAAAAATAAAGTTCCTCTAGTATCTAAAAATCCTTGTCTTGTTCCTGCACTACTAAAAGGTTGACAGGGAAATCCAGCTAATAAAATATCAAAATCAGGTATTTTTTGACTTGATATTTCAGTGATATCACCCCAGATTTTATCTTCATTAAAATTTTGTTGATAAACTTTAATTGCTGTAGATTTAATTTCGGAAGTTAAAACACATTCGCTGTGAATTCCTAAAGATTTACAAGCTTTTTCCAAGCCTAATCTCATTCCCCCAATCCCTGCAAATAAATCAATAAACTTAATAGTGGTAGACATTTTTAGCTATTAATATCAACAAACAATTTATATATTAACATAGTATGTATGTTTTTAGTAACGATAATTATTTTTTATGAAAATATGATAAATTAAAGAATGCTATTATAACGATACTTCTCAGAGATATTGTAGCTGTTATAATAGGATTTAGCTTATCCAACAACTATATTATTTTCAGGAGGTTTAACTATGACTCAAATTATTAATCATCAATCTAATTATCAAAAATTAACCGAAATTTTCAAAACTCTAATTGACAATAATCCTCTTTATCAAGAAAACTTAGATAAAGAAAAAATGCTGGAAGTAATTAATCGTACTTTTGATCCTGTCGCTGTTCCTGATGTTAATAGTATCTCTGAGGAAAAATTAACGAAACGGATTAAAATAATTTTATCTTTACATTTAGTTTCAGGAATGCTAAATGATTTCACTCCAGAGCAAATGCAAATTTTTGATGAATCTGTAAAACGAGGTTAAATGGGTTATTTATTAGATACTAATATTATTCAAAATGCTCTTGATAAAATTTCACACAACATACAATATACTGATTTTATTTATCTAATATCCTGATAAATAAATCGGGTGATAAAATTTGTGTTCCGTGATAATGTTTTAATGGAAGAATATGTTTTTTATCAAGAGAAACTAAATAATCAGCACTAATTTCATAAGCTGCGGCTAAAAACATATTATCATTAGGATCAATATTATCCAAGATTGTCGCTTCATAAGTACCTTGAATTTTAATTGCCGTATAAAAAATGGCTGTTAAAATATCTTTAATATCAGTTTTATCAATATTTTTTGCTAATAATTTTTCAACTAATTCCTCTAATAGTTGTGGAGAAATTACTAGGTTAAATCTACCTTCTCGCCAGTATATAATAATTTTACAAGGCGCACTATTCGGGTTTTTACTCAGTAAAGCTGAGATAAAAACAGATGTATCCAAAATGACTAAAAGTATTGGTGAATCAAATTTTTGAAAAGACATTATAATAAATCCGATTCATTTAATTTTGCCGATATTCTTTCACTGGCTGCATAAAATTTTTGCCAAACTTCCTCTTCGCAGTCGTTGGATAAAGCTAAAACTTCACTGATAGTTTCTGCAATAATCTCTTTTGCTTGTTGTTTATAATCTACTGGTGGTTTTTCTTGATTATTTAATCCCAGTTGTTCAATTAATTGTTGTAATAACCATTGTTTATCTTCAATGGAATAAGTTTGCAATATTTGTTCAAGTTCAATAATCTTAGGTGATGGCATAAGATTTTTTATAGGAAAAGTTGAGTTAGTCTTATTATACCACATTCGTAGTTAAAACGGAATTAATATGATCAGATTTTAGATAATTCGCAATCAAGATAAAATTGTATGAATTTTCAATTCAGAAAACTTACTGAGCTATTTTATGATCACACAACAAATGCAAATTATTTATTTTTTAACTCTATTTTTTCTTGTAATTTATTGATTTGTTGTTGTAATTGTTCAATTTGACCATCTTTTTCTTCTAACCGACGATAAAGTTCTTGAACAGATTTCTCTAAATTTTGATTGTCATTAGAGTTATTACTCTGACCGGAGGACAAAAGTAGTTAAGATACTGATAAAATAAGGTGCATAGCTCTCTCACCCTGTTGATAATACTTCTGTTTATTAGGAGATAATCTCAATAATGACCTAACTAATTCCCCACAATTAAGTAGGTTGGTGTTGAAAATTGTCGTTATGGCAAGGCAAAAGACAAGAGGCAAGAGGCAAGAGTGAAGATGGTTTGGGCGATTTTACATTTCTTTACACAGTTTGGTTTTATTGTGTTCACCTACTTATCTATGAAATTAACCCAAGTCTGAGCATATAATCCAATATAAAAAAAAGTAGGTCTATCTCTTTTTACCATAAATCGGTACAATCTTTACCTGATAAGATGTTTAGACTATTTCGTCATCCCGTTAGATATTTTTGGGAGATATAGAAGCACTTTTAGAAAATCATTTAGAGCGTTTATCAGAATTAGAAAATAAGGTTATTAACTGGTTATCCACACAAAATGAACCTATAGATATTTCCCAAAAACCTGCTGATATTGAATTATCAAATGCTAGATTTTTGCAAATTATACAATCTTTAACACGACGGTGTTTAGTAGAAAAAGTGTTAGGAGAAGAAGACGACAAAGAAAAACTGCAAGAGCGTTTGGCTAAATTGTCCGGTGGTGTAGCTGTAGTTAAAGTTGGTGCAGCTACCGAAACCGAAATGATGGACAAGAAG
>NZ_AP018316.1:544428-551893 GCF_002368115.1 Dolichospermum compactum NIES-806 | reverse complement strand
TTCTCTGTAATTCACTAGTTTGAAAACGGCTGCTTCCTTTACGGAGGTGGCTGTTTTTTCTTGCACGCAGAGGCGCAGAGGCGCGGAGAGAATATCCAGTTTCAATTCAACTTACCGACACACATATATAGTAGACTTCAAAAGTAACCATTGATACCCTCTTATTTCCCCAAAATATTGAGCAAATTTCTTAGCACTGTTTTCATCAGAGCCACACTCTGCTGATAAACTAAATATCCACGCCATACCTGCCTCCTATTTAGTTCTAATCAATTCTTTCCCAATAATCTTGGGTGTTTGCCATTCGAGTTTGAATAATCGCTGTTTCTGGAAAGGGTTGGCTGTTTTTTGTTGTTAATGCTTAATTTTTAGCTTAAAAATCCTAATTTAATAATATACTGATAAAGCTTGAATTTTAAGTCTAACAAGTATGGAAGATTACCAGGCAGCTTTTATGGAGCGCCATACTGATACTGAAACACTGCATCCTGTAAGGAAAGTTGGGGCTATGCACTTTGGTGGTGTAACCATCGAATGTTTATTAAAAGCGATGATTTTTGCTACTTTACCAAATGGCGCGAGTCGAGAATGGAAAACAAGTTCTAATAATCCTGGACATACAATCAAAAATCCGGGACACAAATACGATGAGGCGTTGAGACGACATAATCGACTTCGATCTAGAATTGAAAGGTTTCCAGATGTTATGGAATGGCTCAACACAGTTGAGAACCCAATGAGCCAACATTTCATAGATTTGCGCTATTCTGGACTTGAGCCTAATGATGAAAGTTATCAACTTTGGTTCGACGCATATCAGAACCTTATTCGTTGGTTACAGGAGCAAATCGCTACACTTTAAAGAGGTGATCAAATGCAGGAAAATTGGCAGTCTTTGCTAAAACAGCAGATTAAAACCGAGTATGTACAGAATTCACAAGAATGGGTTGATGTAAATATTTCTACATCTGGTTTATTAAATTTAACTATTGTAAGCGATCGCTTTATAAGTTTATCTATTCCTCAACGTAAAGAACAAATTTCTAACTTACTTCAATCACAAGTTCCTCATTTATCTCCTGGTTTTCTCTCACTATATACACTTCAAGAAGCTGAATCACTTAATATTTCACCACCACAGATTTTTGATCCAGCATCAATACATACTTGGCAAGATTTAGCTATCCAAGCAGCAAACCCACAAAACCAAGCAACAGCACCTCAGCGCGAACTTAGTCTACCCAGAACAGTAACATTTTATTCCTTTAAAGGAGGAGTAGGACGCACTACAGCATTAACTCATGTTGCTTGGATTTTAGCAATGCGGGGACGTAAAGTTGTGGCTGTAGATTTAGATTTAGAAGCACCTGGTCTAAGTACGGCTTTTAACCTGCAACCACAACCAAAATATGGAATTGTTGACTATTTTTATGAACGTTCCTATTTACCAGAAGGAATAAAGCCGAATATTTCCATTACTGAAATATTTGGTGAAGTAAGAATACCAAACGCTAAAGGAAGATTATTTGTTGTTCCTGCTGGTTGTCTTAGTCTTGATTATATTTCTAAAGTTGATGATCTTCATGCTAATACTGTTATTGATGGAGATCAAAATCTTTGGACTGTTTTCAAGCGGGAAATTTACGAACAATTAAAACCAGATATTATTTTAATTGATTCCAGAACAGGAATTAATCAATGGGGATCTTTATCATTAATTCAAGCTGCTGATGAAGCAATTATTTTTCTTTTTCCTAATGAACAAAATAAACAAGGTATCGAATTACTATTGCGCTCACTAAACACTCTAAAAAATTTATCTATCAATTTTATTTTTTCTCCTGTTCCTGATATTAGCAAACTTGACAAAGTAAACGAGATTTATAAATCTTTTCTAGATCAAATAAAAATATCCACAGATGAAGAATTTGAAATAGATGATAATGATCCATTAGAACTACCAGAACCTTTAGTAATTCCCTATCTTCAACCCATTGCTTTAGCTGATAATTACCCTGTAAGAGCCTTACTAGATTACTATAATAAAATTGTCAATTTAATTGATGAAGAAACTGATGAAATTGACAGAACAAATATTTTAACTAATTCAGAAACACGCTGGAAAATTATCAAAAGCTTGCAATTTCCTGAAGTAAATGCTGCGGATACAGATCAAAAACAGGATTTCACCCTCCTATTCCAGCGTACCAATGATTTTGAGAAATTTTTAGATCATGCAACTTGTTTAATTAGAGGTAGAAAAGGAACAGGTAAAACTGCTCTATATTGGCTTTTTCTCAAATATAAAAGTGATGCTCAAAAACTAGCTCGTGGTAGATTAGATAATACTGTATTTTTGTCTGCACATGGTAGATATCAGGAAAGTCGTCCGACTCGTGGACAATTCCAATTTATTCATGAAAATTTACAGCAGCAGGGTGGCACATGGGAGGCTTTCTGGAGAGCTTATTTACTCCTTAGATGTCATCAGGAAAATTTATGTAATTTTCCTAAAAATAGGAAAGGTGAAAAATTTAGTGAACTGAAAAATATTATCAATAATTTACCTAAAGGAAAATGGCAATCTGAGTACAATCAAGTTTTGTTAGAATTATCTACTAACGCTATACTAAGTGAAATAGTCAATGATACCATTAACATTATCATTCATGAAGAAGCCAAAAATAAATCTCAGAAAATCTGGTTTCTTTATGATGATTTAGATGAAGATTTTCCTGAAGCAGGAGAAGTAAGACAATCAGCATTATCTGGATTATTTCAATTAGTTCAATCTTGTGATGCAAATCGCCTAACAGAAATTAGATTTAAGATTTTCTTGAGAGAAGATATATGGAATCGTTTAATTTTTGACAATAAAAGTCATTTTACTGGACGCGATATTATTTTACAATGGACTAGGGTTGACTTTTTAAGATTAGCTTTGCGTCAATCAATACAATCTCCAGATTTTAAGGATTTGGTAAATAGATTTTCTCCTATTGCTGAAGATGCAATTGATCAAACTACTGAAGATACAATTGATAAAGCTTTAGAATTGCTTTGGGGAAGTCGTCGCAGAAGAGGAGACAAAGCTAAATATTTATCCAGATGGGTTTATGAAAGATTAACTGATTCTAGTGGTACTACTTTTCCTCGTAGTTTAAGTATATTATTAACAGGTGCAAAAGAACAAGAATTAAGCTATCAAGGAAAATCATCAATTCAAACACCAACAGATCGTTTATTACGCAGTAAATCTTTAGAAATGGGATTGAAAAAAGCATCAGAAAAACGTTGTGATGAAATCAAAGAAGAATATCGTCATTTGACTAAATTTTTTGACTCTCTCAAGCAGAAACCAGCTCTTTTACCTAAAGAAGAATTACATAGCATATGGCAAGAATCAGCACATGATATAGCAGACTTTGAAGAATTTGCTTCTTTTTTAACTGAAATCGGTATTATTCAATTGCGCGAGAAAGATCAACGCTATAAATTTGCGGATATCTATGTATATGGATTTGAGATGATTCGTAAAGGTGCTGTATGAAAATATTTTTGACTTTATATCGCTAGTTATGTAGAAGTTTTCGCACGTTTACGATTTGAAAAAGATTAAAGTTAATTAGTATATTCATAGAGATATTTTATCTTTTCACAAAATACTAACTTTCGTTTTCTCTATGTTTAGAAAAAAACGGAAAAATACGTGAATATACGTTTGTGTATCAGCAGTGCTTGTATTTAAATGTATTCAATAGCATTTTTAGTATCTATCAAGTAAATAACATATTAAAATATGGCGAAACCAAGGTATGAAGGTTATAGCTACGAAACTCCTACAAAATGCGTGCGCGAAAAATTTGGAGATACTACAGTTTACGCCCAAAATGCTAAATCACTGCTAACAAAAGCGACTGGGTTTATTGCTGCTTATGACTTTACCCTCAATCCTTATCGGGGTTGTCAATATGGTTGTAGTTATTGCTATGCTGCTGCATTTAGCCCTAATCCTAAAATGCGTCAAGACTGGGGTAAATGGGTAATTTATAAAGAAAATGCTGCGGAAATTTTAGCAAAAGAATTAGAAACTTGGTATCGGAAAAATCCCAAACAACCTCCCAGAATTTACATGAGTAGTGTCACAGATCCTTATCAACCTTTGGAGTCTAAACATCAATAGGACTTACGCAAGTGTCACACCAAAAATCTGTTGTAGGGTACGTCAGACTGCATAAATTCTGCAAATAAACAGATTGTTGATATCTGACGCACCCTACCAATGTGCCAGTTGCGTAAGTCCTGTTAATTTTTTCGATATTCTTCCACTTACAACCTAAAATTCTTGCCAAACTTGCTTTTTACGTTTCGTTTAGAAATCAACCGACATCAAAAAACCTCTATAATCGCCAGTAAATAGAGGTTTGTAAGCTAAACGGCTCATTTTTAGATTTGGTTTGGGTGTATTTTATGACATCATAAAAAGTTGACCAGCTAGGAGGTATACTCACTGATGCTTGCTGGAGTGGTGACAGTTTAGCTATTAATTAATTGAGGTTGTTAACTGGCTTCTCGCTAGGAGCTACTGCTGTTTTGGGAATTTCAATAACTGGGTTATTTAAAGCCACCATTAAGGGCGAATCTGCGGCTGTTGGTGTTAATTCTGTTGGTTGTGTTGTAGCCATTTCTAGTATTCTGGAATTACTGGGCAACAAACCAGATATTGCTCCCAAAATACAAGCCACTGCGGCTGCACTACCTAACATCCAGTTCAAGCGATAACGGCGATTAACACGGACTAAAACTTGGTTAATCGTTGCTTCTGATGACTGGGAGTTGGCGGGAACAGGGATGTTATGCAAGCCTTTTCTAAGATTTAATAGTCTCCTGTACACGCATTTAATCGAGGCATCAGTCAATAGCAACTCTTCAACTTGCCTGCGTTCACTAGCTGTAACTTCGCCGTCCAGGTAAGCACTTAATAACTCGAAACAATCGCGCTTCTCCATATTTATAGTACCCGTTGATTCATTTTGGCTTCTCAATGGCAGAAAATATATATTTTCGTTGACAGTCCTTAATATTTCTTAAAATCTGCCATAGAATTGAGGAAACATGGTGTAGATTATGTATCTAGATAGCTTTGTAACTGAGTTTGTAATCTTGATCTGGCTCTGGCTATTCTAGATTTCACAGTTCCCAGGGAAACTCCGGTAATTTCGGCAATTTCTTCATAGGCCATGCCTTCAATTTCTCTTAAAACAATTGTAGTCCGAAAAACTTCTGGTAAGTCAGCGATCGCTTCTCGCAACTGTTCATAAAATTCTCTAGTAGTTAGTTGCTCATCTGGACTTGGCGTATCACCGGCAATTTCCCAATCCATTTCCCCATCATCCAAGGTGCGGGGAGCATCTAATGATAAGGGACTAGCGACCCGTTTGCGTTTACGTAATTCATCATAGAACAAATTTGTGGCAATGCGGCTTAACCACCCCCGGAACTTGGCAGGTTCTTGTAGTCGGTTAATATTTCTATAGACACGAATCCAAACTTCCTGGGCTAAATCGGCTCTATCAGACCAATCGGGGGCTAAATGATATAAAACTCGATCAACTTGAGTCTGGTAGCGACGTAACAATTCTGAAAAGGCAGCACGTTCTGGACGCAATCCGACTTGACAGCGCAAAATAAGATCGTTGTTTGAGAGTTTGTCAACTTGCACCGATGCTATTGGATAGGTGGCATCCACTGTTGACCAGGATACACTAATGGATTGACTCATGGATCAGATTGGCGTTAAATCACTCCCTTCCATTAGACTAGATTATAGATCAAAAGTTCCTCGGTAAGGTGACGGATTTATAATCGGAACACGGAAATATATATAGAAAGGAGTTTTCAGCATTTTATTCCATCGTCAAGTAAGTATGAAAAAAGAAGGTAAAGAAGACTACGGATTAACTTTTTGTTAGAGTTAGGGATGGTGATCAGATTGGCAAATGTCCACTAAATACTTGACTGGTACTTACTTAATGATCAATTATCAGTCACCTTTAGCCAGATGTGTCAGGGATAAATAATAGGCGATGAATAGGCGATGGCAATGGCAAGAAATGAATCTGTAGCGAGTATGGTCATATTTCTCTGTTTTGGTACGGCAATTTTATCTCTGGCTGTCCATTGGCACAATATGAGAACAACAGGACAATTAAATCAGTCTGTATCCACAGAGGTTTATCCACAGGGTTCAGCGGTGGAAATTGGCAACAGTGCAATTGCAGCTTCTGTGCCTAACTCTCCCCAAAAAGCTGCTGTTTGGAGAACACAAAGGTCAAGTCAGGATCAAGTTACAGATCCGGTTAAGAGTTCTCAGGGATCAATACCAGTATCAAATACAACTCAAGTAGTTGTAGATTTGAGCGATCGCCGTGTCTATGTTTCTCAATATAATGAAATAATAGCTAGTTATCCAATTGCTATCGGCAAAAAAGGCTGGGAAACACCAACGGGCAACTTTAAAATCATCCACAAAGAACACGACCCCATTTGGCGACATCCCATTACAAATGCTATTTTCGAGAGCGGTCCAGACAGTCCTTTAGGGGATAGATGGATTGGTTTTTGGTCTGATGGTCGGTATCAACTCGGCTTTCATGGCACACCAAATGTTGATTTACTAGGGGCGGCTGTTTCTCACGGCTGTCTAAGAATGCGTAATATTGATGTCCGAATGTTATATAGCCAAGTAAATATAGGTACAGAAGTATTAGTACGTGAATAAAAATATGAAAGCAGTCAGAAGTCAGGAATAAAAGTCTTTTACTGTATGGCTTTTACCGTAATTGGAGCTTGGGGATTGGTCACAACTGACAACTGACAATTGTCATTTATTTTTCCTGAAAGTTAGATGCATAAGTTTGCAGTAATGTAGTAACTTGCGTTAAAACCTCCTTACCAGTGTTCTTATTCAATGCTTGACGTTCTGGGAAGAAACTAGGTTTATCTAAATACTGAGATATAGCTTCACTGACTTGTTGAGATATTAAAGCATCAAGTTCTGTTTTAGCTCTTTCTCGTTGATATTTCGCACCTTCTTCTGTCGTTGCATACAGAGGAGGTAGCCTATTGAGAGCATAGGCAGTTATATCTCCTACATCTAGAGAACTTTCGCTGGTCACTTCAATTTCTGCTACCTTGGCAATGACATTGCCCAGAACCAACTCTTCCATAACGTTGATAAATTGTTTACGAGGTACTGCCACGACTTCACCGGTCAACAATGCACCCATAAGGCGATCTAAAGCCATGTATTCTTCAATTGACAGTTCTGAGACGTTGTCGCAAATATGCCCAACTTCTGCCTCCATTGTCGGTGTCAAGTGACCATCTTCAAGAGCTTGTTCTACTATTTTTTCAATACTCATAAAACATTTTGGGTAGTGTGGAAGGATCGTGGCATAAAAGG
>NZ_AP018316.1:528231-543621 GCF_002368115.1 Dolichospermum compactum NIES-806 | reverse complement strand
CTTGATTAAAGCTGGTTTCATCTGCTCCAACAACTTGGGCATTTTGGATATATTCTTTGGCTTCATCTACACAACTTGCCACTGCGTTACTTGCTTCTAGTCTGAGTTTGTTGACTGTTGCCAACGATATTGAAATTCCAAACACTTCTGCCATCGCACTTTGTACCATTCTGTGACTGTGACGATAGACTCCACTTAGCAGTGCCACTAGAGCTACAACTCTGACTCCGTAACCACTTGGATTCACGTCTTCTGGTAATGTCCCACGGGTCTTTGTGCCACATCCTTTACAGGTCAATTGATGTAGACGATGCTCTATCACTATGGGACTGATGGGTGGAATTTCTACTATCTGGTGACGATAGGGGTTTGTATCAACTCCCGTCAGGGTAGCTCCACAATTTACACATTCTTCGGGATGATGTTCTATGACTTCCCTACATTCTTCGATTGGGTATAAGTCTCGGCTATTTCCTTTATGACCTGCTTGACCCCCTCTTTTTTTGCTGCTTTTTTGTTTTACAGGCTTTTTTCCAAATCCCGGTGGGTCACTTGATGGTGGTGATGATGAGTTAACGGAACTCCTATTTATTTTTTCTAATAGCTGTTCTTGAACTGTCAGGACTTCTGTTAGTTTCTTTGACTGTTGTTCTATTTCCTGCGCCATTTCCTCCACCAGTTTCTTGACGCTGGCTGGAGTCTTACCCCAATCTTCTGGAGGTATCTGTTCTAAGTGATTGACGCGATTTAGTTCCATGTCACTTAATTTTAGGACTTACGCAAGTGTCACACCAAAAATCTGTTGTAGGGTGCGTCAGACTGCATAAATCCTGCAAATAAACAGATTGTTGATATTTGACGCACCCTACCAATGTGCCAGTTGCGTAAGTCCTGAATTTATCACATTTTGGAGGTAATTTTTTAACGATCGCTCTTCTACCCCCCTGAACGGTTACCATAAAAGTATGTATTTCTGGATAGAAACATAAAATTTCCGATAGCTAAATTAAATAGGAATGCTATCAATCACCCAGAATACAATAGCAGAATTAGTTCAAATATATAGATAGATAAGGGGCTTAAGTACCCCGTTATCATAAGACTTCGCGGTAAGTGGGAAACTCAGCTTAGGGCTGAGTTACTGACGTTACTGAATTAATTACTCTACCAAATTGTACTATTTATATGCAGGTATTTTGGCTTGAGAAAGTAATCAGGTCAACAACTTAATCAATTTTCTGAGATTTCCACGGTAATGGATCAACAGATTGTCCGTTCACATACAAACCCCAGTGTAGGTGCGGTCCAGTAGATGCACCTGTTGAACCCACTGCACCAATTTTTTGCCCTACTTGCACAAAATCACCTTCTTTGACATCAATACGACTTAGGTGCATGAAAATGCTGATAATTCCCTGACCGTGATCAATGCCTACTACATTACCATGAACTCGGAACCCTTGGGATACTTTACCCACTAAAGCAACTCGTCCGGCGGCTGGGGTAATTACGGTTGAACCCGCTGCACCTGCATAGTCTTGTCCACGGTGGTAGTAGTCTTTGGCAAATTTACCATTATAGTAGCGACGGACACCATATTTAGTGGATGTTCTCCCAGCATTGGGAGCAAGAAAAGCACCATTCCAATATTTTTCTGGTGTTTGTAGGGCTTTTAATTCTTTTACGCGTTTGAGTTCGTATTCAGTAGCCTTAACTCCAGCTTTTCCAGGTGGTAAGGTAATTCGTTGGACGGGAAATTTGCGATCGCGCACCTTTACTGATAAATTTTGTTCTTGTCCACCTTCGGAAACTTTAATGGTTCTCACTCCAGCTTTTTCTAAGGGAGTTGTAGGCACAAAAGAACGATATTTACGAGGTGCAATTTCAAAGGCCGGATATATTTCCCCCCCCACTGTGACAGTAGGATTGCTGGTTTTCTCTGGGGAATTTGCCTCAATGACAACAGAAATTGTATCTCCTAATTGAGGATTTTTAGGTAACACCTGTACTTCTAAAGCCTTTGCTGGTGAGCTTAAAGCAATGGGGACAGCAGCAATTATGCCTATAAACATTTTGGCACGGTTGATAATACTAAAACCTGACAATTTATTCTCTGGATTAATAGCGTTACGCATGGTATTCATAGGCTGATAAACAAATTTTTTGCGGTTGTTAATTAACAGACTAATTTATTGTATTTAGTGTTTCCCAGCAAAGTTAATAAATCATATTTTTGAATATTATGGCAAAATATTCTCTCTGTCTCCTGTTCCCTTTTAGCAACTGGTAATTTAGGATAACAAGTACCGAAGAGCCGAAATTTTTGTGAGTTATAATCACGGTATAAGCTGGAAATGCCCAAACAAATGTGGACTTATACAGTATTGGTGGAAGAAGAATATGATTTTTCTGCCTATCCCTTATTGATTAACACCCCTAAAGAAACTAAGGCATAAATTCCTAATCACCACGAATCAGAGTTTATTATAAGGAGTAGAGATATGTTGGAAAAATCTTTCTTTTATCAGGAAATTTTGCACAAAGGTAGGGAATAAGGACGGCTACAAGAACGGCTATTAAGTATTGAATTAGTATTAGATATCAAATTCGGAAGTGAAGGTTTACAGTTAATGTCAATAATCTCAAAAATTTCTGATTTAGCCAACCTAAGAACTATTCAAAAGTATAGCCTAACTGTAACAGGACTTACGCAACTGGCACATTGGTAGGGTGCGTCAGATATCAACAATCTGTTTATTTGCAGAATTTATGCAGTCTGACGTACCCTACAACAGATTTTTGGTGTGACACTTGCGTAAGTCCTATGTAAATAATATTGATGAATTACAAGAACTTATACAAAATATTTACACTGCTGAAGTCAATTAAATTATGAATTATTAAGCCCCCATACCTGAATATTTTTTCATTCCTCTGCGCCATAAAAAACGATTAGCACCAAAAAATACAAGAAACCAACCTGAGATTGATAGGAATCCTCTGGTTAAATCTACAGGTAGTCCTACTAAAATACTAGCTGGAAAATTAATCATATAAGGAAAAGGTGTGAACATAACTATGTTTCTGATATTTTCTGGAAAAACATCTAAAGGTGCTATTAAACCTGATAAAAATACAAAAACCAACAACCATAAATTTTCTAAAGCTGCGGCTCTTTCTGTCCAAAAGGCAAACATAGCAAAGGTATATTGAATGATAAATCTTAAAGCAAAAACCATAATTGCTACTAAGAGGAATAGAAAAAAGTTGGTTATACTTGGCAACCAAAAGGCTTGAGGATAGAGAACAAAAAAGAATGTTGATAAAAGCAATACAAAAGGCATTCTAGCGACTCTTTCCGCCAGATGGTTGGCAACATGATGCCAAACTGGATCTAAAGGCTGTAATAATTTGGGCGAAAGTTTCCCTTCTAATACTTCTTTTTCAAAATCATAAATTACCCAAACAACTGTGATTTGTCTAGCAAGAAAAACTGCGAAAAAATATCGAGCAAAGTCCACAGATTTAAAAGCAAATTTACCACTATCAGCAGCTTGCATCCAAATACCCATCATGATAATTGGTAAAGAACCAGCTAAAACCCAGAATATTAATTCCGATCTATATTCCAGCACATTAGCATAATATACCGACAGCAAAGTTAAGGATTTTTCAACAAGTTTTTTCATGGTTATCAATGGTTAAATCCTTTTTGAAAAACTCTACCAATTACCTCTTCTACAGGTGGTTCTGTAACTGTTAAATCTATCACTTCTAAATCGGCTAAAATCTGAGAAACAGTGCGAGTCATGACTTCTTGTTGGACAATAAATCTCACCGCTCTTCCTTCTAGCATTTGCACATCACCATAGGACATAAGTTTTTCTAGGGGTAATGCTTGCGCTAATTCGACATAAATTTCTCGATAAGGAGCAAAATTTTCTAATAATCCATCTAACCTGCCATCATAAATGAGTTTTCCTTGATGAATTAATAACACCCGTTCACACAAAGCTGTAATATCAGCCATGTAATGACTTGTTAATAATATTGTGGCTTGATATAGCTGATTATATTCTTTCAAAAAATTACGCACTCCTGCTTGAGCGTTAACATCTAATCCTAAAGTTGGTTCATCTAGAAATAAAACTTGGGGACGGTGTAAAAGTGCTGCTAACAGTTCAGCTTTCATCCGTTCACCTAATGATAATTTGCGGACGGGTTGGGTTAATTTACCTTCTAAAGCCAGCATTTCTGTTAGTTCTCCAACTCGACGTTGAAATTCTTTATCAGAAATATTATAAATTGCGGCGTTAATTCTCAGAGAATCTAATGCTGGTAAATCCCAAATCAATTGCTGTTTTTGTCCCATCACTAAGGTGATTTTTTGCAAAAATGCTTCTTGACGATTAAAGGGAACAAATCCACCAACTTTAACTGTTCCTTTAGAAGGATGAATTAATCCTGTCAGCATTTTTAGGGTGGTAGTTTTGCCGGCACCATTAGGACCTAAAAACCCCACGATCTCTCCGGTTTCAATGGTAAAAGTGATATCCTGAACTGCGGGAATTGAGCGATAGGTGCGGCGGAAAAAATGGTTAATTGTTCCCCGAATACCTGGTTGTTTTGTGGATACAGGGTAAAATTTATTAAGTTTTTCTGCTATAATGATTGACATGAAAAATTTATTTCCTTCTACCTGATAACTTCGAGTTTATTCCCTCTCAATAATGATCACATAAATTGCGAGAAGAAAGTCGGTTTTAAGGAGGATTATTTTTTTAAGTTTTCTAATTCCTGATTATTTTGTAAGTAATCTATTCTTACTTCTCTCTAATTCTTCCTCCTGACTCGATGACTCGGTGACTCCTGAACTCCTTACTCCTGTTTCTCTAAGGTGATAGAAGTCACAGATATATATGATTGACATCATCTCAGGGAAATTGCCGCGTTGGTATGATTGACGTTCATTGAACTCTAGCCGAGTCATTAATAGGGAACATACTAACTACCGACAGCCTACTATCAGTCTGTCGTTTTTTTTGTTGTTGCTAAGATAAGTAGGTGGGCGTTAAAAATTGTCGTTGGGGCAAGGGAACAGGGAACTCTTAACTGGGAACAGGAAGAGAGTTTTGAGTAATTTTACTTTTCTTCACATACCTTTAAATTTTTCTGTTCACCTACTTAATAACTTATGATAAGTATAACATATCCCCACAACTAGTTAATAACCTGACAAATACTTGCCATAGCTACTACCAACTGTGGGGAATTCAAGACTTTTAACTCTGTTTCCTGCTATTGTACAGGGTTTTGATTATGACATTGCTTGAATGATGTAATCAAAGTAAGGTGCTGTTTCCCCAGCGTCTTCTGCATTTAATAAATCCAAGGACGCTTGTTTGAGAGAGGTGATAGCTTCTACCATTCCAGGCACAGGAACACCGAGAGAGTTGTACATTTCCCGCACACCAACCAAACCAATTTTTTCAATGGGTTCTTTGTCACCGGCGAGTACACCGTAGGTGATTAGGCGTAAGTACCAGCCAAAGTCCCGAATACACAAAGCCCGTTGTTTTTCACCGTAAGCATTACCACCGGGGGCGATAAAGTCAGGGCGTTTTTGCCAAAGTTTTTTGGTGGCTTCTTGGACGATCTTTTTCTCGTTTTCGGAAAGGGTGGCGGCTATTCTTGTGCGCTGCACACCTGTTTCCAAAAATGCTTTGATGTTTTTGAGTTCGCCACTGCTGGGGTAACGCAGTTCGTCGTCAGCTTGGAGAATAACTTGGCTAATTACAGTCATGATTATCTAAATGAACTGAAATATTTATATCTGCTAGTTTACCGACTTAAAGGGACATTCGTGAAGTGTATGGGAAGATAGAGATAAATTAATTTACAAAAAAATGGGCTAAAAGCCCCGAAATTAAAACCTAAAAATCCTAAAAATTCTTAAATTTTAATGTTTTTTAAGCCGGAAATGAAAGCCGTGTGGGGGATTTATCCCCCAGTGACTGATGGTGTTACACTATTTGTAACAGGAAAGGTAATAAACCTGTATAAAAACCTAACTACCTAACGGTAATTTGTACCTTGACAATTAGATCTATGCGTTTCTACTGCATTGTTCTAGCTTCTTCCTAGCAGTAGTTAAAAGATTTATAGGGACTAGACAAATCAGAATTTTGAAACTTTCTCGTTTCAAGTTAAACAGGACTTGCAGTAATGCAACTACGGTCAGGCAGACCGAAAGTTAACGCTTGGGGAGAGTCCCACCTCTGGGTTAGACAACGCAAGGAATCTAGTTTAAGTGGTCTCGTCGAACCAAGAATCCCCGTGTCTTGAGACCGGGGAGTGTCGAAATTTGACATTGGGGAACTTCCGCTTCCTAGTGAGAAAGTTCCCTGTTCTCTAGCAATTGACTAATGACTAATATAATGTGGCGACAAGATGAAATTATTGAACTGGAAATTACTGATTTAAGCGACACGGGTGATGGTGTGGGACGCTTTGAGCAGCGGGTGGTTTTTGTTCCTGATACTGTTCCGGGCGATCGCCTACTTGTCAAACTATTCAATGTTAAGCCAAAATATGCCTATGGTCAGGTGCAGGAATTATTGCAAGCCTCACCTCAACGGGTGCGTCCCAGTTGTATTGTCGCCGATAAATGCGGTGGTTGTCAGTGGCAACATATTAATTATGACTACCAATTAATCGCCAAACACAATCAAGTAACTCAAGCCTTAGAAAGAATTGGCGGTTTTGTGAATCCACCTATAGATCCAGTCTTAGTATCTGCTGCATCCTTTGGCTATCGCAACAAAGTCACCTATCCTATCGGTAGGTCAGCCACAGGTCATGTCCAAGCTGGATATTATCACAAAGGTACTCATAAATTAATCAACTTGAATCAATGCCCCGTCCAAGACCAGCGATTAAATCCCCTATTAGCTGAAGTAAAATTGGATATTGAAAAGCAAGGTTGGTCAATTTATGACGAAACCCGACATAAAGGCTTAATTCGCCATTTGGGTTTACGCATTGGTCGTCGCACAGGAGAAATGCTGCTAACTTTGGTGGTCAAAGATTGGAATTTACCAGGAATTGAAACCCAAGCCCAGCAATGGTTACAGCGTTATCCTGAGTTAGTTGGTGTGTCACTTAACCGCAATAGCGATCGCACAAATGCTATATTTGGATCAGAAACCCGTTGTTTAGCTGGAACTCCCCATCTCCAAGAAAAATTCGCTGGACTGGATTTTCAAATCGGACCAGATACATTTTTCCAAGTGTACACAGAAACAGCCGAAGCACTCCTAGCCGTAATTCAGTCAGAACTGAACCTACAAGGGCATGAAATCCTCATTGATGCCTACTGTGGTATAGGGACATTAACTTTACCCCTAGCCAAACAAGCACGGCACATCACAGGTTTAGAACTGCAATCAACAGCAGTACAACAAGCAACTATCAATGCCAAAGAAAATGGCATCAATAATGTCACATTCCAAGTAGGCGCAGTCGAAAAGATTCTCCAGAATTTGGAAATTATCCCAGATGTCGTCTTACTTGATCCGCCCCGCAAAGGATGTGAAGCTAACGTTATCAAAACATTAAGAAACCTGAAACCATCTCGAATTGTTTACGTCAGTTGTAAAGTAGCCACCCTCGCCCGTGACCTCAAATTACTTTGCGAAGATGGGCTATATAAACTCACAAGAGTGCAACCTGCCGACTTTTTTCCTCAAACTGCTCATGTAGAAGCAGCCGCTTTTCTAGTGCTATCGGACAATGATCAGAATAGTTAATTCTTCCCAAAAATAAAAATCAGAAATTTGTACTCTAGTGGATACTCATAATGCTAAAATGGAATTACATAAAAATAGAAACTCATTTTGTTTTAAAGAAATCGAAGCTGTATAGAATCTGAAGGAAGAGATTAAATTGTGTTAAATACAAACTAGCAGCTAATCAGAGCGTCCTGCCCATTCTGTTTAAAAATAGCAATTCTTATTCATCTAGCAAATGAACGGATTGACTTTAGCAAATTGTAAATAAACAATATGAATTCTCATTTTCAGTTATCAGCCAAGAGCATTTTTATAAATTTAGTTTTACAGACTCAAGTTTGAAGGCAGCATGACTACCTAATTTTTATCAGAATGCCTGAAAAAGCTTTCCTGATGTCTAGCTAAATAAAAGCTACGGGGTTTCTCTTGTGATTACCATTTCTCTTCGTCCAGTTGGGCGTTATTGGGGGACAATTAGTTTTGCCTCCACCCTCTATCTTTGTCCAATCCTAGATTTACTCTTGAACGATATTCCCGTAAAATTACAATCGGAACTACGACTAGGACTCCAAGAAGCCCTAGTAAATGCCGCTAAACACGGGAACAATCTTGATCCCGGCAAATTAGTCGTAGTTCGGTTCTCATTAATAAATAATCAGTATTGGTGGATTATCTCAGATCAGGGCAGCGGTTTCACACCCTCCCTCGAAGATCATAGTGATCCCGATGACTATTTACCACCAGATGAAGCAGAAAGTGGGCGGGGTATGTCCTTACTGCATCAAATTTTTGATCAAGTAAAATGGAATGGCAAAGGGACAGAACTGACGCTTTGTAAGCAAGTAGAAAGCCGTCGTTTACTATCTTTGCGAAGATAAGAGGCAGGGAACAGGGAACAGGGAGCAGGTGAGAGTTATTTCTTTATTACCTCGCGCTGATGTCCGTGCGTGGGGCAAGGAGGGGCGGAAATTGACTTATCTAGCCAGCCCACAGCCTGTTCTAGCCTAGCCTGTGCTTCTTGGGGTTCATTTTTGATCAAAAACACCATTGCGGCGGCTGCCTGCTCACTAGCGCGAGCATTGCGGTTAGACTTGAGGCGATGCCAATCATCGGGAGAGATACTCAACCGTTCCATGAGTGCCTGTGCTAGTTCTAGAGTGCTGATTTCATTTAGTTGATTAGTTTGTGACATAAGACTAAGTGCCGAGTTAAGAGTAAAAGTTATGATTTAACCATCATAGCTAATGACTAATCACCAATGACTAATTTAGAGGAAAATCCCCAGCCAGATTTTGCACAGGAATTAGAGGAAATAGAGGCTGAACTCCAATTCTTGAAAGATAGATATGCTCAAGTGCAAAAAGATCAACAACAAAAGGCACAATGGCAACAAGAATTAAAAAATTTAAAGGAAAATAGAAAGCAGACTCCAGAAATTAAAGCCGAGTTAAATCGCCTTCAAAAACAATTAGAAGTATTAGAAATCAATCTAGAAAGCTAGTTGTTTTCTTGGGTAAGTCTGAAAAGACCTTTTTGGCAAGCTACTCGTTTTGGCGGTTTAGGTGTTATTATAGGTTGGTTATTAAAATCTTGGGTTGGTTGATTTAAAAGATCCCCGACTTCTTTGAGAAGTCGGGGATCTGAAATTCTTTAAAAAATACAAATTGTAGAAAATGCTAAATCCTCGTATTGCAGAAATATTAAGAATTGGTAAACCAGAACAAACTTTGGTAGTCCAAGGTTGGGTAAGAACAAAGCGCGAATTAAAAGGATTTGCATTTTTGGAAGTTAATGATGGTTCATCTTTAGGTAATTTACAAATTGTCATTAATCAAGATTTACCAGACTATCAAGGAATATTAAAACAGATCAATACAGGTGGTTCTATAGAAGTATCAGGAGTCCTAGTAGCTTCCCAAGGTAAAGGACAAAGAATAGAATTAAAAGCAGATACAGTGAAAGTATACGGAGATGCTGATCCTGATACCTATCCTCTGCAAAAGAAACGCCATTCCTTTGAGTTTCTCCGCACCATAGCCCATTTACGTCCGCGAACTAACTCCTTTGGGGCAGTATTCCGAGTCAGAAATGCTTGTGCGATCGCTATTCACCAATTTTTTCAACAACGGGGTTTTTTATGGGTACATACTCCCATTATTACCGCCAGTGATTGTGAAGGTGCAGGTGAATTATTTAGTGTGACTAATTTCAATTTAAAGAATGTTCCCAAAACCGAAAATCAAGAAATTGACTATAGCCAAGACTTCTTTAGTAAACCTGCATATTTAACAGTTAGTGGCCAATTAGAAGCCGAAATTATGGCTATGGCTTTTACGAATGTCTACACCTTTGGTCCCACATTCCGGGCTGAAAATTCTAATACTTCTCGTCACTTAGCCGAATTTTGGATGGTTGAACCAGAAATGGCTTTTTGTGATTTAGAAGGTGATATGGATGTAGCTGAGGAGTTTCTCAAACACATTTTTAAATATGTGATGGAAACCTGTCCCGAAGACATGGAATTTTTTAATGAACGGATTGATAATACTGTTTTAGAAACTGCCAATAATATTATTAACAATCAGTTTGCACGATTGACTTATACAGAAGCAGTCAAACTTTTAGAAAAAGCTGATGCTAAGTTTGATTACCCTGTGAGTTGGGGTGCAGATTTACAATCAGAACATGAACGCTATTTAGCTGAACAATTGTTCAAAAAGCCGGTCATTGTTACAGATTATCCTGCCCAAATTAAAGCTTTTTATATGCGGTTGAGTGATGATGAAAAAACCGTCCGGGCTATGGATATTCTCGCACCGAAAATAGGCGAAATTATTGGTGGTTCACAACGGGAAGAAAGACTTGATGTTTTAGAAAAACGGGTATTAGCCCAGGGTATGAACCCGGAAGATTTGTGGTGGTATTTAGATTTACGTCGTTATGGTACTGTTCCCCACGCTGGTTTTGGTTTGGGGTTTGAAAGATTGGTGCAATTTATGACGGGTATGGGAAATATTCGGGATGTGATTCCCTTTCCTCGCACACCACAAAGCGCGGATTTTTAATTATTTTAACGTGAATTCATTGAACCTCACCCCAACCCCTCTCCGACGCGGAGAGGGGCATATTGGTTTGTTTTTAGCAAATTTTTGGCTATCTATTTTCTATCCTCCTGGATTATAAATTATCCAAGGTTTTAATTGGCGATCGCACCATTTACCCTCAACTAACTCTGTTACTAAAGGTGTAATCATAAACTTCGCCGGAAAACCCCCCAACACATCCACTCGCACACAAGAATAAAGCTTTTTACTCTCAAACCCACTCCCACTCCGTCCCACATACAACAGTGAATCAGCAACCTTGCGAATGGAAATATCCCCATTATTATTGAAAGTTTCCAGCAATTCTCCTCCTTCTGGACGTTGACGACGAAGACGACGACCACTACCACCGGCAATAATATAATTAATATAAGAATCCGCGTGTCCTGTATTCACAGTTTGCAAATGCTCAAAACAATGAGCGTGTCCGCTGAATATTATATCTACTATTGGGCGTTCCTGAGTTATATTACCCAAACTCGTTGCTACTTCATCAAAAACCTTTTTTATACGATTACGAACCGCTAAAGTTTGCCTTTGATTCCATTTACTTCCTTCTGTAACATAAGGTGGATGATGGAAAAATATTACCCGTCCTCTAACTGCGGGATTATGCCAAGATGCAGTTAATCTCTCTTTTAACCAAGCCAATTGTTCAAAATCAACATTAGTATTTGTGTTAGATTCTAATTGCTTCTCAATATCAATTTTTACCTCATTGATTTGGTCTAATTTAGCCCCAAGTTCAGCCAATAATTCCGCTTCATCAGATTTTTCAGGATTGAGTCTGTCACATTCCGTCAAAATCCGTAATTCTTCTTGGTCAATTTCCTGACGACGTTGCGCTAATTCCCGACGGAAATCATCCCCAGCTTGGTTATTAGGTAAAGGATCTGGAGTATTGAAAGTGTTAGAATCTAAGGCGAAAAAGTCAATACCACCGTAACAAAAATTATAATACCGATTAGGTAAACGAGTAAAATTCCCCGGCTGATAACGCAAACATTTACCCGTACCAGTTTTAGCGTTGTAATGCTGTTTTAAATACTGTTCTAACTCCGCTGGAGAAACTGCCGCCAAATAATCTAAAAATGCTCTAGCATAAGCATCACCTTGATTTGAACCATGCCAACCGATTTCAATATCTTTATAACGCAACATCCGCCGCAAAGGCAAAGTTGGACCAGTTAGCAAACGATAGAGTAAAGGCACATCATAATAATCATGATTACCCAGCACTGGTAAAATCGGCAGCTTAAATACCATCTGATCATAAGCGATATCTTGAGGCTGATGACCACCAACCAAAAATTCCCGATAAGGTTCAATAAAATTGGCTGGGTAATATTCACGAGAACCCACCATATAAATCACATCACCAGTGTGCAGCACAAAGCGGCAATCATTACCATGATTTACCATCATTTTGGCAACTTCCCGTTGGGGATGGTGTCTAGAATAGGACTTAGTGCCAGTATCACCCATCACCATAAACGAAAAATCTGGACTTTCTGAGTTGCCATCATCTATCACCATGCAGGTTTGGTCAATTCCCTGCTGTAAAATACTCGAATGCTGCCAGCGCACCCGTTGTTTCATCTTTTGAATTTTGACAGAAATCGGTGGTTCAGAAATCAATTTCATAGGAAATAATATTGTCAGAAATGGCTAACGCCACGCTACGCTATCAGGATATCCAGGATTTAAGGATTAACAGGATTACGGCTTAAATTAGTCCACGCAGGTGGACCTTGTTTGTGTAGAAGTAACTTCTAGTACAACACGGCGTAAATAAACCAACCATTCTCAATCGCCAAAAAGCCTATACTGTCTGTGTTTTGACTTTTGACTTTTGACTTTTGATTTCCGCCCTGCGGTACTAGTCGCCTAATTTTGGTAAATTAGCGAAAACCTGTTTCACCAATTGCTGAGTTTTAGTTTCTAATTGTTGCCAATCTACATCCCCATATTCATCAATTAAGCTAGTATCAATATTAACTGCTGTATTTTCTGAACTATAATTCAGAAAACATAATTGATAACACAAATCCCACAAATCTAGATTGACTTGTTGTCCATTACGTTGTAAAAGCAAATGATATCCTGCATGGGGCATAGGTAAACTCGCCAGAGTTTTTCTAATTTCCTCCGCTTGTATGGGTGTTGCGGTTTCTATTTCTTGTACCAACTGAGTTACCAAGGCTTTGGTTTCATCAGGGGTATTAGCAGGCCAAGTTAATACATCTTGATAAGTACCTTGCCAATCAGATATATCCAACTGTTTGCGAAGATTATCAATCACACGAATGAACACAGGTTGCATCAAGATTTCAGCTTGTTGCCATGAGGTAGAATTAGTTATCTTAGGTGGCATAGCTAGTCAATAGGGATACTGATCGTAAAATTAACAATTTGGTTCAATAAAAAAACTATACTTCATAGCGATCGCCAAAGTAGTTAAGCTGTCAGGCATTTAAATTGCTGGTTGAGACGAGGGAATTTTTCTTCTGTTTTCTTTCCTCTTTACTCCTAACTGCTGACACAATTTAAATCTTTTCTCAAGATACCTGATTTCAGCAAGAGAAATTTGGAGATATTGACTACTAGCGGGAAAATTAAGCTGTAAAGCTGGGGAGGGAAATTATGATAGGCAAATTACTAGATCATCGCTACCAAGTCATTCGCGTCTTGGCGACAGGGGGATTTGGTCAAACCTATATTGCCCAAGATACCAGACGGCCAGGCAATCCCATCTGCGTGGTTAAACACCTGAAACCAGCCAATTCTGACCCTAACATCTTTGTTACTGCTAAACGCCTGTTTAATAGCGAAGCAGAAACTTTAGAAAAATTAAGTAACCATGACCAAATACCCAGACTTCTTGCCTATTTTGACGAAAATAAGGAATTCTTTTTAGTTCAAGAATTTATTGACGGTCATACTCTCAATGAAGAACTTATCCCCGGACAGCCTTGGAGTGAAGCCCAAGTCATGCAAATGCTGCTGGAAATCTTGAGTATTTTAGAGTTTGTTCACCAGGAAGGTGTGATTCACCGCGACATTAAGCCAGATAATATTATTCGCCGTGCGGCTGATTATAAATTAGTTTTAGTAGATTTTGGTGCAGTTAAACAATTGAGATCGCCCTTGGTGGTGGTCGGCGGACAGCAAACAGCTACAGTAGCCATTGGCACACCTGGCTATATGCCTACAGAACAGGGACAAGGTAAACCCCGTCCTAATAGTGATATTTACGCTTTAGGAATTATCGCCATTCAGGCATTAACGGGAGTCCCAGCTAGTCAATTACAAGAAGATCCAGATACAGGGGAAATTAACTGGCAACATTTAATTCCTGTGAATCCTGGTCTAGGCGCAATTTTAACGAAAATGGTGCGTTACCATTTCAAAGAACGTTATCAAACAGCAACGGAAGCCTTACAAGCTTGTCAAAACTTGGTAAATATCACCCCAGAACTTTCCCAACCTTCCGTATCTCCTCAAATTATTTATCAATCTCCGCAAAATCTAGCTTCCAGATTTACACAAAAAACAATGGCGGTTTCCCCCGCTAATCATGTTCCTGTTCAACCGGCACCGCAACAATATATTCCCCAAGAATCTAATAAACCAGATCCTTTACCTTTATTAATTGGCATATTATTAGTCGGTAGTGTAGCCGCTTTATTTACAAATGTATATCCCAATTTTAAGAATTTAACTGGTAATTTAACAGGAGAAAAAACCAAATTAACAAATAACTGTATGGCTGTAGTTGCAGCTAATTCTAATATCCGATCTGAACCCAGTGCCATCAATTCTGATAATATTTTGAAAACCTTGGGTACAGCTAGTGAATTTGAAGTCACAGGTAAACGCACAAATCGGGGTTGGGTAGAAATTAAACTGTCATCTGGACGTTTAGCATGGGCGCATTCTGATATTATTTCTAATAATGAAACATGGATTTCTTGCCGACGTGACAAAGGTTTGGCTACGCAAACTGTAGACGATAGTCCTTTAATTGCATCTCGTCCAGTTCCTCAAGTTTCAGCCAAATCTGCGGTAGAACCTTCTCCAGCCAAACCATCCCCACCAGCCATCGAAGATAAGACAAAAACCCTGGCAAAAGCTCGACAAAAGTTTGAATCAGGAGATTTACAAGGGGCAATTTCTCTGTTAAAATCAACTTCAGGAAATGCTGTTTCTAGCATTAAAGAAACCGTTGATACTGTGAATCAATGGCAGAGTGATTGGGCAAAAGCCGAAGCGTTAGCTAAAGATATTAATAAAGCTATTGATAATGGTCAATGGGATGAAGTCTTAGCTTATCGAGATCATCCAGAAAAGCTCCCGAATATTAAATACTGGCGTGATAAATTAGAACCAATGTTTAAACAAGCTGCTGATAATGTTGCTAAACAAGTATTACCCCAAGAAAGTAAACCAACTCCTTCAGCAACACCAAAAGATGGGGTTTAAAACAAAATTTGTCT
>NZ_AP018316.1:469483-528094 GCF_002368115.1 Dolichospermum compactum NIES-806 | reverse complement strand
GCGTAAGTCCTGTAATAAAAACAAATGAGGTGAAATTATGCAATTTGTTTCAGATACAGAAGTGAATCAAGCTTTTGCCGCAGTTATTGATAAAGTACAACGTGAACCTGTGACTATACGTCAGCAAAATCGTGATGTTGCGGTTATTATGTCTATTGAAGATTATCAACGCATAACTCGGATTAATATTCAAGAATTTCAACAATTTAGAAAAAATATCGGACGTAAAGCTCAAGAACGTGGTTTAACTGAGGACAAGTTAAATAAGCTTTTAAGTGAAGATCAATAGTTTTATGCGTCTATTTCTTGATACTAACGTTTTAGTTAGTGCCCTTCTGTCTCCTAATTATGTTTCGGCACAGGTTTTAAACTGGGGAGAAGACAATGGAATTATTTTATATTCTGCCGCTACTTTAACAGAACTTTTGTCTGTTCTGAGGCGATCGAAATTTGCTAAATATATTGATTCTGATGACATTGATGGGTTATCTGTCCGTATTAAAACTGTATGGTTTCCTGTAGAAGTTTTGAAACAGGTCAAATTATGTCGAGATGCCAAGGATGATAAATTTATCGAATTGGCTTTAAATGGTGATGCTTCACATCTCATTACTGGAGATGCTGATTTGCTGATCTTACATCCAATTCAAAATATTCCTGTTATCAATCCACGTACTTTTGGGATGAAATAACGAGATCAAATGAATTTTAGAAGGCTCTGTCTGCCTTCTATTAAAGCAGAGGCAGAGCCTCTATGATGGCATTCCCAGTCAGAGACTGGGAACGAGATAAAAATAAATTATATACTTCATCACTCTATGGGAAACCCAGGAATAATTATGTCAATTTCCTGCATGAGTCGTAAAGTTTCTGTTAAAGCAATGACAATTTTTTGATAATGGTTAATTTCCTCAGCAGATAATTCTCGCTTGGCGTTTTTTCTGTCTTTTAACCATTTATCTAATACCTGATATCCACCAATCTTAAATTCCCATATATGTGGGGGAATATCTGTAAAATAACTCTGTTTATTAATATAAACTCTTTGCAATTCTGAATTATAGGTAACTTCAGTAACTTGATTATCTCCTATTTGTTGATAGGTTGTAATTAAATTATTGAATATATCCGATTTCATTAAATGTAAATTAACTAATTCTTCTCCTTTAATAGCTAATGCGGTAAATAGGTTTTCGTTACTGGTTAAAGGAAGACGGGGAAAATCAATCTTGAGAAACTCAGCGTAGCGAGTGCGATAAGTAGGACTATGAAATATTGCATAAGCATAGTAAAATATTTGTTCTGGAGTTGGTGTTTTACCCAGTTTTTCTTTGATAGCTTCTAAGAATTTTGGAGATAAATTAGGAGTTTTTTCTAGGAAAAGGTTAGTTTGTTTATTTTCTGTATTTGGATATGTGTAAAGTGGGAAAATACTTGGTCTTCCCCTATTACTAAAAAAACTACGACTATCAGCAATTGTATTAGAAACCATAAAATGCGTATATTGATTATCTCCTGAAGCTACTTGTCGCATTAATAATAAACCTAAATTATCTTGAATTAAATTATTTAAAACTTTTTCTTGCATCCTTCTTAAAATGCTGTGATAATAGGTAAATCTTATATCAAATGGTCGGTAGTAAATAGGTTTAATTAATTCTTGGTTTAAACCGTCTCTTACAAGTAGTAAACGAGATTTAAAAAAGTTCCAATTAGGAGAATCAGAAATTTTATAAATTTCAGCTATATCTTGATCCAAAATACTATCATTGCATAATGTTTGTAGAAATTGTAATAATGTGTCTCGTTCAAAACTAATTAAAACATCATCTTTACCTGTTTCTATAACATTAGAGTAAACTGAAAATATATCTTGAACACTCCATAAACTTTGATATTCTTGTTCTATATCTAGGGATAAAATTCTAGGTTTAAAAAAGTAATTAGGTTCAGTAGGTTGTACCTCTATCCAATCAACATTATCTAAACTTGCAGATTCTAAAAAATTATATTTATCCTCACGATTTCCCCAAACATCATAATATAATACCTTAGCCATTTCCTTAATCCCATCTCTGGATTTATAAGCACTAGAACCATAATCAGGGTTACTTTTTTCTCGCACAGCAATTAAAATAGATACACCTTGTTGAATATCAAAAACATTTTGATCAATATTACCATCTGGAGTAGTTTCTTTTAATAAAGAATTACCATGTAAATCCATAATATATAAAGTGTCAAAATACTTTAATAATTCTTCTCTCATTCCCCGATGAACTAACCCATTAAGATAGGAATGATTAGTAATAAAACCAATAATACCCGCATTGTGACTATTATTTTCTATTTGATATTGAGCAAATCTAATAAATTTAATATAATCATCATCCAAAGGTTGAATATTTTTCTCACATTCTAATCTTACCCTACCTTTATATAATTCTAAAAGTTCGCCAATGTGGGTTAATTCCGTAATAGTTTTACCTACTTTACCAGATTTATAAATTCTATTCCACACTGAACCAGTATATTCCACATCTGCTAAATATTTTTCATCTTGATTTAAGATTCTTTTCCGTTTACTAGCATTTTGAGAACTGACAGAATAGGGCGGATTTCCTAATACTACAGTAATGGGAATTTCTGTTTTTACCTTTGCTGCTTGACTTGATTCTTCCGCAATAATTTGGGTAATTCCTGGAAGTAAATCACCTTGTTTTATGCCTTCTTCCAACGCATTAGTTAAATATATTTTTAATCTTTCATTTGGTGCAAATTTATATTTTAAATATCCCAGTAATACACCTATTTTTAAATGTGCTATCGTATAAGGAGTCATTAATAACTCAAACCCAAAAAGACGATTTAAAAGTTCTGTATCTCTTAATAAATTATGCAAACCACGAACATCATATTTAGCAAAATTATGACAAATTTGTTGAATAACTGCATATAAAAATGTTCCTGTTCCTGTTGCGGGATCAAGAATTGTTACTCTTCTATTTCCTAAACCATATTCTAAATCAAAAATTGTTCTGTCTACTAAAATATCATTCACAGCACGCACGATAAATTTAACTACAGGTTCAGGAGTATAATAAACTCCGCGACTTTTTCTTAATGATGCTTGATAAGCAGCTAAAAATGTTTCATAAAAGTGAATTACTGGGTCTTCTGTGCGCGTTTCTCGACCAAAATTTTCTAAAATATTGGTCATATCTATTCTGTTAAATAATTCAATTAAATTTTCAATAGATTTATGAATTTTACTAACGCTACCAGTTCCTAAAACTAAATCAAATAAACCTTTTAAAAAAGGGATTCTATCACTAATATAAATACTTGCTGTAGTGCGATTAAATGCAAATTCTTCAGGATTTTCTGTATGACCAATTTTTGCAGTAAATAACCCATAAGCAATAGTTTGGGCGTACATATCGGCAAATTTATCATTATCTATATCTAACAATAGTAATTTTTTAAATGTTTCTTTTAGGCGATTTAATTCTTCGGTAGAATCTTCTATTACTAAAGATAATTCAATGGCATTTCTAATAGTTTTAGTATAAGCAGCCATTTCTCTAGCCAAATCATAATAATTATTAATATCTTTGGCTTTTTGGTTCAGAAATGATTGTAATAATTCTGTAATAGGTTTTAAATCATCAACTAGAGTAATTTCTCCTTGTTCTAAAGTAGCTAATTCAGCAGTTTTTTCACATTCCCCATCTACATACCAACGGAATTGTAAGTAATTAGTTAAGATGAAGTTATAACCTATATTTGATTCTAAATAACGTTTAATTTGCTGTTCATTTTGTTTGTCTAATTTAGTAATGTTGATATTAATATCTTTAGCTTCTATATATCCCACAACGCGCTCATTTTTTCTGATAGTTAAATCAGGTATTCCGGCTTGATTACCTTTTTCTTCTACTGTAGTATTAATGCCAATTTCTAAACCTTCTATTAAACTTTGTAAACTGGAGTAGTGACTGCGTTCTCCACCATGTTTAATATTTTTTTGTAGGTTTTGGATGTAGTTATTAAAGTTAAACATAGTTGTTATTTTTTAGATTATTGAGTGTTCAGAATAGCATATATTTGTTCATTTCGCATTGATAAAAATAAAATTTTATTAATCTTAGTAAAAAATTACAATTATAGATTTTAGGTAAGAATGTAGCCATAGCGATCATTCATGGACAGATCCCCGACTTCTTAAAGAAGTCGGGGATCTATAATTTGGGATTTACCACTTTTATATAAACCAGAACTTAGGGAACACCAAAAAATAAATTACCCAATTTTGTGGGATGGGCATCCTGCCTGTCCTTGATGATTAGCAGGCAAGATGCCTGCACCACAAGAAATTTTTGGGTATTTTTTTAATTGGAAGTCCCTTAGGCAAAATACCTCTAAAACTCTCTTTATCTTCGCGTCCTTCGTACCTATGCCTTCGGCACGCTTCGCGAACGTGGTTCATTCTTTCGTAACTTGTGGGTAAGTTCTATTGGTCAAACTTACCCAAAAATCCCTGTTAAATCTCCTTTCTCCGTGTTCTCTGTGTCCTCTGTAGTTCGTTTTTCCTTTCCTACTACGTAAGGAAAGACCTATTACCAACTAAAACACCTTCAAAATTACGGTTTACCAGATTCATCAGTTGCTAGACTCAGATAAGCTAGTAAAGAAGATCCTTAAAAACTGAGTAAATATTCCCAACAGACTAACTACGTTGTAACTGAATTATGTTTGATGCACTATCTGACCGTTTAGAATCCGCCTGGAAGAAACTGCGAGGACAGGATAAAATCTCCCAATCCAATATACAAGACGCTTTACGGGAAGTGCGTCGGGCTTTGTTGGAAGCAGATGTTAATCTCCAGGTAGTCAAAGATTTTATTAGCGAAGTTGAAACCAAGGCACAAGGGGCTGAAGTTATCGCTGGTGTACGTCCTGACCAACAATTCATCAAAATTGTTCATGATGAATTAGTGCAGGTGATGGGGGAAGAAAATGTTCCCCTCGCAGAAGTTCCAGGTAAGACCACCGTTGTTCTTATGGCTGGTTTACAAGGGACAGGGAAAACCACAGCTACCGCTAAATTAGCTTTGCATTTGCGCAAACAAGACCGTAGTTGTCTGCTAGTGGCTACAGATATATATCGTCCCGCAGCTATTGACCAGTTAATTACCCTGGGTAAGCAAATTGATGTCCCAGTATTTGAACTGGGAATTGAAGCAGACCCCGTAGAAATAGCCCGTCAAGGTGTGGAACGTGCCAGAGCCGAAGGCATAAATACAGTAATTATTGATACTGCCGGACGCTTACAAATTGACGAAGATATGATGGCGGAATTAGCCCGCATCAAAGAAATAGTCCAGCCCGATGAAACCCTATTAGTTGTGGATGCAATGACCGGGCAAGAGGCGGCAAATCTCACGCGCACCTTCCATGATCAAATTGGCATTACTGGGGCTATCTTGACTAAAATGGATGGGGATAGCCGAGGTGGTGCGGCGCTATCAGTGCGGCAAATTTCTGGTGCGCCAATTAAATTTGTGGGTGTGGGGGAAAAAGTCGAGGCGCTACAACCATTCTACCCAGAACGCATGGCTTCGCGGATTTTGGGCATGGGGGATGTTCTCACTTTAGTCGAAAAAGCCCAAGAAGAGATAGATTTGGCAGATGCGGAGCAAATGCAGGAGAAAATCCTGTCAGCGAAATTTGATTTTACTGACTTTCTCAAGCAAATGCGGTTGTTGAAAAACATGGGTTCTTTGGGCGGAATTATGAAGATGATTCCGGGCATGAACAAGCTTTCTGATGACCAGTTAAAGCATGGAGAAACCCAGCTAAAACGCTGTGAAGCTATGATTAATTCCATGACAGGGAAAGAACGCCGTGATCCAGATTTATTATCAAGTTCTCCCAGTCGCCGTCGCCGCATAGCTTCTGGTTCTGGTTACAGAGAAGCGGATGTAAGCAAACTGGTGGCAGACTTCCAAAAAATGCGATCGCTCATGCAGCAAATGGGACAGGGTGGTATACCAGGAATGCCAGGAATGTTTGGTGGTGGTAATCCCTTAGGAGCAGGTGGTAATCGCCCCTCAGCCGGCTGGCGTGGCTACCCCGGTGGCGCACCACCAGCGAAGAAAAAGAAGGAGAAAAAGAAAAAAGGTTTTGGCACTCTTTAGAATTTAAGCATAAAATCCCGGATTTCTTCAAGAAGTCTGGGGTCTGCCAAATGCGATAGCGAAGCGCGACCTAGTAATCACAAATCACTATAATTTATAATTACTAATATATTCATCGTAGAGATATTCATTGTAGAGACGTTCTATGGAACGTCTCTGCTTTCAAAACTTTATTTACCTTTAGTAAAATGGAGATTTAGATATGGTACAGCAACTTATACCACCAGAAATCAAACCAGAAATCATCTACCCTGATAGTGATGGCAACCCTATGTCCGATAATACTAAACAATATGAATGGATTGTTAAAATTAAGGAAAATTTAGAAATATTATTCGCCCCAAACAATGATGTATTTATAGCTGGTGATTTACTTTGGTATCCTGTAGAAGGAAGTGTAAAAACCCGACAAGCACCTGATGTCATGGTGGTGTTTGGAAGACCCAAAGGTGATAGAGGTTCTTATAAACAATGGCAAGAAAATAATATTCCTCCCCAAGTGGTATTTGAAATCCTATCTCCGGGAAATAGTACCAAAGAAATGGCCAAAAAAATCCTCTTTTATCAGCGTTATCGGGTAGAAGAGTATTATATAGATAATCCAGATACAATTGAATTAACAGGATTTCTTCTTGAAAAAGAATGTTTAGAGGCAATTGAGGATATTAATAATTGGGTCAGTCCGCGTTTAGACATACGTTTTAAACTCACAGCAGATAACTTAGAAATTTATTATCCTCATGGCACTAAGTTTCTCACATCTGTGGAATTAAATCAACGTGTCGAATAAGAAAAACAACGTGCCGACCAAGAACACAAAAATTATCAGGACCTATTAGCAAAATTAGCAGCTAAAGGTATTGATCTCAATAATCTCTAAAAATCAGATTAAATTATATCCCCAACTTCTTTGAGAAGTTGGGGATATGAAAAATGCACCAACTAACACCAAATCCGACCACGACGGAAAGGTTTATCAGGTTCAGTGTGTTGGGCTTTTTAGAATATATAATAGCAATTCCTCAAGGAGCAAGATATATGACTACAATTCAGGTTAAAAGCTTCACCCTAGAAGAATATCACGAACTCATTGAAATTGGCTTTTTAAAAGAAGATGATCACATTCAATTAATTAACGGAGAATTGGTAGAAATGGTATCAAAAGGTACGGCACATGAAACTTGTTTAAGAAAGCTATTAAAAGAACTTCCAAAACTTATAGAAGATAGAGCAATTCTGCAATCTCAAGCCCCTATTAGTATACCACCCAAAAGCGAACCAGAACCAGATTTTGCCATTGTCAAAAACCGTGATGATGATTATTTTTCATCTCACCCACAAGGGAGCGATATATTGTTAGTCATAGAAGTTGCAGATTCTTCCATAGACTATGACCAAAAGGTGAAAATACCTCTTTATGCGAAAGCGGGAATACCTGATTATTGGATATTTAATTTATTAGATAATTGCTTGGAATGTTACACTGAACCATATCAAAATAAACAGGGGATATTTGGGTATACAAATAAGCGAATTGTTTTACCTACTCAGGTTATATCTTTACCTTGGTTTACTGATTTACAGCTTGATTTAAGTAAAGTGTTTCCTGTGTATTAATTAATATCCTCGACTTCTCAAAGAAGTCGGGGATATGAAAACCGCACCAACTAACACCAAATACGTCCGCGACGGATATGACAACCATAGCTACAAGAAGATTTAATTTGCTGATAGCTACGATTTTGAAATGCAGCGGGATCATTATAATTAGCACCATGTAATAAATCCATGCGAATGCTAACTAAGTCTTCTATTCTACCATGAATGACATCTTCTCCCAAAAATGCCCCGTTATTCTTAACATTCGATTGAAACACATCGCTGTGTACCAATTCAGGAAGTGCATAATTTTAGGTAAATCTTCTGGTTGTTTAGGTGCAATCAAATAATGAACATGATTTGACATAATGCACAAAGCATAAAGCTGGAAATTGTATTTATCCAAAGCCTTTTTTATTGCATAAAGAAACACTTCCCGACATTCACGCCGTGATAGTTTAAATTCACGGTTATTGCAACGAGTTGTTATGTGATAAGAGTAGCCGGGTTTGATATTGCGAGGTTTTCTCGGCATAATTAAAGGAATAATAGACTAATTTATGGCTACTTGATAAATCCTAATGAGTTTATAGACAATTTGCATAATGATGTTGCTAATAGAGTTCATAGCTTTTATCGAGGTAAAAATGTGTTAAATACAATGATATGTTTCAAAGAAAAAGAATTAATTGCTGGTTCATTAGATAATTTTAATTTGTATTATCAAATGAGTTAACATAAAACCACTAGAATGTAGGTTGGATTAAGCGACAGCCCAACCCAACAAAATTAAATCACAAAATCACCAAAATGTTGGGTAACATCCGTCAAACTAACCTACAGGATTTAAATAACATCCTGTAAATCCTTAAATCCTGGATATCCTAATTGGTGACAATTTCATCATCTAAACTATAATTGTAATAAAGCATTTTATTTTCTATGACAATTCCCATAACTATTAACTTACCCGAAAGTTTAGCTGCTTCTGTCGAACGTCTTGGAGAAGCAACAGCGCGAGAGATATCAGACGTTTTGCTTGACACCCTAGAAATAGTATTACCTACCTTAGATAATCTCTCAGAAATGAGCATTAATTCAAACATTCCTGATATTTCCGATCAGGAAGTTCTAGAATTAGCTAATTTAAAAATGGATGTAGTCCAAAATCAACGCTTGGGAGAACTATATCTAAATGCAAAACACAACCATGCTGCCGTTTTCTATTTTTCCAACCCACATACATCAATTGATAATGATCACCAAAAGTATCAAAAATCAATTGTTGTTCAATTTCATCCTTAGCTGAACCTAATTGAGCATATTCTGTGATCACTTGTTTGACATAATTGCGATAGTCCATCACTATGACTCTGAAAAAATCAATCAAAGGATAAATTGGGATTTATTGGTTTATACATTAAATCGGTATTTTGTCAATAAAATTTAGATGCGTTTCCCCTGGCAACACGGCACACCTGCCCCTGGGATTGCTCTTTTATGTACACCATTAAATATTCCCATTTCCTTCGCTGGTGATGATTTTATTTCCCCCGTCAACCTTACCCAAGCTATTAACCTACCTTCCGCACCTTAAACTGTCACACAACGGAAATTGGTCGTTTGGAGATTTGGTTTTAGCGAACTGCTTGCAGCAGCGCTTCGCTATCGCCTACCAATATTTCTTGGTTTTGGTACAAAATACAACATTAAATGGGGATAAAAATCAGAAAAAACCGATTGTGACACCGGGGGGTGCGGAATGTGGGATTAATACCGCTTGGCAATGGGGGGCAAATCTCATCCATATCGCCGCTTGTCACCCCACCCAAACGGGAATAGCACCAGATTTGCCCGTGCAGTCAAACAATGCCAAGACAATAATATGTTATCCAAGCGGCTTCTAGTTTTTCTCAAGCTATTTCTACAGGGATGCAGCTTGATAGTATTGAAGTGGAAAAAAGTCCTTTTTGTCGTATTAATAGCGATTGTTGGGATGTGAAATTAAAGTTTTTTGACCCAGAAAATGGAAGCAGGGCTAAAAAGGTGTTTTTGTTTACCATTGATGTTAGTGACAGAATTCCTGTGACTTTGGGTCAAGTTCGCTCTTGGTCTGTGCGGAAATAAACACGTAGTCTATACTCTGGTCAATAATTTATCAAAATTGTTTATAATGAATTAGTGCAGCTAATGGAGGAAAGATTGAGGTACTACAACTGTTTTATCCCGAAACGACGGGAACAGGTAACAGGGAACGGAGAGAATATCTTTCCAACTGACAACTAAACTAATAGCCATTCAGGGCTAGAAAGTGCTAAAATTAGCATTTCAGTGTTGGAAGTTGTGAAGGCGGGTATAATATCCCCATCACTTCCCTATCAATCAGTTACAAACTCACTCACTAGGAACAGGAGAAACAGTTCTCAACATGATCAAATTGCGTTTAAAAAGATTTGGCAAAAAGCGCGAAGCAAGTTACCGGATTGTTGCTATTAACAATCTTGCCCGTCGTGACGGTCGCCCCCTAGAAGAACTAGGATTTTATAACCCCAGAACTGATGAAGTAAAATTAGATATTCCTGGTATTGTTAAGCGACTGCAACAAGGCGCTCAACCTACCGATACAGTTCGTCGTATCCTCGTAAAAGCTAACGTTTTTGAACAGGTCAGTGCAACAGCCGCATCATAGTCTTGAGATTAAATCCCTAACAACCAATCCCAATTATGTGGGGCTGGTGAAGTTTCTTGTGCAACCGTTTTTAGAATCTCCAGAATCTTTAAGCGTTGATTGTGAAATGTCTCAAACCCTCAAGCGAGCTTGGGTTCGCATTGCTTTTAATAGCATAGATAAAGAAAAAGTGTTTGGTCGGGGGGGACGAAATATCCAGGCAATTCGCACTGTAATTTCCGCAGCAGCAGAACTGGCTGGGCAATCAGTATACCTGGATATTTACGGCGGCAGTTCCCACAGTCGAGATAGTATGTCTTTTGATCAAGACCAGGAAGAGCGGATACTACCACCCAAATCGAAAGAAAGAGAGAGCAATATTCCCAAACCTGTTGTTAAACCACGTTTACGCTAGATCATAATTGATCAGTTTAAATGGTTGATTACAGATTATTTTCTGGGAAAGATGGAGAAAGGGGACAACAGCATTGTCAAGTCTTGGCGAATATTTCCGTGTTTATTGCGGATTTACCAGCCAAGAATTAACAAATGTTGTCAGCCTATTTTCCAATATTGGGAAAAGTCAGGAGAAAGAAAGGAAGAATAGTATAAAACCTGATAAAGTGTTTTAGTTTTATTTGATAAGCCTTAGAGGATGTTTGAAAAGTTTTTAATGTATAAACAAACCCATCTCTAAACCTCTCCCCGAAGCGGGGAGAGGCTTTGAAACCCCCATCCCCTGGTAGGGAAGCTACAGTGTACACACAAGTCCTAAAATTCCCCCTATGACTTGGTTTCGTTATCTAATTTTAGGCTGTGCGATGGCGTTCGCGGTAGCGTCTCGAAGAGATAGCGCGACCTAGGAATAGCTCTGGAAGTCTTTCATTGCCTTCCCGTAGCGTCTCCCATAGAGGAGGAATAACGAAGTGATCGCAAAAACTACGGGATTATGTAATTACTTGCGCTCGTAATGACAATTTCAGAGGTCTATAACGCCTGAAACCCTTGTAGATACCACTTGTGTGTACACCGTAGGGTAGGGAAGGGGGGCTGGCTCACAAGGGTAGGTTTTTAATATTGTCTGTGAAGGCAAGACTGGGAAGACTTGGAGGGAACGTAGACAAAGAAGATTTTATACGCACAATAGTCTTTTAACGGTGTGTTATTGTTGCCAAAAAACATAATCCTGTAGGGTTTTCCTCCCTTGTCACCTTGTCGCCCAAGTCTTGCCCTCACCAGAATGTAAACAACCTACACCTGTCAGAGGGGGCATGGGGGTTAGGTTTCTGGAGATTATCGGTTTCATCTAATACTTTTCAAACAACCTCTTAATTAACAGAAAATTACAGAATTTTCAATTTACATTGAATATGAAAATATTAATTTTGTTAAACATCACCTTTCACCCAATTCAGCAATAATATGGCAGATGATTCCATCATTCAACTGCCTAGTATGTCCAGTGCGATCGCTCTAGCTGGTTATGGTGAGGCAAATATCAAGTTTTTATCACAACAAACAGGAGCTAACTTAGTTCTCCGGGGACAAGAATTATTAATTTCGGGAACACCTAAACAGGTAGAATTAGCTAAGAAATTAGTGCGATCGCTCGAAAATTTGTGGAGTAAAGGTAATAATATCTCCAGCGCCGATATTCTCACAGCCCGTCAAGCCCTCGATACAAACACAGAAGACCAACTCCAAGACCTACAACGGGATATCCTCGCCAAAACTCGCCGGGGATTTGAAATTCGCGCCAAAACCTTTCACCAACGCCAATATATAGACGCACTTCGCAGACGTGATTTAACCTTTTGTATTGGTCCTGCGGGAACAGGGAAAACCTATCTCGCTGTAGTTATGGCCGTCCAAGCCCTACTCAGCAATCAATTTGAACGGCTAATTTTAACCCGTCCCGCAGTCGAAGCAGGGGAAAAACTCGGCTTTTTACCAGGAGACCTACAGCAAAAAGTCAACCCCTATCTGCGTCCCCTTTATGATGCCATTAATGAATTCATAGATCCCGAAAAAGTCCCCAACCTAATCGAACGAGAAATCATCGAAGTCGCACCACTAGCTTATATGCGGGGACGGACATTAAATAACGCCTTTATCATTGTTGATGAAGCCCAGAATACCACACCAGCGCAAATGAAAATGGTTTTAACCCGATTGGGTTTTAACTCCCGCATGGTAATCACAGGTGACATCACCCAAACCGATTTACCACTCCATCAAAAATCAGGTTTAGACGTAGCTTTACAGATTCTCAGAAACGTGGAAGGAATTGCAATTTGCGAATTTTCTCAAAAAGACGTTGTTCGTCATCCCTTAGTACAACGCATTGTTGCTGCCTATGAAAAATACGAAACGTAGAAACGTAGTAAATTAGTTAATGACTTCCAAATAATAAAATATTCAATTAATTCTTGTGTGGTAGGCATCTTGCCTGCCCTTGAATGGACGGGCTAGAAGCCCATCCCACAATATGGGATAATTTATATTTTGGTATTCCCTGATTAGTCATAAATCTGAAATTGAACACTCACTACTAAAAAATCAACAGCTATGAGTACAACATTGAAAGAATTTTTAGAAGCTTGTGAAACATTGGGAACTTTACGCTTAATTGTCACTAGCAGTGCTGCCGTTTTAGAAGCTAGAGGAAAAATAGAAAAACTATACTACGCCGAATTACCAAAAGGTAAATATGCAAATATGCACACCGAAGGCTTTGAATTTCATTTGAATATGGACATGATTCAAAAAGTGAAATTTGAAACAGGTGAAGCCAAAAGAGGAAATTTTACAACCTATGCAATTCGGTTTTTAGATCCAGAAGAAAAACCCGCATTAAGCCTCTTTTTACAATGGGGTAAACCCGGAGAATATGAACCAGGACAAGTAGAAGCTTGGCAACTTTTAAAAGAAAAATATGGCGAAGTTTGGCAACCTTTAGCCCTAGAAACCTTATAATTTTGACAAATATAGATCCCCGACTTCTCGAAGAAGTCGGGGATCTGAGTGAATAAATATTATTAATTGTTGAATATGTTAAATAAAATAATTGTTAGTTTTTGCTTAATACTGATAATCTTACTAGGAAATAACGAAGCCCAAGCCGGAGAATTAGCAGAACATTTAGCCAAATTCCCCCAATGGGAAAGATTAACATCAGTTAAACCAGCCAAAGGAGATTTAGTTTACCCTGACTGGATAGCTGGGACTTGGAAAGTTACCAGCACATTAGTAGATTTAGCCGCACCTTTAGGACCGGATATAGTGACACCAGGCTTTGAAGGTAATCGTAGTCAATTAAATCAACCAATTAGTTTTTTAGTTAAATTCATCAAAGTTAAACCAATTAATTCGGGTTTAAAATTTCTTACTAATTTCCAGAATCAAGCATCAATATTAGTAGCAGATAGAGAATTTAATAGTTTAAATTTATCTAGAGCGTATTTAGGCGATGAGGCTGTCTTATCATCCAGAGTAGATCCTCAATCTCCCAATCGGCAAATTACCTTTTTGCGCGGTGAACGGCAATTAATTTCCATTATCAGCGATCGCGCCACCGAAACAACAGCAGATAATCAATTCATCACCACAGAAGTTTTCCAACAATTATTTAAAGGCAGTTCTCGTCCATATTTGAATACTGTAGAGTCAACCACAGCCTATCAAAAACTCTCCACACCATCTCCAGCCATTACCGCAGATCAAGTAACCGCCGTCTACCTTTCACCCCAAGATCCCGATTATTTTACCGCAGGTTCTCGACCAGTGGCATTATATCGGTATCGCCTAGAATTTGTCCCCGCAAGCTGAACCTGGTAAATGGTACGAACTAATGGTGTAAATCTCGGAAACTAGCTGGGAGTAAAGGATTTAGACGTTATCAAAAAATATTTTCTCTAACCCCTTGCTAAATCCAGAGAGTGCTGCTATTATAGGTAAGCAGTGGGAAACAAACGGGTCGATGTCCGAGTGGTTAATGGAGACGGACTGTAAATCCGTTGGTTTACGCCTACGCTGGTTCAAATCCAGCTCGGCCCATATCCTACAAAGATTAAGATTTATAGTGCTGTACACTTACTAATTGTACAGCAATGTAAATCTTAATAATGTCTTAGTTTTTGCCCGTGTGGCTCAGTGGTAGAGCACACCCTTGGTAAGGGTGAGGTCACGAGTTCAATCCTCGTCACGGGCTTTTTGAAATGACGAAAATTCTCAATTTTGTTTGATGAACCAACTCCTTAAGCAACACGAAAACATGGAGTATGTTGGGTTTAATTTTTTTCTATCCAGCCTACGATTCTATGGCATTATGTCATCTAATTTAAGTTTCAAATCTGGAAATAGAGGAGAAACTATACTATCTCCTAAACGATATTTTTCTTGTTGATAGACACCATTAATTAATTGACAAATTGTTAATGTAGGTTGTTTAGGATTACCAATAAATTGGATTCCACCTAATGCCCGAAAGTCTACAATCCAATATTCCGGTATTTCGAGAAAAGCATATTCTTCTATTTTTCTGGCATAATCATCTTGCCAATTTGTACTCACAACTTCAGCAACTAATTTAATAGTATTTCCATGACAAATTATTGGTTCTTTTTGCCAAAGTGGTTCTTGATTAAGTTTTGCTTTATCTAAAACAATTACATTTGGACGGAGTGCTGTAGCTGACCCAGCGAAGGGTTTAATTAAGCAATTTTTAGGAATCAACCAGTTTAAATTATTATGAATAATCTCTGTATAAATTCTCCCGGCAATATTTCCAGCAACTTCTTCGTGGGGTCCTGTTGGTTCCATATCTCTTAGTTCTCCGTCAATTAGTTCATAGCGAGTATTGTCCGCATATTCAATTAAAAATTGCTCAAAGGTGAGTGGTTTTACTGGGGTATAGGTCATAATTTTAGATTGTTTCTCATGTTAGGTTTATTTTAACTAACTTTTGACTCATCTGCCTGTGATTCATCTCTAATATTAAAGTAGTGAAAAAGATCGTTCTTCGGTTAAATCTGATGCTTGTTGTAAATTAGATGTAACTAAGGTTCTATATCCAGAATTTGCGGCTTGTTGACTGACATAGTTTTCATATTCCCGGCGTAATTCTGGCGCAAACATAAATAATAGTTGGTCACGTAAAGAATAAAAATGAGATTTTTCGGCTATATTTTCATAGCTGATTTGTTCTGGTGGAATTTCTGAATTAGTGATAGTTTGGGTAGTTTCCGAATTATTAAAATCAGCACTATTTAAAAGTTTTAATTCTGCTGGAGGTAGAGATTTTACCCAATCTACATGATTTTGCCATGATTCGATGATCACTAAATCATGATTATGAATGCGGGTAAGTTCAGGAAAGAGAAAATCAAGTTCGTCGTGTGATTCACATTGATTAATCTCAAATGTGCCAGCAATTTTACTCAAATGCTATGTTACACTGTATAAATTCCCTTAAAGCGGGTAGGCTACAAAAAAGCATCTAACTGAAAAATTACTACAGTGAGGCAAACTAATGAGCAAGAGAAAGTTGAAAAGATTATTAGCTTGGCGAGCATAGGAAAGGAAGCGAAAGTTGCTATTCCTAGCTTGATAGAAGCTTTAAAGGACAACGATGCCTCGGTTCGCTACTCTGCTGCGGCTGCGTTAGGGAATATGGGAGAGGAAACTAAAGCAGGACTTACGCAACTGGCACATTGGTAGGGTGCGTCAAATATCAACAATCTGTTTATTTGCAGGATTTATGCAGTCTGACGCACCCTACAACAGATTTTTGGTGTGACACTTGCGTAAGTCCTATAAAGGTATGATTTCTCTATTGATAGAACCATTAAAGGATGATGGTAATTATATTAGATCCCTTAGTGTAAAAGCTGCGGATGCTCTCAAGGTAATAGGTGAAAACTATGAAAAAAAAGCTAATACGATGCCTCTTGCAGATTTAGATCAAGCTATATCAGATTTAGAAAAAGCACTTCCGGCATTAAAAGGTACTCAGGATAAAACATTAAAATTAGATTCTCAAATAGTCTCTGTAAATCGCTCTTTTGATAATCTGAAAAAAATCAGAGAATCACGCTTAATAGATAGAAAAGAAGCATGGCTGGCAAAATACCCCTTCGCAATAGGGGGATTAATTTGCATTATCTGCTTTCCATTTATCTGGTTTAAATTATCGCAAGTTCGGCGAAGACCAACTGCTTAATTATCAATTATTAGCTCAATCAATGGATAAATTATGATAAGAGAAGTAAAAATCCTACCAATTAGCATTTACCATGATTATCCCACCGCAAAACCTGTAAATTGCCGTTTATAAGGATCATGAAATCCTAAAACAATATCTTCTTTAGATACATCAGCAGCCATTAATTCATTCGCAATACCAATTTCTGTACCATCTCTTTGTATCCAGATCATTGGATTAGCGACTATAATGATGAGGAGTATAATAGCAGAAATGTTGAATAGCGTAATAAAACTTTACATATTGAAATAAACTTAGCCTATAAGTGCTATTTTTCATCTTATCCAAATAAGTTTTCTAAACCAATGAACATAACTTATTTCCTGACACATATAGGACTGAAGATAACGGAGTTTATCTAATAAAGTTTTGCCAAATTCTTGCGGTATTTCTATTAGTTGCAATATCAAATAAGCGATTAAACAGCACATTATCTGAATTCTAATTCCATTCTCATTCTTTGTCATAAGTCTGTCTAACTTGAGGTGCATTTTTAAGAATTTCCATAACAATTCAATTTGCCATCTTTGTATGTAAATTTCCATAATCTCTTGATTACTAACTTGCTCTTCTCCTTCATTTAATAAGTTTGTTGCTAAACGAAATTCACTCTTAGTTTCTATATCACAAAATGCTACTACTCTAATTTCCACTTCTCTTTCATCTTTGCCAACTTTACAATTACCATTTTCTAGCATTTCTAAAGTGACATTATTTTTAATTCTTAAGACAAAAGCTTTATTTTTTTGTTGTTTTAATTCAGATATTCTTTCGGAGGATGCAAATCCTCTATCCATTATCCCTACTCCTTTTGACGGAATTGCTTCTACTGTTTCTTGTCCATATTTATGGTCATGTCCTTGCCCAAAATGAATCACCATTCCACCAACTTCTGATGTCAAACTATCTAACCCACAAAATAGTTTTACTTGATGATATCCTTGACTCCATAATAATTTACTTGTTAATGTAATAATTGTTGAATCTATAGGAAATAATGCTTGGGTTTCTTCCTTTCCTTTTTTCTTTCTCAGTTGATTGTTTAATTCAGTTATTATCTCCAAAAATACTTGAGTATCTCTCTTTTTACTTGCCTTGGAAAAATTTGATATTTTTAAATCTATCCCTTGATTATTTAGTCTTTGAAATAAATCTCTCATACTCACTATACTTTTATCCATGACATACTGTAACCACACTGATACAAATGAAAATGTGTCCAGAACTGGATAATCTTTTTTGGGCAATGGTTTCAATATTGTTTTGACCACTTCTGGGAAATTCTTTAAGCGCATAATTTGATAATTCTTTATCTATATTTTTTTAGATTGTATCAAATTATGGTACTTTTTTTTAATCTTTTCCTAACATTCAACACTTCTGGTATAATAGAAATTATGAAAGATGATAAAATCCATAACATAAATTTCATATATCATGAAAACAAGGCGTTATACTGTACTAAATAGAGGTAAAAATGGAAACAATGAAATTGCTGGCACATATCGGTACAGATGGTATATTGCAAATCCAAACCCATACAGAATTTAAAGATAAATCTGTAGAAGTATTGGTAGTTGTCCAACCATTAGATAATACAGAAACTACCACAATTAAACATAATGCTTGGGGAAAAATTACTACTAAACAATCAATTCAAGACGCAATTAATAGAATGAAACAACTAAGAAAAGAAGTAAGTTTAGATAAAAACCTAATCCGTGAAATGATTGAAGAAGGACGAAGATTTTAATGCAGTTTGTTTTAGATTGTTCGGTAGCAATTAGCTGGTGTTTGGTAGACGAAAATAATGATTATGCTAATTCCATACTAGCAATGATGGTAGATTCTGAAGCATTTGTACCAGCAATTTGGTCGCTGGAGATTGCTAATACTCTTGTTGTAGCAGAACGACGTAACCGTATGACAAAAGAACAATCTCAGGAAGCTATTAATTTATTACAGTCCCTATTAATTAAAGTTGATATAGCTACAGATACAAATGCTTTAGATTCAACCTTGAAATTAGCAAGACGAGAAGGTTTAGCTGCTTATGATGCAGCTTATTTAGAATTAGCATTGCGCTTACAATTGCCATTAGCAACACTTGATAATCGGTTAGCAGAAGCAGCGGTTCGCCGTGGTGTTAGTCTGATTCTTGATAAAGAATAAACCTGTTATAAAGAATTACAAAAATATCTGCATTTAATTATTACTTCTTGTACCTCATCTATTTTAAGTTAAAAATTTACTTCTTTAACCAACATGAAAACATCTACCGACAGACAACGCACCCTAGAAATGGCTTGTATTTCTCAACTCGCTTACATCGCCTATAAAGAAGGAAATGATATAGCTAGAGATATCCTAAAAACAGGTACTCCATCATTTTTACAACCATATCAAACCATATAATTTATCTCAGCACCACGTCCTTTAAGTGATACCGATGAATTAGTTTGTTGTGGTTTACTCCTATCCACAGAAAATGATATTGTCATTGCTATTAGAGGTACAGAAAGATTAGATGATTACTTCTTTAACTTACTAGCATTCCCCAATTCAGAAGCAATTCACTCCGGTTTTAATCTTTATGTTGAAAGTTTCTGGCAACAATTACAAGACTTTATCCAAAGAGAAGAAAACGCCAACAAAAATATTTTCGTAACTGGACATAGTTTAGGCGGTGCTGCGGCTACATTAATTACTAAACGAATTAGTGAAAGCGAATTAAAACCTATTGCACCTTATACATTAGAAACTTATACATTTGGCGCACCACCAGTTAGCACAATAGAATTAATTATTGATACTCCTATCTATAGATTTAGAAATATCGGTGATTTGATTCCTAACTTACCAAAAATCATTGCTGTTTTATTAAATAGAATCCCAGGAATTAAACAAGTAATTATTAATTAGAAACCAGAACTATTAAAAACACTCGCTGATTATTCTCATATAGGTAATGAATATTGTCTTAATAAAAAGTATGAAATCATTGAACAAACGGAAGTTAACCTACCTAATATTAAATTAATACTGCAAATTTCCAGTTTATTAGCTTCACAATTAAAATCACCATCTCAAGCAGATGTTAATAAATTTCGGTTGTTAATCAATACCTTAGTTCAAACCTCATTAGAAGAACATCGTGCTATTAAATATGTAGAAAGAATTAATTTTGGGAAACTTCCACCTTATATTTCTAATTTGCATGATGATGAGGATTAAAATAGAGATTATGAAAAATATAGAATTATCTCAAAGGTAACTTATAAAATTGATGATACAATAAATTAAGTTATAGTACATACTGTTGCTTATCATTCCTATGAATAAACTCTCATCTATAAAATGGTGGTAAAAAATAGAAACAATGAAATTGATGGCACATATCGGCACAGATGGTATATTACAAATCCAAACCCATACAGAATTTAAAGATAAATCTGTAGAAGTATTGGTAGTTGTCCAACCATTAGATATTGTAGCTGAACGACTTAACCGGATGACAAAAGAACAATCTGAAGAAGCTATTAATTTATTACAGTCCCTATTAATTCAAGTTGATATGACTACAGATGCAAATGCTTTATATTCAACCTTAAAATTAGCAAGAAGAGAAGGTTTAGCCGCTTATGATGCAGCTTATTTAGAATTAGTATTGCGGTTAAAATTACCATTGGCAACACTTGATAATCGGTTAGCAGAAGCGGCGATTCGCTGTGGTGTTAGTCTGATTATTGATAAGGAAATATCAGAATGAATAATTTAGAATCCAAAGAGGTTATGAAATATGATTGCTTCTCCCGATTTTTACATCACACCAGAAGAATATTTAGCAATGGAAGAAAACAGCACAGTTAAACATGAATATATTGATGGATATATTTATGCAATGGCTGGCGCACTTGATGCTCATGTTACTATAGCTTTAAATATGGCTTCTTTACTCCGTAATCACGTTCGGGGTTCTGGTTGTCGGGTGTACATTGCTGATATGAAAGCGAGAATAGAATCTTTAAATAGATTTTACTATCCTGATGTAATGGTAACTTGTGATGCACGAGATCAAGAAACTCCAGGTTATAAAAGATTTCCCTGTTTAATAATCGAAGTTTTATCTAATTCTACCGAAGGATTTGATAGAGGGGATAAATTTGCTGATTATCAACTGTTGGAAACTTTGCAAGAATACGTTTTAATTAATCCGAAAAAACCAAGAGTTGAATGTTTTAGACGTAATGATGATGGGCTTTGGACTTTACAATCTTATGTAGGTGAACAAGCATCATTTCAATTAAAAAGCATCAATTTTGCAGGAACAATGACAGAACTTTATGAAGATGTGAATTTTCATCCTCTAGAATCAGAAAAACCTGAGAACAACATGAAATAAATAACAATCTAGCCAAAAAATGTGACAAGATTTAAAAAAAAGTCGGGAATCTTCAGATAGAATATTTCTCTGTCCTCTTGGTGCATAAATTCCATGACCACATTTGGTGAAAATCCCTTTTCTCCCCAAGAAATAGCCTCAGAAGGCATAAAACCAGAAGAATATACCGAAATCGTCCGCCGCTTAGGCCGTCATCCCAACAAAGCCGAATTAGGTATGTTTGGGGTGATGTGGTCAGAACATTGCTGTTATAAAAATTCCCGCCCTTTACTCAAACAGTTTCCCACCACAGGCCCCCGCATTCTTGTCGGACCCGGTGAAAATGCCGGAGTTGTGGATATCGGGGACGGACTACAATTAGCGTTTAAAATAGAATCTCATAACCACCCTTCCGCGGTTGAACCCTTCCAAGGTGCAGCCACCGGAGTTGGTGGGATATTAAGAGATATCTTTACAATGGGGGCGCGTCCCATAGCCTTATTAAACTCTTTGCGGTTTGGAGATTTGAATGATCCGAAAACCCAAAGATTGTTTACAGGTGTAGTGTCTGGTATTTCACATTATGGTAATTGCGTTGGGGTCCCCACAGTTGGTGGTGAAGTGTATTTTGACCCCGCCTACTCTGGAAATCCCCTTGTCAACGTCATGGCACTGGGATTGATGGAAACGTCGGAAATTGTCAAATCAGGGGCTTCAGGCTTAGGAAATCCCGTGCTGTATGTGGGTTCAACCACCGGACGGGATGGCATGGGAGGCGCAAGTTTTGCCAGTGCCGAATTAACAGATGAATCAATGGATAACCGTCCCGCTGTGCAAGTAGGAGATCCATTTGTCGAAAAGTCCTTAATTGAAGCTTGTTTAGAGGCATTTAAAACCGGGGCTGTAGTTGCGGCACAGGATATGGGGGCTGCGGGTATTACCTGTTCAACTTCCGAAATGGCTGCTAAAGGTGGTGTCGGTATTGATTTCGATTTAGATAAAATTCCGGTGCGGGAATCGGGAATGATTCCTTATGAATACCTGCTTTCGGAATCTCAAGAACGAATGTTGTTTGTTGCCGAAAAGGGACGAGAACAGGAATTAATTGATATTTTCCACCGTTGGGGACTGCAAGCGGTAGTTGCGGGGACTGTGATTGAAGAACCCATTGTCAGGATTTGGTTTGAGGGAAAAATTGCTGCCGAAATTCCGGCTGATGCTTTGGCGGAAAATACGCCTTTGTATGAAAGAGAATTATTAACAGAAGCCCCCGAATATGCCCAAAAAGCTTGGCAATGGACAAGTGATAGTTTACCTGTTTGCAATGTTGCGGGAATTGAAATTGCGGGAAGTCTGCAAAGCTGGAATGATATTTTATTGACTTTGCTAGATACTCCTAGCATTGCTTCTAAAAGCTGGGTTTATCGCCAATATGACCATCAAGTGCAGAATAACACGGTATTGTTACCCGGTGGTGCTGATGCTGCTGTCATTCGTATCCGTCCCTTAGAAGCACCCCAAAATCTAAAATCCAAAATCCAAAATCTAAAATCGGGCGTTGCGGCTACGGTAGATTGTAATTCTCGCTATGTTTATCTTGATCCTTATGAAGGGGCTAAGGCAGTAGTGGCGGAAGCTGCCCGGAATCTTAGCTGTGTGGGTGCTGAACCCATCGCTGTGACAGATAACCTCAATTTTGGTAGCCCAGAAAAACCCATTGGTTATTGGCAATTAGCGTCCGCTTGTCGGGGTTTGAGTGAAGGTTGTAAAGAGTTGGGAACGCCGGTAACTGGGGGGAATGTCTCTCTCTACAATGAAACTTTTGATGCGGAAGGTAATCCCCAACCCATTTATCCGACTCCGGTTGTGGGTATGGTGGGGTTGATTCCTGATTTAACGAAAATTTGTGGACAAGGTTGGCAAAATGCAGATGATATAATTTATCTTCTAGGTTTACCAATTCAATCCAAAATCCAAAATCCAAAATCTAAAATAGAACTGGGTGCTTCTGAATATTTGGCGACGATTCATAATACGATCGCAGGTAAACCCCCTAGAGTTGATTTTGATTTAGAACGGCTGGTACAAAAAGCTTGTCGTGATGGTATTCGTGCTGGTTGGGTAAATTCTGCCCATGATTCGGCTGAGGGTGGTGTGGTTGTAGCTATAGCGGAATCTTGTCTTTCGGGAAATTTGGGGGCTGTGATTAATTTCCCAATTAGTGCAAATCATGATTCACGATTTGATGAAGTTCTATTTGGTGAAGGTGGGGCGAGGATTTTAGTTTCTGTGAGTCAAGAAAACCAAGAAGTATGGGAATCTTATTTACAGGAAAATCTAAGAGATAATTGGCAAAAGCTAGGAACTGTGGCTAATTCCGGCAATTTAGAGATTTTAACCGCAGATAACTATAAGTTACTCCAGGTTAGTCTCGAAGATATGAGCGATCGCTATTCTTTGTCAATTTCCAAACGTCTCGCCATCTACACCAATACCTAAGCAACAGCAAAAATCAAGGTTTAAACATGAAAATTTACAATTCATCCTCTATCCTTGACCAATTTACGGTACTGTTTTAATGGATGGTTAAAGATTTGTTAAGAAGTTTTCAACTATCCCTAAAGCAAGGTGACAGGTAGGATTTCTTTGCTTTTGACTTTTGACTTTTGACTTTTGAACAACATCCCCACCAGGAGCAATACCAGCATGATTCCCACAAATTCCCTTACTTCGGATGAATACCCAGATAGCTCAATCAACAGTCATGACAACCGCCCTGACAAGCCAGAAGAAGCTTGTGGTGTGTTTGGCATTTACGCCCCAGAACAAGATGTGGCAAAATTGACCTATTTTGGATTGTATGCTCTCCAACATCGGGGTCAAGAATCTGCTGGGATTGCTACCTTTGAGGGTCCGCACGTCCACCAGCACAAAGATATGGGCTTGGTGTCTCAAGTTTTCAATGAAGCCATTTTAGATGAGTTACCCGGAAATCTAGCAGTTGGTCATACTCGCTATTCCACTACCGGTTCTAGTCGCAAAGTTAACGCCCAACCCGCTGTGGTAGAAACTCGGTTGGGTTTATTAGCTCTAGCACATAATGGTAATTTAGTCAATACTGTAAAACTGCGAGAAGAGTTACTCAAAGATAAGTTTAACTTAATCACAACAACCGACTCAGAAATGATTGCTTATGCGATCGCTCAGGAAGTCAACGCTGGTGCAGATTGGGTAACAGGGGCTATCAGTGCCTTTCACCGTTGCGAAGGCGCATTTAGCCTGACTATTGGCACACCAGAAGGCGTAATGGGAGTCCGTGATCCTCACGGCATTCGTCCCTTAGTCATTGGCACATTAGATAGTCAACCTCTACGGTACGTTCTCGCTTCCGAAACCTGCGGTTTAGATATCATTGGTGCAGAATATCTGCGTGATGTTGCCCCAGGGGAATTAGTTTGGATCACCGAAACCGGCTTAGAATCATTTCAATGGCATCAAAAATCAGAACGCAAACTTTGTATCTTTGAAATGATCTACTTTGCCCGTCCTGATAGTCTTATGCACGACGAAACCTTATACAGTTATCGAATGCGGTTAGGACGGAAAATGGCAGCGGAATCCCCCGTAGAAGCCGATTTAGTCTTCGGTGTCCCTGATTCTGGTATCCCTGCCGCCATAGGCTTTTCCCAAGCCTCTGGTATAGCTTACGGTGAGGGATTGATTAAAAATCGCTACGTCGGCCGCACCTTTATTCAGCCTACCCAAGCCATGCGCGAGTCAGGGATTAAAATGAAACTTAACCCCCTCAAAGATGTCTTATTCAGTAAGCGAGTTGTAATTATTGATGATTCCATTGTCCGGGGAACTACTAGCCGCAAACTCGTACAAGCCTTGCGTGATGCCGGTGTAGCCGAAGTCCACATGAGAATTTCTTCTCCCCCAGTCACCCATCCTTGCTTCTATGGTATTGATACCGATACCCAAGACCAATTAATTGCTGCTACAAAGTCAGTCGAAGAAATAGCCAAACAATTACAAGTTGATAGTCTCGCTTATTTAAGTTGGGAAGGAATGCTAGAAACAACCAGAGAAGATACTAATAGTTTTTGTTCAGCTTGTTTTACTGGTGATTATCCTGTGGCTATTCCTGAAAAAATGAAGCGTTCTAAATTGATTTTGGAGAAAGCTGTAGTTTAGATAATTCTATCATCTTGTGGGGTGGGCATCTTGCCTGCCTCAATATTTAACTGTCACAAATCAGGTGGTTATCGAGCGAAGTCGATTTAGAAGTCGTTTCTAAAACCTATAGTGGTGAATATGAGAAAAAGAAAATAAAAAGTTTCATATTTTTTCTGTTGATCACAAAGATCCCCGATTTTTTAGTAAAGTCTGGGATCTAATTATTTTTGGTTATTTTGCCTAATCTAAGTTTTCTTTGTCTGAATGATCATCTTTATCAGATTTTTTCATCCCTTCCTGGAAATTTCTCAGACTTTTTCCTAAGACTCCTCCCAATTCAGGAATTTTCTTCGGTCCAAAAATCAAAATTGCAACTATGGTAATTATCACTATTTCCGGCCATCCTAATCCAAACATGATGATTTTCCTTTTTGACTCAATCTAATTAACTAGAGAATTTATTCCGTCCTAATTGGCATATCTAACCACTGACTCAATTCTCTAGCTAACCATTCTAATTCTGCTTCGGATTTAATAGTAAATTTATTAACACCAAACTCAAATTTTTCTACCCCTGCCCAAATTACCAATTTTGCAGGTACTTGAGTTTTATCTCCGTCGGAGTCTTTAGTAAAATATTGGGGTGTATAAACAAGTTTATTAATACTTTCCCTAGAAGCTGAACGACGACGAGGAATTTTCCATTTCCCTAACTGGTGATTAAAAGAAATTTGTTGCTGATCTATATGGATGCTGACACCGCCAAATAAGCCGTATACTATACCGTAAATCATCGAAAAACCTACGCCCCAAAAAGGTAGAGAGAACAAAGCAAAGGGTATATTAGCGGGAAAAGGTGCAGAAAGAACGCCAATAGTCCAAACTAAGATAAATGAATTCCAAAATGTAGCAAAAAACCCTATAAACACTGTTGAGGATTGAAAGCCCACAGGAGGAATAATAATCTCTAAAGCATCTCCATTTTTTGTAAGCTTAACTTTACTACCCGCTGGTTTATCTTGCTGCTGTTGTTGGGAAATCCAATTATTTTGATCCCAATGCCAATCACCTCGTTTAGATTCTGATGGCATAATTACTTCTGAAAAATTATTTTGCAACCTAGATAAGGCTTCACTTGCAGAACTAAATCTTTTTTCTAAAATAGGTTCTGTCATCAACTCTAACCAGTTAGCAAAACTAGGACTAAGATTAGCAACTTGCTGAAAGTGAATGCGAAAATCCTTTTGGGGTAAATCTGCCGGGTGAGTTCCTGTCACTAAATATACTAAAGTCGCACCCAAACTATAAAGGTCAGAAGCGGGAACGGTACGCCCTCCAAACTGTTCCTGTGGCATATAACCATAAGTTCCGACAATAGTTTTTGTCCCTCCTTCTGCTGCTAGGACGGTCTGGACTGAACCAAAATCTACTAAATAAACTGGACCGACACTATTGCCCGATCGCTCTCCTAATAAAATATTGCTAGGCTTAAGATCACGATGGATAACTGGTGGATTTAAATCATGTAAATATATAAGAATCTCTAAAACGGATGAAGCAATTTCTTTAACTTCAATTTCTGTAAATTTTCTCCCAGTTTGTAAATATTGTTCTAAGGTTTGGGCTGGGATATAAGTCTGAACCAGGGCAAATCCTTTATATGTATGGGAATTAACCTCAAAATAGTCTAAGTAAAGAGGAATACGGGGATGTGATAAAGATTTTAATGTTTGGGCTTCTCTCTCAAATAATTTGAGATCATCCCATTCAAAATCACTACTAAAAGCAAGTAACTTGACAATTACCGATTTTCCAGTTACTAAGTCAGTAGCTAAGAAAGTTCTTCTGCCGGCTTTTTTGCCTAGCTGTTGTTGAACTTCGTAGCGATTAGCTAATATTTCCCTGTTCATCATTGCAGTTTCCTGATGTCACTTGTCAGTATCAATACCAAAATTATCGTCCTTATTTCCAGTTGTTAAATTTTAATTGTTAATTTTTAATTGCTTATGCCTTCCCCACTTTGGCCTTATATTACCCCAGGTATTCCCGACGAATTATTTGAGAATTTACCAGGTATTCCTCTGAGTCAGCGAGAATTAAGATTGTTGTTGATTTCCCAATTACGACTACAAGCTGATTCGGTATTGTGGGATATTGGTGCAGGAACAGGTACAATTCCTATAGAGGTGGGTTTATTGTGTCCCCAAGGACGAGTAATTGCTATCGAAAGAGATGAGGATGTTGCAAACCTAATTAGACGCAACTGCGATCGATTTGAAGTCAAAAACGTCGAAGTCATTGAAGGTAGTGCCCCAGAATGCTTAAACCAAATCAAGTTAGCACCTGATCGCATCTGCATTGAGGGAGGAAAAGCCATACAGGAAATTGTCCAAGCTGCATGGCAATATTTACCAACATCTGGCCGAGTGGTCGCCACTGCTGGTAATCTAGAAAATCTGTATACCATTTCTCAAAGCTTTTCTCAGTTAAGAGTTAGGAATATTGAAGTTGTCCAGTCAGCAGTTAATCGCTTAGAAACACGAGGCTATTCTCAAACCTTTGTAGCAGCCGATCCTATTTTCATTCTCAGTGGTGAAAAACTAGATTAAATTCCTTCGGTTTTCGGTTTTGGGTTGCATCCAAAATCCAAAATCTAAAATCCCAAATATTATCCTATGCCCTGGTCTCGAATTATTAGTGGAATTGTTGCGATTATCATGGCGCTATCTGCAACCCTATTGGGGGGTTGGTATTTTACGATAGCGATCGCTATTGTCGTATTTTTAGGTCAACAAGAATATTTTAATTTGGTTCGCTCTAGAGGCATAACACCCTCAGTAAAAACTACTATGATTGTGAGTCAAGTTCTACTGGCAATTTGTACCCTTGATGGTAGTTTAGCTGATGCAATTATGCCCATAGCAGGAACACTTATTTGTTTTTATCTACTTTTTCAACCCAAATTAGCCACCATTGCGGATATTTCCGCGTCTATTATGGGGTTGTTTTATGTAGGTTACTTACCAAGTTACTGGGTCAGGTTACGGGGAATTGATCATGCTATTAGCAGTAATTTACCTTTAGGTGGTTATTGGCCATCTAATTGGCAAGATATCGGACAAGGCAATTTGACCTCTTTCCCAACAGGTCTAACTGCTACTATCCTCACGTTCTTATGTATTTGGGCTGCGGATATTGGTGCTTATACTTTTGGTAAATTCTTCGGGAAAACTCGGTTATCAGATATTAGTCCCAAAAAAACCGTAGAAGGTGCAGTTTTTGGTATTAGTGCTAGTGTAGCTGTTGCGATCACAGGAGCTTACTTTCTCAATTTTCCCGACTGGTTAATCACTGGTTTCACATTGGGTCTAATTATTGGTATTGCTAGTTTGTTAGGTGACTTAACAGAATCTTTGCTGAAGCGTGATGCTGGTGTCAAGGATTCAGGACAATTGATCCCTGGTCATGGAGGGATTTTAGATCGCACTGATAGCTATATTTTTACTGCTCCTCTAGTGTATTATTTCATAACCTTACTTTTACCTTTACTAGAAAAAACGCTGTAATAGTAACCAAGAGAAGATATAGTCTCCAGTTGCCCGTGTCACCCACAACAGTCAGATAATTTAAACTAAATTTAGGGAATATTGAATTTTGATTTTTTAATGATTATGGGTTAATATTAATACGTCCATAACAACTAAGTTGTTCCGGTATCAGAGAAACTTTGGCGATATCAACATCTGTTCCCAGATTTATAATATAAGGAGCATTCCTTTTCCAAAGCACCTCCCGATCGGTCTTGATCTGAACTTGTGTTAATTGTAGTTCTTGACCATTGAGCAGTTCTAAGCCTAAATAAATATTGAAAAATTCCTCTTCTATCTCAGAGACTGGGATGCCATTCAGGATCAATACCTGGTTGTCAAGGGTGATTTTTCGCCAAGTAATGTCCTTGGAATTTAGGCTATATTCTGCTAGTAGTGGAACCAGTACATCATTTATAGCTGTTAATAATAATGGAGATGACAGAGAATTATTAAGATCCTGTTCAGCGATTATCAGCTTACCAACTACAGGTACTATTGCTGATAATTGTAAAGGTTGTCCTTTCAAAATTGAAGCCACATTCAGTTGGATCTTTTCTGCCTGAAGTTCAATTTGTGTAGCATGAAGACCTTGATACACGGCATTACTAGCAGAAATTGATACTCCAGGAATGCAACCAGACAGCAATTGGCGATCGCTTGCTGTGATCTGTACCTCTAAATGAGATACTTGATTCAATTGGCTTCTTAACCACAGCTTAATCGCTGATGTTAAAACTTTTGTAATAATCCTGACTTTACTGTTATTTGTATTTGGGGAACTTGGTTCTGTCATTTTTCGACGGTTAGATCAATGTAAATATGCTCAAAACTTGAGTATCTTAAACAAACCTTAAATTTAACATGGAAGTTTGTTAACAACAAAATGCAAGCATTAGCAGTATAAAAATATTCAGCGAAAAAATCACAATTTAAACATGGAGGCACGGCTACAAAAAATTCTCGCTCAATGGGGTATCGCCTCACGACGTGAAGCTGAAGAAATGATTAGGCAATCACGAGTATGTGTGAATGGGGTATTAGCACATTTAGGACAAAAAGTCGATCCTCACCAAGATAAGATCTCTATAGATGGTCAACCTGTACTGGGAGAACAGCGTCCATCCAAAATGTATTTATTACTGCATAAACCAGCAGGAATTGTCTCCACTTGCCATGATCCCCAAGGAAGACCGACGGTTTTGGATCTCCTCCCGTCAGCATTAAGAACCGGATGGGGTATTCACCCGGTTGGTCGTTTGGATGTAGACTCGACAGGAGCATTGATTTTAACCAATGATGGAGAATTGACCTATGGACTTACCCATCCTAGTCATAGTATTTCCAAGACCTACCGCGTTGTAGTGCAAGGACACCCTCCAGCAAAAGTTCTCGACAAGTGGAGTCAGGGTATAGTTCTGGAAGGAAGAATCACAAGACCTGCTCAGGTGCGTTTGATTGAAAATTATATTGATCAAAGCTGTTTAGAGATAGTTTTACAGGAAGGAAGAAACCGTCAAATTCGTCGTATAGCCGAACAGTTGGGATATCCAGTCATTAAGCTACATCGCACGGCTATTGGTTCAATTCAATTAAAAACATCAACAACAGCATCCTTGCCATCTGGTAAATATCGTCATCTTACTCAGGATGAAATTAGTTTTTTAAATAAGCAGATAATTCGCACACCTATTAAGACAAAGCCGAGTTAAGGAGTAAAAGAAAAACATGAAATGGTTCAGAAAGAAGGGTAAACAGTCAATCAAACCTTCTATCAAGGAACATCAAGCCGAAAAGTTAGGGCAACTTGGCTCTCAACTAGCTTCGCTACGGCAGGAACAGGGTTTAACTCTAGATGAGTTAGTCGTATTCACCAGAATTCCTCGAAGACTTTTACAAGCCATTGAAGAAGGTAATTTAAGCGACTTACCAGAACCCATCTATGTTCAAGGCTTAATTAGACAGTTTGCAGACGCTTTAGGAATTCGGGGTGGGGAATTTGCTAGTCATTTCCCCATTGGTTCTCAATCAGTAAGTTTTCAATCCAATTGGAAACTACAAGCTGTTCCTCAATTACGTCCTATTCATCTTTACCTGCTTTATATTGGGCTGGTTGTCTGCTCTGTTAACGGTTTATCCCAGTTGTTGAATAATTCCACTTTGCAAGCAAACAATCGCCAAATTCAACCAAAAACTGTAACCCAATTGGCAGGGGAAGAAGCTGCTAATAATACATTTATCAACAAGCAAGGGGATCAATCCGTACAAATTGGTGTCACCTTAAAAGCTTCATCTTGGATTAGCGTGGTTACAGATGGTAAAACAGCCTTTGAGGGAGTTTTACCACAAGGTTCTAGCCGCACTTGGAAGGCCACCGAGCAACTGACAGTAAAAACTGATAATGCTGGTGGTGTGTTAATGAGTGTGAATCAGCAAGAAGCAAAAGAAATGGGAGAACTTGGCAAAGCTCAAGAAATCAACATCGCTGCTAAACCGAACTTATAGAAAGAGTTAGGAGTTAGGAGTATTTTTCTCTTCTGTTACCTATTACCTATTTTTCTCTATGAGCGCGTCCGCAACGAAGAGTGAGAGTTTTTAAGCGATCGCTTAAATCTGGCGTTAATACCCCCGATTGGTAACGCCACTCCCAATTTCCCTCCGCTGTACTGGGAAAATTCATCCGAGCTTGAGTCCCCAAACCTAATACATCCTGCAAAGGTATAATCGTTTGATTGGCAATAGAACTCAAAGCTAACCTAATTAAATCCCAGTTTATACCATCTGGACTGATACAACCCAAATACAACAATAGATTTTGCTTTTCGTAATCATTCGCAGCATTAAACCAGCCTACAGTCGTATCATTGTCGTGAGTACCTGTATAAACTACAGCATTGCGAGTGTAGTTAAACGGTAAAAAAGGATTACCGGGATCAGAACCAAAAGCAAACTGTAATACCTTCATACCCGGAAACTCAAACTGATCTCGCAGCGCCTCCACTTCTGGCGTAATAATCCCCAAATCCTCCGCCAAAACAGGTAACTTACCCAAACGCTTTCTAATTGCCTCAAATAAAGCCACTCCAGGTGCTTCAATCCATTTGCCATTCATGGCAGTCGTTTCTCCCTGGGGAACAGCCCAATAAGCCTCAAAACCCCGGAAATGATCAATGCGAATTATATCCACATAATCCAGCATCGCCTCAAAGCGTAACATCCACCAATTAAAATCTTGTTTTTGCAATTCTTCCCAGTTATAAACCGGATTTCCCCATAATTGACCAGTGACACTAAAGTAATCAGGTGGAACTCCCGCCATTAAAGCCACTTCTCCCGTTTCTTCATCTAAAGCAAAAATCTCAGGATTAGCCCACACATCAGCACTATCATGGGCTACATAAATGGGAATATCCCCAATAATATCTATCCCATTTTCATTAGCATATTTTTTCAATTCTGACCACTGCCGGAAAAACTCATATTGAACAAACTTGTAATAAAAAATCTCCTCTGCTAAATCTTTTTCCATCTGAGCTAAAACTGCTGGTTCACGCTTTGCCAATTCCGGTTCCCAATTGTACCAGCTTGCACCATTTTGTATATCTTTAAGAGCCATAAATAGCGCATAATTATTTAACCAATAGCCTTTATCAGCACAAAACTTAGCAAAAGCTTGTTTTTGAGTTGAATTTGCTTTAATTTTAAAATCCTCACAAGCTTTAATGAGCAGATTGACCTTAACAGGGATCACCTCATTAAAATCTACCTTATCTACAGTAAAATCTGGTAAATCAGCCAAATCTTCGGCAATTAACAAACCCTCCTCTAACAACTTCTCTGGACTAATCAAAAAGTAATTTCCAGCCATTGCGGAGTAGCACATATAGGGAGAATTACCGTAACCAGTCGGTCCTAGAGGTAAAACTTGCCAATATTGCTGCTGACTATTTTTGAGAAAATCAATAAACCGATAAGCTTCCAAACCCAAATCCCCAATACCAAACCGACTGGGGAAAGAACTAGGATGTAGTAAAATACCACTTGATCTAGGAAAAGGCATATTTAACCTGAAATATAGGAAAACGTAATTTTTTATAAATCACGCATCGAATTTATCATGGCATAGCCAGCGTTGACTGTTCTGATTCATGAAGAAATAGAAACAACAGTAAATAATTAATACATAATCCAAAATCTAAAATTTTATGACTTACAGAAATCCCGCCCCCACCGTTGATATCATTATTGAACTAATTGATAGACCTCATCGCCCCATTATCCTGATTGAGAGACATAATGAACCATTAGGTTGGGCGTTACCCGGTGGTTTTGTTGATTATGGTGAACCTGTGGAAAAGGCGGCGATTAGGGAAGCAGAGGAAGAAATAGGTTTAAAAGTAGAATTAATCGAACAGTTATTAGTGTATTCTGATCCCAGTCGAGATCCACGTCAGCATACGATTAGTATTGTCTTTTTAGCAACTGCTACGGGTGAACCTTTAGCGGGTGATGATGCTAAGAGTTTGGGTGTTTTCTCGCCTTGGTGTGTTCCTGGTAATTTGTGTTTTGACCATGACCGGATTTTGCGGGATTATTGGTGGTATAGAAATTATGGGATACGTCCGAGGTTGGGGTAAGAGAAATAAACCACGAAGGAGCGAAGGACACGAAGAAAGAGAAGAAGAAAGAAGAAAAATGTAGGGGTTTAGCATTGCTCCCCCCAAGGCGTTTAACTCTGTATTCATATTGCTTCTTTGTTTTATACTGTTTGCATGGTATTCAATGGTGCATTATGGACGCTGAAGAACTTTTAGAGAAATATGCTCGTCGTGGTGAACGGAAGTTTCATTCTGAAGATATCAGAGGGGTAGACCTTGAAAGTGCGGATTTGAGCGGAATTGACTTCAAAAACGCAAATTTGATTGGAGCGAACTTGAATAATGCTAATCTGAGTAAAGCAAATCTTGAAAAGACAAATCTCACTAGAGCATCTTTAATAAACGCTAATTTAGGTGAATTAGTGAACAGTTATTATTTAAATTTGACTGGGGCTGAATTGAGTAGCTCTAATTTGAGGAATGCAAACCTAGAAAGTGCAAATTTGAGGAACGCAAACTTAGAAAGCGTCAATCTCCAAAAAGCTTGTTGACAAGGGACAAATTTAGAAGGAGTGGATTTGCAAAAAGCCGATTTAATGAATGCAAATCTAGATGGTGCAAATCTGAAAAAAGCAGATTTAACCGACGCGAATATTTATGGTGCAACCTTTAAAAATGCTGACCTCACAGGTGCGATAATGCCAGATGGAGAAGGTTACCAAACATCTACAGATTTAGAATTCGGTAAACCAGAAACACCATTAACAAAAGAGCCAAAAGACATATATATTATGAATCGTAAAGTAATCTGTACCGATAAAGCACCTGCACCTGTTGGACCATACAATCAAGGAATTCTCGCTTCTGGACAAATGTTGTTTGTAGCTGGACAAATTGCCATAGATCCCAGTTTAGGTGATGTTGTCTACACCGAAGATGTAGTTAAGCAAACTGAACAGGTGATGAGAAATATTGAAGCTATCTTAACAGAAGCTGGAGCTACATTTGCAAATGTGGTGAAAACTGGGGTATTTTTAGCTGATATGAATGATTTCGCTGCTGTAAATGCGGTTTATGCAAAATATTTTTCTGAAGATACCGCTCCAGCGCGTGCTTGTGTGGAGGTTTCCCGTTTACCTAAAAATGTGTTGGTAGAAATTGATTGTATTGCTGTTATTAGTAGTTAATTATACGGTGGGTGATGCCCACCCTACTTTTAATTTTCTGGTTCAATACCTAATGCTTTTAATTGGGCTGCTAATTTGTCAGCATGTTGTTTTTCTTGTTCTATCTCTTGTTGTTTTTGTTCTACCAATTCTGAACTCCACAACAATAAATTTCCCTGTTCGTCCCACCATCTTAACCATTTACCAGTTAAGTTTTCCCTTGTCCCTTCCCACACTCCCAGGAAAAGGTTCATTTCCTCTATCCAGTAAAGTTGGTTTTCGTGAGGATTGCTCCGCAACGCTAACGCGAACAACCCAACCTACAATAAATGTTGTTTTACATAAAGTCATTATTCCTCTGTGTCCTCTGCGCCTCTGTGGTTCGTTAATCGGCAGAAGTGTTGAATGTTAGGAAAAGATTAAAAAAAAGTACCATAATTTGATACAATCTAAAAAAATATAGATAAAGAATTATCAAATTATGCGCTTAAAGAATTTCCCAGAAGTGGTCAAAACAATATTGAAACCATTGCCCAAAAAAGATTATCCAGTTCTGGACACATTTTCATTTGTATCAGTGTGGTTACAGTATGTCATGGATAAAAGTATAGTGAGTATGAGAGATTTATTTCAAAGACTAAATAATCAAGGGATAGATTTAAAAATATCAAATTTTTCCAAGGCAAGTAAAAAGAGAGATACTCAAGTATTTTTGGAGATAATAACTGAATTAAACAATCAACTGAGAAAGAAAAAAGGAAAGGAAGAAACCCAAGCATTATTTCCTATAGATTCAACAATTATTACATTAACAAGTAAATTATTATGGAGTCAAGGATATCATCAAGTAAAACTATTTTGTGGGTTAGATAGTTTGACATCAGAAGTTGGTGGAATGGTGATTCATTTTGGGCAAGGACATGACCATAAATATGGACAAGAAACAGTAGAAGCAATTCCGTCAAAAGGAGTAGGGATAATGGATAGAGGATTTGCATCCTCCGAAAGAATATCTGAATTAAAACAACAAAAAAATAAAGCTTTTGTCTTAAGAATTAAAAATAATGTCACTTTAGAAATGCTAGAAAATGGTAATTGTAAAGTTGGCAAAGATGAAAGAGAAGTGGAAATTAGAGTAGTAGCATTTTGTGATATAGAAACTAAGAGTGAATTTCGTTTAGCAACAAACTTATTAAATGAAGGAGAAGAGCAAGTTAGTAATCAAGAGATTATGGAAATTTACATACAAAGATGGCAAATTGAATTGTTATGGAAATTCTTAAAAATGCACCTCAAGTTAGACAGACTTATGACAAAGAATGAGAATGGAATTAGAATTCAGATAATGTGCTGTTTAATCGCTTATTTGATATTGCAACTAATAGAAATACCGCAAGAATTTGGCAAAACTTTATTAGATAAACTCCGTTATCTTCAGTCCTATATGTGTCAGGAAATAAGTTATGTTCATTGGTTTAGAAAACTTATTTGGATAAGATGAAAAATAGCACTTATAGGCTAAGTTTATTTCAATATGTAAAGTTTTATTACGCTATTCAACATTTCTGGTTAATCGGGATAATTTATTTCTTGGAAGTACCTAAAATTCTTAACTTATAATCACATTACATTAATTGATGCTTGGATAATTATTTATAATTCACTATTACACAAATAAAGACTTATAACTTAAACCCCTCTCCACAACTGGAAAGGGGTTAATTATCACTACTGAAAATTCAATTTCAGCAATACTTAATAAGCATTTTGTAACTCGTAAAAATCAGGCGAGATGTAATCTTTGCGTAAAGGCCAACCTACCCAATCTTCCGGCATCAAAATCCGTTTTAAGTTAGGATGACCTTCATAGATGATGCCATACATATCGTAGCTTTCCCGTTCTTGCCAGTCTGCTGTTTTCCAAATCCAGTAAACTGAGGGGACAGAGGGATTTTCTCTGGGTAAAAACACTTTCACCCTGATTTCTTCGGGACGGTCAGCATTATCACTGACTTTGAGTAAATGATAAACACTTACCAATTCTTCTCCTGCACCTAAGTCAATCCCTCCCTGAAACTGGAGATAATTGAACCCATAAGCATACAAAGCTGTAGAAATAGGTAGTAGAAAATTTGCAGGGACTTTAATTATTTCTACACCGTTAGCGTCAAGATCTAAGAACTCATGGAAAAAGCCATTTTCCGCTAACCATTGGGAAACTTTACCGGGTTGAACTAAAGCTGCTTCTGCTGCGGGAACTGGTTTCAATTCTTCTTCAGCCACGTGCTTGTTCCTCCTTCTGTGTCTTTGCTGTCAATAATCCTGGGGGTACAGCCATACCAATTGCTTCTGTCAATTCTTTGGGCGGGTTAAAGCGAGTATCGGACTGCATATACTTACCAGTTAAGATTTCGGGAACTGGCTTCATATTATGAGTTGTACTGTAGTAACGGTGAACTTGCTTGATGTTATCCCGTTCCTGCATGGACTCGTTGGCAATTTTTTTCCGCAGTTTGATAATTGCGTCAATTATCGCTTCTGGACGAGGAGGACAACCAGGTAAATATACATCTACGGGAATTAGTTTATCAACTCCGCGCACTGCTGTCGGGGAGTCAACGCTAAACATTCCCCCAGTGATTGTACAAGCACCCATAGCAATCACATACTTGGGTTCGGGCATTTGTTCATAAAGACGCACCAATTGGGGAGCCATCTTCATGGTAATTGTCCCGGCAGTGATGATTAAATCGGCTTGGCGGGGGCTGCAACGAGGAATTAACCCAAACCTATCAAAGTCGAAGCGAGAGCCGATTAATGCCGCAAATTCAATAAAGCAGCAAGCTGTACCAAACAGTAAGGGCCACAAACTAGAAAGCCGCGCCCAGTTGTAAAGGTCATCAACGGTGGTTAAAATCACGTTTTCTGACAGTTCATGGGTGACTGTCGGCCGTTGTATGGGGTTGATGATTTGTTCTGTTTCTGGGGTGATGATATTAGAATTTAAGACCATTCCAAAGCTCCTTTCCGCCATGCGTAAACTAAGGCGATGATAAGAATCGAAATAAAGACAAGGGCTTCGATAAATGCCAATAAACCTAACCGGTTAAATGCAACTGCCCAAGGATACAAAAATACTGTTTCTACGTCAAAAACAACGAAGACTAGAGCAAACATATAGTAGCGAATATTGAACTGAATCCAAGCTCCGCCAGTAGGTTCTAGTCCGCATTCGTAGGTAGTACGTCTTTCTAGACTGTTACCACTGGGTCTAAGAATTTTTGAGGCTGACAGTGCTAGGACTGGTACTAGGCTACACAGGATGAAAAAGCCTAGAAGGTACTCGTAACCGCTAAGAACAAACACAATGTTTTTCTACCGCTAATGGTGTAAGGGAATAAGCTATCAGTTATCAGTTTTATGGATTGATAGGTGGCAACTGACAAGTGTTCAGTGAAATATATGGATAATGTTCTTTTACATTATATCTTTTAGGGTTTTCTGAAATCTGGGCAACAGAGAAGATCCTTGTATTTGAATCCTTTTGATTAGTGATAGAAAAGTCCAGCAATTATGTCATAATTTGTAACGTATATTTAATAATTCCCCTCTGCGAGACTAAAAGCCATGAGTGAACAAGCTGAACAAGCTATGGAAACTCCAGTGTTAGACCGCTATGAGTGTCGCTCTTGCGGTTATGTTTATGAACCTGAGAAGGGAGACGATAAAAGTGATGTTCCCCCCGGAACACTTTTTGCGGAACTGCCGACAAATTGGCGTTGTCCAGTTTGTATAGCGAAGAAAACTGCTTTTGCGAATGTTGGACCGGCGGGTACTGCCTCTGGTTTCAAGGAAAACTTGGGTTATGGTTTAGGTGGTAATACGCTGACACCAACTCAAAAGAACATTTTGATTTTTGGGGCTTTGGCTCTGGGATTCTTGTTTTTTATTAGTCTTTACGGACTACAGTAAAAACCGCCATTTTTATTTACGAGCAACAGGGAACAGGGAACAGGGAACAGGGAACAGAAAGAACTTCCCTTTGCGGGGAATTCGACAAAAATCTACCAAATTTAGGAAAACCTCAGTAATACTGATGCACTCAATTGTTAAAAAGTGGCAAAAATTTGTTGCCGCATTAATAGTAGTTATCGCTTGTATTGGGTGTAGTAGTGTGTCTTCTATTAGCTACAATCCCTGGCAAGTGATTAATGTTCCCACAGATGCGAAACTGCTAGATATTGGCTTTACTGGTAACTCTCAACATGGTTATTTGGTGGGTGGTAATGCCACTCTCTTAGAAACTAATGATGGTGGTGAGAATTGGCGATCGCTAAAATTAGAGTTGGATGATCCTCGATATCGCTTTAACTCTGTGAGTTTCTCTGGTCAGGAAGGTTGGATTGCTGGAGAACCTTCTCTATTGCTGCATACGACTGATGAGGGTAAGTCTTGGTCACGGATTGCTTTAAGCGAAAAGTTACCGGGTAGTCCCATTTCTGTGACGGCAACAGGGGAAAATGCGGCGGAAATGGCCACTGATGTGGGGGCTATTTATCAAACTACAGATGGTGGTCAAAACTGGAAAGCCAGTTTGGAAGCGGCTGTTGGTGTGGTGCGGAATTTGGAGCGATCGCCTGATGGCAAGTATATCGCTGTTTCTGCTAAAGGGAGTTTTTACTCTACTTGGGAACCTGGTCAAAATGCTTGGCAACCGCATAACCGCAATAGTTCCCGTCGTTTGGAAAATATGGGTTTTACTAACGATGGACAAATGTGGTTGTTAGCACGGGGTGGTCAGGTGCAGTTTAGTGATCCGACTAAACCTGAAGAGTGGTTAGAGGTAGAATATCCAGAGTTGTCCACGAGTTGGGGTTTACTGGATCTAGCTTATCGGACACCTGAGGAAATTTGGGTCGGTGGTGGTAGCGGTAATTTACTCCGCAGCACTGATGGCGGTAAAACTTGGGAAAAAGACCGTGATGTCGAAACAGTTGCAGCTAATCTTTACAAAATTGTATTTTTTAGCCCTGATCAAGGCTTTATCATTGGCGATCGCGGTGTTTTACTCAAATATAACCCCAAACCAGAGGCAACAACAGCCTCAGCGGCTTAATTACACTCAACTATGGATGTATTCGCCAGAAGAAAGTTGTAAGTTGTAACTCTGTCTAAACTTTGTAGGATAATAAACTCAATAATAGTTTTTGATAAGGGAGTGAAATAAATGGCAGGTACCACTGGAGAACGTCCGTTTGCTGACATTGTTACCAGTATTCGTTACTGGGTAATTCACAGCATCACCATTCCCGCATTATTTGTTGCTGGTTGGTTATTTGTCAGCACTGGTCTGGCTTATGATGTGTTTGGCACACCTCGTCCTAATGAGTATTTTACTCAAGTCCGTCAAGAAGTGCCAATTGTAAGTGATCGTTTTGACGCAAAAAAACAAGTAGAAACCTTTATTGGAAAATAATTTGAGATCATGACTAGCGGTAATAACATCAATCAACCAGTTACCTATCCCATTTTTACAGTCAGATGGATCGCTGTGCATACCTTAGCTGTCCCTACTGTATTCTTTTTGGGCGCGATCGCCTCAATGCAGTTTATTCAACGCTAGGAGTTAATCATGGAAAGAACGCCTAATCCCAATCAACAACCGGTTGAATTAAACCGTACCTCTCTCTATCTAGGACTACTATTAGTCTTCGTTCTGGGAATTCTATTTTCCAGTTACTTCTTTAACTAACTGGTCTTTTTAACGTCAGTTGCTAGTTAGGTAATAAGTAATAGGTAATAGGTAATAGGTAATAGGTAACAAGTTACAGAAAGAATATTCTCAACCGACAACTGACAACCGACAACCGACAACCGACAACTGACAACTGACAACTGACAACTGACAACTGACAACCGACAACTGACAACTGACAACTGACAACCGACAACTGACAATTTTTGTAACTGAGGAAAAAACTGTGTCTGGAAGTGGAAGAATTCCCCTGTGGGTCGTCGCTACGATCGCAGGATTAGGTGTAATAACTGTTGTAGGTATTTTCTTTTATGGATCTTACGCAGGAATTGGTTCTTCAATGTAATCTCATAGCAGGGAACAGGGAATAATGAACAGGGAATAGGCCGTTTGAAAGTCTGTTGTGTTATGACTTTTTTAACCAATCGCTGTTCTCACCTACCTGGTAACTACTATTCTGAGAGAAGATAGCAATTAGAAATACAAAAGACTGGATTTTTGCTTGATTATCATTTCTGAACTTCTTTTGCAAAAATCGCTATAAAAACCGCCTAAATCAATGAGTTAGGCGGTTTTGTTTGTAAATAAGTAATTGGTGAGAAAAATCAAGCAACCAATTACTCATCTCCTAATTAAGCAATATCTTCGCTTTCAATGTATGAAAACAAAAATGCGAAAATAACTGCTGGTAAAACCAAGCCAGTTAGGGGAACGAGGATAGAGGGTAAAAAAGAGGAATAAGCCAAAATAGTAGGCAAAAATGAACTTGACATAGAATTAAAGTCCTGTAAAGTCTTACTACAATTCAAATTGAGCTTACTGCAAAACCCTCCCTAATTTGCCAAATTATCAAGATTTTTAACACAGCTTTTTACATTCCCAACATTTCATCCATTTCTATGGTTGGTAAATTAGGGGGAATTACTGTCTTAATAATCGTGAATTTGTCACTTTCCTGCTGAGTAGTCTGATCAAGAGCGATCGCCGATAACCGAATTTCTAAGCAGCCAAAAGGAACTTTGAGGTAAATTGCCGTTTCTTCTTCTCCCCAAGGATTAGAACGTAAATCTGACAGAATATGTGGTCCATCCAGGAGACTCCGAGTTTGGTAATCTTCCACCCATAACTTAACAGCTACCGCAGATGAAACTTCGGGTATTTTTACACGCACCATTACAGATGTACCAGCAATAAGTTCACCTTCTGCTAAAGACAATTGGGGAGTTGGTAAAGACTCCATCATCACGCCAGATTTCTCTGGTGTAGCTTTATCCTCCGGGACAAGAGAATAATTATCATCCTCTATAGCTTCATCACCCAAGCTATCCCCATCCTCTGTCACCACCAGATCATCTATAACTATTTCTTGAGACAACCATCCAGGCTGGGTTGTGATTGAACTGGTGATAGTGACTATTTCCGGTTCATTAAGTTCTAAAAGAAGATTGTCAGCAATAGAATCTACCTGAGTTGCTATTTCCTCATCAGCATCCTTGTTTAAGGATTCTTCAGACACAGTTTCAATTAATAAGTATCCTTGGCTGTCTACCCATTGTTGCAAGAGAGGGGAATCCTCCTGGGAATCAACCACATTCGATTCCTCATCCTGGGAAATTAAGTAATTGTCCTGAGAATCAACTACATTCAATTCCTCCTCCTGGGGAATTAAGTAATTTTCCTGAGAATCAACCATATTCAATTCCCCATCTGCAATCGCCCCCGCCACAATTTCCGCGATTAATTCCGCATAGGATGTGTCCTCCAGCCTAGACTCATCAGTCTGTGGCAGATCATCAATTGGTGATTGCGGTATTTTTACTGATGAAGTTCCTACAGGCAGTAAAAGTGGCGATTTTTTCAGAGGCGCTAATTCTTTCTCTGCAACATCTAACTGATCAGTGACTGTTTCCCCTGGAGTCCGCTTAACCCGCAACCGTTTCAAGTAAGGTAAAGTAGTGTTGATCGGTTTAATTGCCAACTTTTTCAAATCAATTGGATGAATAGCCAGGGTTTTTGCCAGAGAGTCTGGTTGAGAATCAGTAGTAATATCAGGTGTGGAATTTTGAGGTAAATTTGGTAATTGTGGTGAAAAAACTTTCAAGGATACCAGAGGTTTAATCTGGGGTGGTAAAGGTCGGTTTGGAGAAGGTTTTAAAATGTGAAACTGGGCTAAATTTGGCGTTTTAGCTACATTAAAAAGTTCTAATCGAATTTTAACAGAGGGCTGAGGCTTAACCGGTGGATTTGTTTCTGGTAAATTTTGACGAGAAGGGGATAGGAAAGTTTGTCGTGCTAGTAATTCAGTGACGTCGGCTGTAATCGTGAAGGTATGATTGGCTAAGAGTATGACCTCACCAACATCAGTTAATGCACCATATAAATTAATATCGGCTAAAAGTAACTTAGATTCACAGTTGAGGGGAATATGAATCAGACTGCTAAAACCAAAAGGTAAGACTTGATTTGTTAATGGTTGCTGAATCCGGTTGAGAATTTTGGATTCTAAAGGCGATCGCAAGGCAATTTCTAGCCGGAGTTGGCAAAGTCCCCCCATAGAAAATCCTTCATCTGCCAGATTCTCTATTTCATTTACTTCCACATCACCATGAATCGTAAAATTGTCCCCCCAAGGAACAATATAAGTATCTTGATCTAAACTCAGATTCAGTAGTAGAGGTGGTGGTAAAGTCGGCGCATTTTCAATAGTCTCCTCATCTAGTAAGGGTTCATCTTCAGGTAAAGCTAAATCTAATAAGTTTTGTAAAATTTGCTCAGTTGTTTCCCCCTTAAACCAGACGGGAGTACCGTGATTCATCACAATACTGACTTCAGTATCAGCCTCAGTCGTCACAGCTAGATCAGATTCCTCAACCAGTTGAGGAGGCAGCGCAGCGCTAGTTTCTAGGGGTGATACGTGAATAATGAGGGTGCGTTGCCAGGACTGACCCAGCATATCTGACATAATATCTCCAGAGCATCGCAATTCCCAAATCCCTGGCTTAAAGTGGGTAAAAGGAATTACAGCCATCAGTCCTTCACTATTAGTCCGGCGCGATCGCTTGAGAAGTCTCCGTTTCGGTGGAACCTCATCAATAGATATATGGGTGACTCGCACATCAACATCCGTATTATTCAGACCAGAACGAGCCAAAATTCGGTAATTACCTGCCCAAACCTTCAAATTTGACGACTCCAACGTGCGCCAAGTATGATCTCCCTGTTTCTGTATCAGAAATTGCCAGTTTTCCATTATCAATAAAGCCTAAACCTAAGAGCAGCCAATAAATATTTTGCATTAACCTGCCTGTCAGTTTAACCGTTCTATCTTCTCTTAACCCAAGTTAATATCTAGTTGTCATTTGTCAGTTGCTTCGCCGTGAGCGTCAGCCGATAGCGTAGGGTGGCGTTAGCCATACTGTCAGTTGTCAGTTATTTGCTAACCAACAACTTAACATCATCAAATTTCATTCCAGTTTATAGCAACCTATAGCGATTTTGATAATAAGCCACTATCTGTTTAAACCTTTCCCGACTTTCTGCATCAGCAGTTGGTGTCCATGAAACCCATAAGCCAGAAACTTGACTTTGGTTGTAATCAAACTCCACAGATGTTTGCGGAATTAGTCCCACTTCCACACCTACCACCTGACGAAGATGCGCCGCCACTTCCCGATATACAGCCAATGGTAAACCAGCAAATGTTATTTGCTCCTGTAAATTCATAGCTATGAAGCCGCCCCCACAGGATTTCCCACCGAAATAGGATTACCCACAGAAGCTGTAGTAGCTGGTTTAGATACCTTAACTGGTTGTTCCCCGACTTGTTTAGCAACTTCAACACCGTACTGTTCCAAAATCACAGTCGGATTAGCACCTTTGCCCATTTCAATGCGGTTTACCAACACCCCATTCACCAGTCTTTGTCCTGGTTGTACATATCTACTAGTTAGCTCATCCGGTACTTGCACAATTGCTTGAGGTACTTTACCAATTAAAATTACACCAGTCACAATCACACCTTTAGCCGTCTCTGGTTGTGGCGCCGGTGGTAATATCGTCTTCAGCTTAGGAGACGATACAGATCCAGCCAAAACCGCCGGTAAAACTGGTCTTATCCAAGGTTTTTCTGCGATCTGTAGTGGTTTTTTGGGTAACAAAATTGCTGGTTTAGTTGCTACAGGCTGGGTTGGTGCTTTCGGGGAGACTTGTTGTTTAGTTGCTATTGTTTTTATTGGTTTTGGCTGACTTGCTGTAGGTAAAGGAGGTAATTTAGGAACAGCAATTTTCTGACCAGGAAGCTTAGTTTTTGTCACACCTATTGACTCCACAATTTGCCCAAAAGGATCAGTTCTTCCTTTCTGTACCACCAACAAACGCTCCGTACCATTTGTTGGTTGAATCAAACTGTCAACTGAACCAGAACTCACGGGTAGTTTACTAGATATAAGAGGATTATTAAAAGGTTGAGTCAAAGATGGTGGCTGTGCCGGTTTCGGAGTAGTTACTTGAAGACCAGGATTTGATTGAGGACTGGCAGGATTAGTAGCTGTTGGTGGTTCACCTATAGTACATCCAGTAAGTACCAAGGTTGTTAAAATAGCTGCGGCAGCAATATGGGAATTTTTACTCATTAGCTGTTCTTAAAAACTATAGGAAAGTTTGTTTATAGAGACATCCGGTAAGCGTAAAACTCAGTGTCTTTAGACCTGAGATATAAGCGACTCGTGCGGTTTTAACCGCATAGAGTTTTTTTGTAAAGATTGGTTAAAGTACGTAAAAGTTCATCGCCTTTGTACTTAATGGTGTTATACTGTTCACAACAGGAACGGTAATCAACCTGTCTAAAAACCTAGCGGCCTAACGGCTTTTCTGGTCCTTGACTCTTGTTGATATGGGGTTCTATTCCATAGTTATAGTGACTGCCCTCCGAATAGGTAAAATCTTCATGGGAGCTAGACAACACAGAATTTAAACTCAATCAAAATTTGCAGCAATGCAACTACCTCCGGGCGGGAGGAAAATTAACGCTTGGGGAGAGAACCACCTCTGACTTAGATACCGCAAGGGGTCTAAGCTAAGTGGACTCGTTGAACCAAGAATCTCAGCGGCTTTAGCCCTGAGAGTGTCAAAGGAATAAAATGTTGCTGATCAGCCCTTGTTTTAGACCACAGTCTTAATTCTGTCCTCTTTATAACCTAAATTTTGATATTTCGTAATCCTATTCCATAACTAATCTTCTGTCGCACCAACCATAATTTTTTTCAACAAATCTAAGCCTTTTTTAACTTGGCGAGAAACTCTGACTAGTCCCAAATTGAGTTGTACTAGTTGATTGCGATTAAAGATAGTTGATGATGATCAAGCTTGATGCTGAGATTATTTTTGTTTATCTGCTACCTTCTTTTGATTAAATAAGTAATATTATGTAATTAAATAGTTAAGTTTATCTCAAACCTGAAAACATAAAGATAAAATAAAATTTTAGGTCAGTGAATTTACATAAATAGTCAACAGCCATAGTTTTCCCAGAAAAAAACCAAGATGCACATTAATAGCTGAGTACATCTTGGCTGGGGTGATTATCACAAATCAATTCTTGTGACTTCTGAATTCATTTTCAACATCATGGAGGTATATTAAGTTACTAAATTGCTAAAATATTTATACAGTATACGCTCCTATGATGTTGTATCAATATTTAGGAAAGGGGTTCAATACGTGCGTAGAACAAACCACGAATCTTCACTTCTTTAGGTTCACCTGCACCTAAATCTGTATCAGAAGGTTGTTCACTTTCAAAAGTTCCAGCTATTTCACCAGAAGTATTGTCTACTTTGGCTACTCGTAAGGAAATTTTACCTGGGAGAATTTCTGCACGTTTAACATTAGTACGGGTCAATTCTTCATTATCAGATCCGGCTGGTAAAGCTACAGCGTTATCATAGCCACTGACAACACCACGACCTTTAGGATCTAAGAAAGCAGCGCCACGATAGGAAGGTACTTTAAAAGTTCCTTCAAAGTCAGTGGACGTATTGATGCTAGTTAAATTAGGTTGTGTTTGTGCAACTAAGTTTTTGATGGTAAATAAGAAGGGTACTAGTTCACCACCGGGAAGTTTAACTGTGATAGCTTGGAAGTCAAGACCATCTTCTTCCTTAAAGGTTAAGCTCTTGTCTGCATTACTGGTTAGCTGACCTTGTACTTGATCAATAGTAGAAGTATATCTAGTCATAACTTTACCAGGTACAAATTCTGCTTTTTGACGTTTGTTGGCAGGTTCTTCCTTAACAAAGAAACTGGTTGGTTCTAAACAAAGTTCTTTGATGCTATATTTCACGCTCGGATCAATAGCAATTGAACCACGACTAGTTTCTGCTAGTTGGGGGCATTTGTTAGCCAAGCCGGTGCCGCGAATTTGTTCGTAGGTGAGTACATCACGGACGCTGGTGGAAGGTTCATCACTGCAAGCGGTGATTAGCCCTAAGCATAGAGCCAAGAAAGCAACAATTAAAGCGCGATACCTCATGGTTAACCTCAATCTCAAAAATTAATATCTAAGTTGTCAAACTGCTTTAGTAAACGTACTTGGACGCAATGCGTTCCTGAGTCGGGAATTCAAACCATAGACTAAGCAGCGAACCACATCCATTTTGGATGATGTATGTGTTTTCAGGACATACAACAAGAGTGTTTGGATAGGGAAATTAGCCAGATCATACGATTTTTTTTAACTCAAAATCAAAGCGCTCTAGTGGTTAAATTTGGCTGCCGTACAGCACAAATCATGGAAAAGCCTTCTCTACCTTACCATCAAGGATTCTCGTTACCTGAGAATAGTGAGAAAGTTATATATTCAGGAGGTAGGGGTGCTGAGTAGGTGGAAGTAAGATCATCAAAATATGTAAAGAAAAGTAAAGTTGCCCAAAATTTGTTTTCTTGCGATCACGACAATTTTTAACGCCAACTTACTGACCACTATATACAGCAGATTGCAGATTAATGAGGTACAGGATCTAAATTCAAACCCATTAAGCCAGTTTTACTCCTGACTTGGGGACTCTGAATTCTGCTGTATGAATTTTTTGTTGATCAATTTAAGGACTTTTCCAGTATCGTATTAGTTTTATGGAGTAAAACGTTCCATGAACCATGATCAAAATTGTGCATCTGGGGATTTGTCCTGCCAGCTACAGGCGATTTCCGGTGCGGTTAAAGATGTAGCTCAGAACTGTGAAGGAGATGTGATTGCATTATTGGCTTTGCTACGTCATTTAGAAAAGTTGCACAAAGAAATTCGGGATGGGGTGTTTCAGGAAAATTTGCCGACTAATCGCCAAAGATTATACTCGCTGCTTCGAGATATTGAGTCTGAGGGTGGTTGGCCTTATATTGCGCGAATGCGAGTACAAGCTTTGTTAGTAAATTTGTCGGAGGAAGTTAGTGATGAGGATGTTCTTCCCAACTATACTCATAATGTTTTCAAAATTGATGGCTCGTTAGAATAGTTCAATTTATCTTGTAGATTGGATTGATATTCATAAGAGGAAAACAATGGCTGGGATATTATCAGTTTCTCGGACAAATTTAGCTCAACGCCGCCAAAAATTACGTCGGCAGCGACAACTCAAAATTCTTCAGGCTATTTGGCGGACGCTGGCTGTAACTGGATTTGCTGCGGTTTTATTCTGGGGGGCAATCCAACCGATGTGGGTGTTAAAGGATTCGGGGCAAATAGTGATTAAATCCGGTGGTCAAGTTTTGACGCAAAAGGATATTTATTCATTGTTGGGGTTGTCGTCTCCCCAGTCTTTATGGCGAATTGAACCTTCCCTGATTGCTGATTCTTTAAGAAAACAACCGAATATTGCCCAAGCTACGGTTAGTCGTCGTTTATTACCTCCTGGTTTAATTATTGAAATCCAGGAACGAATACCGGTAGCTATAGCTCAAGTAACTACAGATCAAACGGTCACTAGTTGTGTTCTGAATCCGGCTTTCACGGGTAAGTCTACTGAGGTTAAGTCTTGTTTACAAAATAGCGGTACGGCTAACAAACAAAATGAACTGGGTTTGTTAGACGCTGGTGGTGTATGGATGCCTTTATCAACCTATATCTCCATTAACCCCAAGGCGAAATTACCTCGACTCATAGTCATTGGGGTGATCGCTCAATACAAGCCATTCTGGACGCAACTTTATGAAGCTATCAGTAGCAGTTCTCTCAAGGTGACGGAAATTAATTTTCAAGATCCTACAAATTTAATTTTGAAAACTGAATTAGGAAATGTGCATTTAGGTAGCCCTAGCAGTAGATTAACTAAACAAATTCAAGCACTTGTCCAAATGCGCCGTTTACCAAATGAAGTTAATCCTAGTAATATAGATTACATTGATCTCAAAAATCCTGCTATTCCATTAGTACAAATGAATCAAAAAAAATCAGGCTTAGTTATCAAGAAATCAGACTTACTGAACAAAACACCAATCCGTTGACAATCAACATTTTTGCTTTCTACCTCCTTCTGCCTGTGCCTAGCTCAACAGACAAATCATTTAAACTACTAATTTCATATTTTTGTAAATTAGGTATATATTACACATATAGATATGGGATTCTTTAGCCATTAGTTACAAAATCATGCCAGAAGTTGTAAAATTAGTAACTAAAAAACATTCATCAAAAAACGTGGGGAGGTTATTAAAAATTATTACTAGTACAGCACGGCGTAAATAAATCAACCATTCTTAATCGCCAAAAAGCTTGCCCAATATTCCTTTTGACTTTTGACGAACGCCCGGCGGTACTAGTACACTGCCGGTTAAGTGAATGAACCATTCTCAATTGCCAAAAAGCTTGCTCAATATTACTTTTGACTTTTGACGAACGCCCGGCGGTACTAGCATTAAGCTCTATCAAACAGTTAATAGCCCGTTGAATGTCTGCTGTCAAGCAGTTCCAACAGCTTGAAATCCATAGATAGGGTTGTTTTGTTATAGTGGGAGCTACGGAGAAGTTTAGCTAACGCTATTGTTGAATTAATCTGTTGCTGATAAAAAGGATGAGATCAATCAATGTCTATACTTTTTGGAACTATACTTTTTAAGAATAGGGGGAAGGAGTTACATAAGTTAGGAATCACTGAGTAAAATCCTGTGATCAAAAGAGTTTCATAATCAATTGATGTCTTAACTATCTTGGCAGTTGCCAGATCATAAACTGTAAAGCTAATCAACAATCCATAAGTAACAGGGTTAGCCGGCAATAGTCTGAATATCTGACTCTACAACTGAGGTTTTATACCTCTTTCATGGACAAATTACCACATCTTACCTGCCATCATGTAGGCTGGGAAATAGTAAAAAAAATAAAATCCGCTGCCAAGATAAATTTTGGCACTTAGTTGACTCTTAGGTGAATTACACCGAAAAAATTCGTTTATATACCTTTCACAAATCCAATGACACTTGATAATAACCAAGGGCTGACTCATAACTCTCAAACTCCGGGACAACTAGGGTTCTCTCCGGCTGTTAACTCCAATAATCCCTTTAGTAACTCTGGGCTAAATTTCGCCCAAGGGAAGGATAGCAAGAGAATTTCTTCTGAAAATAGCGGTATTGGTGAAATTGTGCCAGGCCGTGTTGCCAATATTAAGGTGATAGGTGTCGGTGGTGGTGGTGGTAATGCTGTCAACCGCATGATTGAGTCTGATGTGTCCGGTGTTGAGTTTTGGTCAATTAACACTGATGCTCAAGCTTTGACTTTAGCGGGCGCTCCTAGCCGCTTGCAAATTGGACAAAAATTAACTAGAGGACTGGGTGCGGGTGGAAATCCGGCAATTGGTCAAAAGGCGGCGGAAGAATCTCGTGATGAAATTGCTACTGCTTTAGAAGGCGCAGATTTAGTATTCATTACTGCTGGTATGGGTGGTGGTACAGGTACAGGTGCAGCCCCAATTGTGGCAGAAATAGCCAAGGAAATGGGCGCTCTTACGGTTGGTGTGGTGACTCGGCCATTTATTTTTGAGGGACGTAGACGCACTAGCCAAGCAGAACAAGGGATTGAAGGCTTGAAAAGTCGGGTAGATACCTTAATTATTATTCCCAATAATAAGTTGTTGGAAGTGATTCCTGAACAAACTCCTGTGCAAGAAGCTTTTCGCTATGCTGATGATGTATTGCGTCAAGGTGTGCAAGGAATTTCTGATATTATTACCATTCCTGGATTGGTCAACGTTGATTTTGCTGATGTGCGGGCTGTGATGGCTGATGCGGGATCGGCTTTGATGGGAATTGGTGTGAGTTCGGGCAAGTCTAGAGCTAGAGAAGCGGCGATCGCGGCAATTTCTTCACCTTTGTTAGAATGTTCCATTGAAGGAGCTAGAGGAGTTGTCTTTAATATCACTGGTGGTAGTGATCTGACCCTTCATGAAGTTAATGCTGCGGCGGAAACAATCTATGAAGTCGTTGATCCTAATGCCAATATTATTTTTGGGGCGGTAATTGATGACAGACTGCAAGGAGAAGTCAGAATTACTGTGATTGCAACTGGATTTACGGGAGACATTCAACCTCCATCAGCACAAACTGTAGTTACCCCTAGAGTCGTCACACCTACTCCCACAACTACCAGAAGACCCTCACCACTACAACAACCTGTCAATAACCCCAGTCCAGTTGTAGAACAACCAAAAGAAAAACCTTCTTTGGATATTCCCGATTTTCTGCAAAGACGACGAACACCACCAAAAAATTAACTGATAGTAGATATGAGATTTTAGATTAAATTCACAGTCTCAGTTGAGGCTGGTGTATACAAGTTGTTAGTTATCAGTTGTCAGTTGTCAGTTGCGAGCAGGAGGAAGGAAGTAAATAAATTTATCCCCTGCTCCCTGCCCCCTGCCCCCTGCCCCCTGACTATTTATTAGCTTCTACCCATTGAATGACCTGATGGGCAAGGTGAGTACCATTAAGACGGTCAATTTCCCGGATGCCTGTGGGACTCGTGACATTAACTTCCGTTAGGTAGCCACCAATTACGTCAATCCCCACGAAAATTAAGCCATCTTCCCGGAGTTTTGCGGCTAAATGGCGACAAATTTCCTGTTCTCTTGGGGTAATGGTGGTTTGAGCAACTGTGCCACCCGTGGCCATGTTATTGCGAAAATCACTACCACTAGAAAGACGATTGAGCGCACCTATGGGTTCACCATTGAGTAAGATAATCCGTTTATCTCCCTCCTTGGCTTGGGGTAAATAGTTTTGTACCATAACGGGAACTTGACCTTGGAGCGTGCTAAGTTCGACAATGGAATTAAAATTGCGATCGCCTGATTGTAAAAATAGAATTCCCTCTCCCGCTTTATTCCCCAGTGGTTTAAGAATTGTTGCCTCTTTCGCTTCCACAAACTGCTTAATTACTTGTTTGTTAGCGCTGACAATGGTTTCGGGAATACATTCCCTAAATTGGAGAGCATACATTTTTTCATTAGCATCACGAATCCCTGCTGGATCATTGATCACCAAAGTTTTATTTTGGTCAATATAATCTAGAATATAAGTAGCATAAAGGTAAGCATCATTAACAGGTGGATCAGTCCGCATAAATACGGCATCCATTGTTTCTAAAGGAGTAAAAGCACTAGGGCTTAATTTAAACCAAGGATTAACAGCTAACCAACGCCCCTCTAGTAACTCCACGGGAACAAGTTCTACCTGCTGCAAGACAGCCCAAACTTTACCATCAATAACACTCAGCAAATTTGCCTGAGTTATCCAAATTTCGTGTCCTAGAATTTGCGCTGCTTCCATCAAAGCAACACTAGTATCATGGCATGGATCAAGCCGATGGATGGGATCAATAATAAAAGCTAGTTTCACCCTTTATACCTCTTTTATCTATGAGTTTTCATATTAAATATCCCCGACTTCTCCAATTAATTTATTCATCTCAGGGAAAAGGAGAGCAAGAAGTCGGGGATCTAATCCACAATATTTTAAGAAACTAGCATCTCATCTAACTTACCTTGACGGTCTAAAGCGTAGATATCATCACAACCACCAATGTGAACATCATTAATAAAAATTTGTGGTAAAGAGCGTTTTCCATTAGCTCTTTGGGACATTTTATCTCTTGCTATTTCGTCTCCATCAATGTTGTATTCGATAAAATCAACACTTTTGCTTTTCAGTAGACTTTTAGCACGCATACAAAACGGGCAAGTTGTCCAAATGTAAATTTCTACTTTTGCAGCCATAATATTCTCAACTAAACGTAATACTTCTTAATTTTAGACCTAAGTGAATGGGGACTGGGGACTGGGGACTGGGGACTGGGGACTGGGTAATGGGTAATGGGTAATGGGTAATGGGTAATGGGTCAAACATTCTTCCCCATGACCAATGACCAATCACCAATCACCTATTCCCACTCAATAGTTCCAGGTGGTTTGGAGGTAATGTCATAAACCACACGGTTCACCCCTTTGACTTCATTCACAATGCGGGTAGAAATTGCTTCTAGAACATCGTAAGGAATCCGCGCCCAATCTGCCGTCATACCATCTTCGCTGGTAACAATCCGTAAAACAATGGGATAGGCATAGGTGCGTTTATCACCCATAACACCAACGCTGCGAATGGGTAATAGAACCGCGAAAGCTTGCCAAACCTCATTATATAAACCGCGTTGATTAATTTCTTGCCGAACAATTAAATCAGCATCTCGCAAAATATTCAAGCGATCGGAGGTGACTTCACCTAAAATGCGAATGGCTAAACCAGGTCCGGGGAATGGTTGACGTTGGACAATTTCTTCTGGTAAACCAATGGAACGCCCGACTTTGCGAACTTCATCTTTAAATAGTTTCCGCAGTGGTTCTACCAGTTTAAATCTCAAGTCTTTTGGTAAACCACCCACATTGTGATGACTTTTAATTTTCACTGCTACCCGTTCACCATTTTTTGGATCAACATTGGTATCAGCAGATTCAATTACATCTGGATAAAGTGTGCCTTGAGCTAAGTAATCAAAATGACCAAGATTTTTTGATGTTTCCTCAAAAACACTGATAAACTCATGTCCGATGCGGCGACGCTTTTCTTCGGGATCGGTTACTCCAGCGATAGCAGAGATAAATCGTTCGCGGGCATTAACATATTCTACGGGAATATGAAACTGTTCTTTAAATAACTTTACTAACCTTTCGGGTTCTAGTTTTCGCATGAAACCCTGATCAATAAATACACAGGTTAGCTGCTCACCAATAGCTTTATACAGGAGAAAAGCCAGAGTAGAAGAGTCTACACCGCCAGATAATGCTAACAATACCCGTTTGTCTCCTACCTTGGCGCGAATTTCCTGAATTGATTCTTCGACAAAAGCGGCTGTTGTCCAAGTTGGTTCACAGTCACAGATATGGTAAACAAAGTTACGAATTAAGGCTATACCACCTTGAGAGTGAACAACTTCGGGGTGAAATTGGACTCCATAGAGTTTTTTATCATGGTGAGCGATCGCTGCACAGGGAGTATTATCAGTATGTGCCAGTAGTTCAAAGCCGGAAGGCATGGTTATGACTGAATCTCCATGACTCATCCACATGGTTGTACCCTCTTCGACATTAGTTAATAAATCTGTAGGATCGTCTATATATAGAGATGCTTTACCGTATTCACCCCGTTCGGCTTTGATTACTTCTCCACCCAGTTGATTAACCATGAGTTGCATTCCATAGCAAACACCAAGAATGGGTACTCCCAATTTCCAGATTTCTGGGTCACAATGGGGGGCGTAGTCGCTATATACGGAGTTTGGACCACCGGAAATGATAATCCCTTTGGGGTTGATTTTTTGTAACTGTTCTGCTGTGGTGCGATAGGAAATAACTTCTGAATATACTTGTGTTTCGCGGATACGACGGGCAATTAATTCAGAATATTGAGAGCCAAAGTCTAAAATGACAATTATTTGACCTTTAAGGTTCCCAAAATTTTCCTGTGTTTGGGGTGTTTCGACTGTTGGTAGAGTCACCGCTGTATTCATGGTAGAGAAAGTGTTTCGTGGAGGACAAGAAGTCACAAACTGTGATTTTGATGATTTTTGTGATTAATAATTATCAGTGATCACAGATAAATTAATCATGCAAATCATAGTTTAGGTTTGAAAAATATTTATTTGAGATACTTATACCAAATTAAGATCAAGCTGCATTGAATAAGATTTCAAGAATAATTGACCGCAGATAAACGCAAATAAACGCAGATAAAGACGGATGAATTAACTAATGGATTTCATATTTCTGTGCTGGCTTTACATAAAATTGGTATTAGGATAATTTTTATTAAGTTAGCACAATTTTTCCAGTAACATACAACCAGTTTTACTTTTAACCAGGATTTGGCGATCGCGGTCAAAAAGCACAGAACCACAGGCTATGATGGTTTTACCTTGTTCATTGTGGCTATCCATATATGCTTGGGTGCGCGTATCAATTGTTTCCGCAATGGAGTTATAAATCTGATTTACCCAATTACTCCCAGTATTAATATCTAGACTTCTCAGATATTTTAATGCTGCTTCTGCTGTAGGACTGTGAAAAACGGTTTGAATATCTGGAGAATTTAATCCTAGCATGGCGCAATGGGCTGTGAGAATTTCCCGCCGACCATCAGCTAAATGATGATGAGTGTGAAAGATTCCCCCCGCTAGTTTCATCAATTTACCGTGATAACCAAATAATAAAATTTCTTTTACACCTAAAACATCAGCCGCTATCAACATGGGTCCCAACCAGTTAGCCGTTTTTACCATTTGTGCGGGGTTGATACCGAGTTTTTGGGCTAAATCTAAGCCATTTTCGCCAATACAAAAGACTAAAGTGGAAAATTGACTGGCTTTTGCTGCTAAATCAGCGCGGAAAGCTGATAATTGATCTGGTGTACTTAAAGGTTGAGAAATCCCTGTTGTTCCTAGTAAGGATAGTCCTTCCACTACCCCAAAAGCAGAGTTAGAAGTCCGAATTGCGAGCGATCGCCCTTCTGGTAAAATAATTGTTACCTTGATTTTTTCCGTCGGTGCTAATAATCGCTGTAAATTTTCTGTTAATAACCTTTGAGCATAACCATAAATCGCCGCTTTTCCCTCACCATTAAGTTGTTTACCAATTCCCTCTCCACCCTGAATAATTACTGTTTCTCCATCTCCCTCATACCATGCCACTACAGCCCAAATCGGCGTATTCTTCGTTAAATCTAGATTATCACCCGGATTACTGCGAGTCATTCCTAAAGCCTGATTTTCCGATATTCCCGCTACTTGTTCAATGGGTATTTCGGCAATTTCCGCAGGTTCAATTAAGTCTACAGTAGTAATCTGCAAAGATTGATGATGGCGTAACCAATGCAAAGCCGCAACCGCAGCAGCACAAGCAAAAACAGGTAAAGTGTATCCAGAACTGGACATATTAACAATTTAAAATTAACAATTCAAAATTCCCGAAAAATCTTACCAATTACCAATTACCAATTACCAATTACCAATTACCAATTACCAATTCTAAACCCCAACTTCTGATAATAAAACCTGCATATCTTCCCAAGAAATATCTTGTTGAAGATAACGCGGTGAGTCAGGATTATAGGGACTTGCTATGCGGTCAATTGTGATAATTATAGCGGTATCTGGTAACACCGGGACATCGGGATCATAAGCAGTTGGACGCATCAAAGAACTAGAAAAGCCTTTAAACACGGCAATTTGATCTGGTTCACCATCAATTTCTACATTAATAATGAGAACTTCTTGCGATTTTTTAATGGTATATTGTTCCAGTCTTTTGCTAATAGAGTTATTCATGCAGTCGGAACTATGATTTTTGTAATTAGTTTGATGTGGATGATTTATTCATCGGAATAATCACAGGTAAGAGTTTTTTCTAACTTCTTACTAAATTTGCAATTGCTTAATGTGTAGCTGAACGTCCATATTTGCCAAGTTTAACAGCGACAAAATAACTTAAATAAACTACGTAAATTGCTAAAGTAACTATCCCCAAAAATCCGAGAAAAGCAGGTTTGCTATTGTGGTGAAAATAGTCTTTAAATAATAATGGTGCTTCTAACCAAACGCTACAGTAAGGGGTTTTGAGAGCAGTTCCTGAAAAAGCACACCCCAAAAAAGGTAGAAGAGCTATTGCCCCTAAACTACAATAAACTGTTGTTGCCCAACGCCAAGAAGTAAAAATCAGTTTTAATGGACTATTGGGATAATAGTCAATTTCGTCATTGATGTCTACCCAAAACCATAGCGCTATAGGAATGAGAATTTGCGCCATTAAAGCAGAGATAAAACTGACTCCGAAACCACCAATCATCAAGTACATACTAATAGCTAACAAACTAGCTACTCGCCAGTAAATCATTAATAAGCGCTGCATTCCTTCGGCTTTTTGTACAAATGTCCAAACCAGAAGAATTAAAGGAATAATCAGCGTAAATAATAACGCCAGTCGGTAGTCCATCCAAACATAGGCTCTAAACCATACTTGTGTCATAAAGTCAATAAAAAAAATAGAAAAATTTGTGAATAGATATTTGATAGTTTAGCGTGGCGTTAGCCGTTCAACAAAGAAGTTTGTTTAGTGACTGGACTTTGTTCCCACGTGAAAAACGGGGAGTTTATTCCCCGTCTGGTTCAAATCCATTGATTAATGGTGCTTAAAGCCATTGATATCCCAAAAAATTATCACTCAATAAAACAGGTACAACTCCTGGTTTTAATCTTCGTACAGACGACACTCATCTGCTTCTGGATTAGCATCGCAGTATTGCTCTAAAGAGTTTTTGGGTTTAACTTGACGTTTGTGAGAAGCTTCAGCTTGCAATTCTTCTACAGCATCCCACGCCGCAGCACATTCAGCGGAGTTGCTACCTGAGATATCACATACAGCGCGAGCCTCTTCAACTTCTTTTTGGATTTTTTCTTGGATCTCGGTAGTGGCTTTTTCTTGGATATTAGTCATGATTTTGTCTCTTTATGTTTTGTTTATACTAGTATAGAAAAAGTTTGAAAATTGTAGTTTTCTGTCTCTGAGATTACTAGTTTTACACTTTTGGTGATAATTCTGCTGGGTAGTATCTCCTCAATAGGCTTTTTGCTAATTGAGCGAGATATATCTAGAGTATTATCCCATGAATATGATAAGCTGTTATACCTATAACTTGCATGATCTTCATTTTGAATACAGACTTGGAAGATCGTTTGTAAGCATTTTCTGAGAAATTGTGATTGAATATACTGGCTTGTAGGTTGATTATTTACCTGCACTCACTATTCCTGACCATTGCACCTTTTTCTCTTTTTCTCGCCGATAGGAGAAGAAATGTTTTGGAGTTTGGAAAGTACAATAGGGAGCGATTGCCACTTGTTCTACACTAAATCCTAATTGTTCCAATTGTAAAGCATTTACCCGACGCACATCTAAACGCACCTTTCCTGGTTCTGGATCTCGAAGCAAAGGTGAATTAGGTAAATCGTGTAAAGCAGAAACCACTTTTTCTGGTTGACCATCTGGTATAATGCTACCGCCAATTTCCGCCGCCACTTCCACGGAGACTTGGTAAACTTCCCCAGCAATAGCTGGACCCATTGCTACTCGCAAATCTATTAAATTACTACCATGCGATCGCATTCTTGCAATAGCTTCAGGCACAATTTTCGCCGCTGTACCTCGCCAACCAGCGTGTAAAGCCGCCACCTGTCCAGTCTTGACATCGCCAATTAACACAGGTGTACAATCAGCAGAAGCCACCCACACAGATTGTAAAGGTTGATGACTAATTAAACCATCTGCCAACGCCAAATCATCATCACTGATATTGACATGATCATCAACTTCTTGGGGAGTTAAAACAGTATTGCCATGTACCTGTTTCAAGCGATAAGCTAAAGCATCTGGTTGTAGAACCGAAGTTAGCTCATGAGGTAAGCGTGGCCAAAACTGTTGGGTAAAGAAACCATGAGACCAGGGTTCTAGAAGATTGCAAGTTAGGTAAGGTAGACCTTCCCAATTGTGCCATTGCCAAGTGTGCATCTTTAACCAAACCTCAATAGACAATTCATAACCTTCAATCAATTCTATAGCAGGAAGAAGGAGTCAGGAGGTCGGAGTTCGGAGTTCGGAGTTCGGAGGAAGAAAGAAGAATTTTCTCAAT
>NZ_AP018316.1:465320-468872 GCF_002368115.1 Dolichospermum compactum NIES-806 | reverse complement strand
GACCAATGGTGAACTGTGGTGGAATTTAATCAGCAACTTTTGGTAAATAGCTTAAAAGCAGAATATAAGCATCAAGATTTACCATTCTCTCTACATATTTTCAACACCTTATCCTCCACAAATCAAACCCTGTGGCAACTAATTGACCAAGGAGAAAACCTTGGCTATGTAGTTATTGCTACTCAGCAAACCGCCGGCAGAGGGCAATGGGGTCGGGAATGGCAGTCTCATAAGGGTGGTTTATATCTTTCAATGGCAATAGCTCCTAATTTAGCAGCTACCAGCAGCTATCAACTTACCTTGGCTAGTGCGTGGGGAATTACAGCACAATTAAGAAAATGTGGTATACCTGTCGGCATAAAATGGCCAAATGATTTAGTATTAGATGGTCGCAAGTTAGGCGGCATTTTAACTGAAACCAAGGTCAATCAAGGACAAATCACTCAAGCTATCATTGGTGTGGGGATTAATTGGGCAAATCAAGTTCCAGAAACTGGAATTAATCTGCAATTATGGCAAAATTACCAGAATTGTCAGATATTTGATCACCTAGAAATCCTCACCTCACAGGTTTTAATAGGAATTAAGTCCGGTATAGAGTGTCTACAGACAGAAGGAATAAACATACTTTTGTCTCACTACCTTGATGTACTTACAAATATGGGTGATCAGGTTTATGTGAATAATTTTTTAGGTAAAGTAGTTGGCGTGACTCAAGAAGGTAATCTGCGTTTAAAAATCACAACTGATGATGCAAAAGCAGCTTTAACACCAGAAATTTCTGTCCAACCGGGTACAATTAGCTTGGGTTATCGTCAAACTTCTGTTTCATGAGGAGGTGATTTGAGTGATACACAAGGCTGTTCAAGTTCGTATATATCCATCAAAAGAACAGGAAACACAACTAGCGCAATCTTTTGGATGTGCTAGATGGTGGTGGAATTATGCTCTAAATAAGTCAATTGAGACTTACAAAGAGACGAGTAAAGGACTTAGCCGTGCTGCAATCAACGCATTACTTCCTATTCTCAAAAAAGCAGAAGATACTATTTGGTTAGGTGATTGTTATAGCCAAGTTTTACAGGCTACAACACTAAATTTAACTACACTAAACAAAAGGGAAGTAAATCAAGAAATAGATATAGAGAAGTTGTTGCCAAAGTGTACGAACGGGTTAGTAATTCTCGGCAAGATTTTCTACATAAACTTAGTTATAAGTTAGTCAGCGATAGCCAAGCTGTTATAGTAGAGAATCTTCATTTCAAAGGCATGGTTCGTAATCACAATTTGGCAAAATCAATATCTGATGTTGGACGGGGAACATTCACTAATTTTTTAGCCTATAAGCTAGAACGTAAAGGTGGTAAATTAGTTGAGATTGATAGATGGTTTCCCAGTTCTAAGCTCTGTTCTAATTGTTTTTATCAAGTGAGTGATATGCCACTAGTACCGCAAGGCGTTCGTCAAAAGTCAAAAGTCAAAACGAATATACAATGAGCTTTCCAGTAGTTTGGAATGGTCTATTTATTTCCGCCGACCTGTACTAGATGTCCGTGAATGGACTTGTCCTCATTGTGGTAGTCATCATGATAGAGATGGAAACGCAGCGATAAATATTAGAGTAGAGGGTATCAGAATCATCAAGGCGGAAGGTGCAGCCGTCTCTGCTGTAGGAGGGGAGATAAGACCAAAACTTGGTCGAAAGTCTAAGTTGCGGCGCTCCCCTATGAGTACAGAAGCCGACACTGTACTTGGTACTCCAAGTCAGTGTGGGTAGTTCACCCTTTATTACACACAACAAAAGAGAAAAAATGACGCAGCACCATAAATCTGCCCATAAAAACTTTTACTACGACGGTACAAGTAAACGCTTTGCTTCTAGATTGCCAGTACAAGGTATCTGTTTATTAAGTAGCTTCAGTCTTCTTAGTGGCGGGTTTGTAACTGCTCAGTCTGACACTTCCTCAATAGACAATATTGTTCCTACTATTGAGAATTCTCAACCAACAGCAGTCACAAATCCAATTCAGAAAGAAGCTGGTGTTTCTGAAATAGCGAAGCCACAACCAGATTTTTCTGTCCGCCGAGTTAATCTAAAAAAGAGGCTAAATAGCAAAGGTGTTGCCAAGGGAGAAGATACTCAACCTACTGCTAGTGTGAGAATTTCTAAACCCAAGGGACAAGACACTCAACCTACTGCTAGTGTGAGAATTTCTAAATCTAAGGGAGAAAATACTCAACCTACTACTAGTGTGAGTGAAGTTGATTCTGTAATTAAAAAACTGCCAGAAGTCCCTCAACAAGCTAATAATTCTCAAGACACGGCTAAGGATACAGAAAATAAACCCAAGGATTACAACAACGCTTATATTGATACGAATGAGTATAAAAATGTAGGCGAAAGTAACTATGAACCACCTAGTTCTGTGGTGGTAACAGAACGTTCTAGCGGTTGTGAGGCAACGGTGCCTAGCACTTGCGCTAAATCTAGACAAACTCCTGCTGTGGCTAAGTCTCAAGAATCATCACCGACTTGGCTGAAGAAAAGTGAAGTAGCGAAAGTAGTGACTGCCTCTAAGCAGAAACAAGTAGGCTGGAAAACTATAACTGCAAACAGTAATCAAAGTAAGAATGTGACTGAGGCTGTGGCTAGTAGTGTTAGCAAAATCAGTCAACCTCAAAATCAAAATAATTGGCGGATTTCCAGAAGTAACACCAGCAGTCATACCAAGGCTGCCTATCATGCTAATAGTTTTATTCCCAGTCCTAGGGAATTTAGCACGACTAAGGTGAGTTCTACCCCTATTGCTCCCCAGGTAGGTAGTTTACCTGCGCCAATGATAGAGGGTAATGTTGCTCCTCGTCCGAGTATGGTGTCTTATGACTTCTCTTTGGCATCAGTGTTGCCGGAAGTTCCTTATACTAATACCCTAGCCTATCGTGGCGCTGGTGGCGGTTCGGGAATAGTTTTCCCGCTGTCGGTGGCTGCACCAATTACATCCTTATTTGGCTGGCGTATTCATCCTATCACGGGCGATCGCCGTTTTCACGCTGGTACAGATATAGGTGCGCCCACAGGAACACCAATTTTAGCAGCGGCTAGGGGTCAGATAGAATCAGCTAACTGGTTAGGTGGTTATGGTTTAGCTGTAATCATTAATCACGGTTCTGCTCAACAAAGTCTTTACGGGCATATGTCAGAAATCTTTGTCCAACCTGGACAATGGGTAGAACCAGGAACTGTGATTGGTCGAGTTGGTAGCACTGGTAATTCTACTGGACCACACCTACACTTTGAAGTGCGTCACCTCACTCAAAATGGATGGGTGGCTGTTGACCCCGCAGTGCAATTACAAGGTGGTCTTAGCCCGTTGGCACAAGGTACAGCAGGGGTGAAAACAGCCCAGGCTCGGTAGTTGGGAAGGGAGCAGGGGGCAGGGAGCAGCTCACAAGGGTAGGTTCTGTCAGGGCAGGGAGCAGGGAGCAGGGAGCAGGGAGCAGGGAGCAGGGAGCAGGGAGCAGGGAGCAGGGAGCAGGGAGCAGGGAGCAGGG
>NZ_AP018316.1:463126-465068 GCF_002368115.1 Dolichospermum compactum NIES-806 | reverse complement strand
GAGCAGGGAGCAGGGAGCAGGGAGCAGGGAGCAGGGAGCAGGGAGCAGGGAGCAGGGAGCAGGGAGCAGGGAGAAATTTCTTCCTCCGAACTCCGAACTCCGAATTCCTGACTCCGAACTCCGAACTCCGAACTCCGAACTCCGAATTCCTGACTCTTACAAATATCCGTTTTCTGCTAGGAATGTGGTTGTAATTTCCTCATGTTGATGGTGATTATTTCCAGGAGTTAGGAATTTTTCTACGTATTTACCCAGGATGTCTCCTTCTAAATTTACCCAACTTCCTGCTACTAAATGACTGAGATTGGTTTCGCTGTAGGTCAGGGGAATGACGGCGACTGTAAATTGAGATGATTCTGATTTGTATGCAGCGACGGTGAGGCTGATACCATTGACGGCAATGCTACCTTTAGGAACTATATAACGTGCGATCGCTTCTGGGGCAACAAAGGTCATTTCCCACGAACTGGCTGTTTGTTCAGATGTTATTAACTGACCAATTCCATCTACATGACCCATGACAAAATGACCGCCGACTTTACCACCTACCCGCAGGGATGTTTCTAAGTTGACGTATTTTTGTTGTGTCTCTTCTTTACCCAATGTGGTGCGGCGGAGGGTTTCTGGTGAAGCGGTGGCAATAAACCCATCTTTTAAGATTTCTTCAACTGTCAGACACACGCCATCTACTGCCACACTATCACCATAGGCTAAGTCTTGAATGATCATCGGTGACTGATTAAGATAACTAATCTGCCACAAATTTCCCCTTACGGGTTTTATCGTTCCTAAACCTTGAACTAATCCTGTAAACACAGCTTTTCCAAAACTAATTTTATTTATTCCCTAATTTTGGCGGAAATTAACTAATAATTCTCGGAAAAAATGTAAAGCTTTCCCATTTTAATTTCTTTCCCAATTTTGGCAAATGAATATTAACATATTAGCATCAATCCCCAGACATACTTGAATCGGAGGATTAAAGAAGGATAAAATATGAAAGATAAATAAATTAGTTGTTAGGATGGTGTGAAATTAGTTTATGTATACCTAATTGTTAGGACACCACAGCAACAGTCAAATAACCATTAAAAATTCCTAAAAAGCTGGTTTAGTCTGCTTTTTTTAATTTTTAATTCTTAATTTTTAATTTGATGAAGAGTGTATTATCTGTTACAGATTTCCAGGCGATTAAAGAATTTTAGAGGCTGAACCAATGATAGAAATGAAAGTCGCTGGTATAGCATTAGATGCGATCACCCGCAGCCCAATTGTACTTTTGAAGGATGGTTCAGATCGTCGCGCCTTGCCTATTTATATAGGTCAAGAACAGGCAAGAGCAATTATGGGGGCAATGGAAAATCAAAAGCCGCCTCGACCTTTAACCCACGATTTGATTGTGAATATGCTAGAAACATGGAATATGACTTTGGATAAAGTTATTATTCATACCTTGCAAAAAGATACTTTTTATGCGGCGTTGATTCTTCAGCAAGGGGATGTCAAAAAAGAAATTGATGCTCGTCCGAGTGATGCGATCGCTATAGCTCTCCGTACAAATACTCCCATCTGGGTCATGGAAGAAGTAGTGGCTGATGCGTCTATTCCCGTAGATCGTGATGCTGATGAGGCGGATCAGGAAGCTTTCCGGGAATTTATTTCTAATCTCCGTCCTGAAGATCTAATCAAGCGGTTTGGGAATGGTGACTAGACTAAGGTTAGGAGTCAGGAGGAATCTTGACTCAACATGATTCAGAATTTTGTTGGGTTTCCCTGGGTCAACCCAACCTACATTTTTTTAACAGCACGGGGTTAATTGCCATACAAACACAAATTATAAAATACTTCTTTAGATAGATTTTTTAATCATAATTATTTTCTAAGCTTCTTAGCTGTGGCATTGCACTGATGTAAAAATTAAAAATTCCTCAATCACGAAGTA
>NZ_AP018316.1:268521-463101 GCF_002368115.1 Dolichospermum compactum NIES-806 | reverse complement strand
TTAGTGTGACACTTGCGTAAGTCCTAGTAATGTTAGAAACATAAAATAATATTACGGTCAACTTATTGAAAATTTATGGTAGTGGCGATGGGGATTCTGTGGGCGAGTTCTCGACGGTGGTTAATGCGGGTAATAACTAATGATGGTGGCGTGATAGCTCGGTGGTTGTTATTGCTGGCAATAATTGTCACTTCTGTGGTGGGTTGGTTAATAGTTAATGGTGAATTAGCGAAGTTATATAATTATGCTTTTGCTATTTCCCTACTTGGGTTTGTTGTAATTATACTTTTGATTATTTTAATTTGGCAAAGTGCGATAATAATTAATCACCTCAGTCATGAAAATTGCCGTGATGAAGATGCGTTGAAAATTAAGAATGAGAATCTGCAAACTTTTGCCAATGCTAATATTATTGGGATTATTTCTGGCGATATTTCTGGTGGCATTCATGATGTAAACGACGAATTTTTGAGAATTATTGGTTATACACGGGAAGATTTACTTGCTAGTAATTTAGATTGGCGACATTTGACACCACCGGAATTTTTATATTTAGATGAACAAGCGATCGCTCAATCTCAGTCTAGTGTAGATGGTGGTTGTGTACCATATCAAAAGGAATATATTCGCAAAGATGGTAGTCGTATTCCTGTGTTGGTTGGTTTTGTGCTAAGGGGAGAAAAACGGGAGAAGTTAACAGCCTTTATCCTGGATTTAAGTGAACGGGAAACCACACTCCGGAAACTCCAGAAAAGTAAGAAAAAAATTCTCAAACTTAACCAAAAATTACGGCGACGAGTCACCGAGTTACAAACTTTGTTGGATATGATTCCGATTGGTATTGGCATAGCAAAAGATCCAGAATGCCAAACTATTTCTATGAATCCGGCTTTTGCCAAGTCACTGAGGATGCAACCTGATAGAAATGCTTCCATGACTGCTCCTGTGGCAGAAAGACCGACAAAATTTAAACTTTTCCATCAGGGTAGAGAACTGACTGCACAAGAATTACCCATACAATATTCTGCGGCTCATGGTGTGGAAATTTTGGATTTTGAAGTTGATGTTGTCCATGATGATGGCACGGTTGTGAATTTACTGGAATATGTCGCCCCGTTATTTGATGAAGATGGGAAACCGAGAGGAGCTATCGGGGCATTTTTGGATATTACGGAGCGGAAACAAGCTGAAAAAGATCGCACTAATTTGATCACTTCTTTACAAACACAAACTGAGCAGTTACGGAAAGCTAACCAGATGAAAGATGAGTTTCTGGCGGTTTTGTCCCATGAATTGCGATCACCTCTCAATGCTATAGTCGGTTGGTCTCACTTGCTCAGAACTCGCCAATTTAAAGAAGATCAGATAGCCCAAGGACTAGAAACCATTGAACGCAATGCCAAGATCCAAAACCAGTTAATTGATGATTTGTTAGATATATCCCGCATTATTAGAGGTAAGTTGAAGTTTAATCCTCGGATTTGCGATTTAGTTTCTATTATTAAGTCAGCTATGGAAACTGTGTCCCTGGCAGCAGAAGGGAAGGGAATCCATTTGGATTTTAATACCAATGATGGAGAATTGTCGGATTCAACTACTGCTGTGATTATTTCCGGTGATAGCGATCGCTTGCAACAGGTAATCTGGAATTTATTAACCAATGCCATCAAATTCACACCCCAAGGCGGTAACATTCAAATTAGGCTGAATAAAGTTGCTATTAGCCCGGATTTCTCAAATGATCATGATCAACCCAGAAAATATGCTCAAATTCAAGTAATTGACAATGGAATTGGCATTACTGCTGAGTTTATCCCCTATGTCTTTGATCGTTTTCGTCAAGCTGATAGTTCCAGCACTAGATCCTATGGTGGACTCGGATTAGGATTATCACTTGTGCGCCATTTAACAGAACTGCATGGTGGTACTGTTGATGTCGCAAGTTTAGGTGAAAACCAAGGATCAACATTTACTGTCAAACTACCACTGATAGAAGAAAGTCATAGTACAGAGGCGCAAAAGTATCAGCAAAAAGCAGCAAAATCCGACTCGATTTTTTTAGCTTCTCCCACATCTTTGCCCATACTGGACGGCGTAAAAGTATTAGTTGTAGATGACGAAGTTGATAGTCGGGAATTTGTGGCTACGGTTTTAGAAGAATGCCAAGCGGAAGTTACCACAGTATCATCAGCCCAAGAAGCTTTGGAAATACTTAACCTGTGGACACCGGATGTTTTAATTAGTGATATTGGGATGCCAGAGGAAAACGGTTATTCATTAATTCGTAAAGTGCGATCGCTATCCCCTGAAAAAGGCAGAGATATTCCCGCAGCCGCATTAACAGCTTATACTGGAGCAGTGGAAAGAATGCAAGCTATACAAGCAGGTTTTCAGTTACATCTGCCCAAACCCATTGAACCAATGGAATTAGCTACAGTCGTCGCCAGTCTGGTTAAACGCAATTTTTTGCATCCTGATTCATAGCCATAAACCTGGAATTTTATATTTAACTGAACCATTTTGAGATATAATTACTTGTCAATCAATAAAATCTCAAAACGTATTTTTTGCATTCCATAAAAAAATTTTCAGAACAGGCACTACTTTTGATTAAATCCGTCAAATATAGCAGATTACAGATTAATGAGGTACAGGATCTAAATTCAAAGCCATACAGCAAGTCAGTTTCACTCCTGACTCCTGACTCGGTGATTCCTGACTCATACTATATCATTGCCATAATTTCAAATTAAAATGAAATTCAATTTCTATTCATTTGGTTTTCAGAAAATACTTAAAAAGTCATTTCTGCCCTTGTTTTTAATTTCCTTACTCATAGTTTTATGGGGAAACACTTTTACACCTGTAACAGCCCAAACATCACGACAAGAAATTCGTGGTGTATGGATGACAAATAATGACCTCGATATTCTTAGAGATAGGACTAAAGTTCAGGAAGCAGTCACAAAACTGCAACAACTCAATTTTAACACTATCTATCCCGTAGTTTGGAACTCTGGTTATGTCATGTATCCTAGTCAAGTCGCCAAACGTCTAGAAATCCAACCATTCGTATTTCAAGGCTTAGATGGACATGATATTCTTGCTGATTTAATTGATAAAGCCCATCGGCAAAATTTACTAGTAATTCCTTGGTTTGAATTTGGGTTTATGACTCCTCCCAGTTCCGAATTAGCCATGAATAAACCAGAATGGTTAACACGAAAAAAAGATGGTACGCAAACATCTATTAGTGCAGGTGGAGAGGTTTCCTGGTTAAATCCATTTCATCCCCAAGTCCAACAGTTTATTAGCGATCTTCTCGTAGAACTTACTCAGAAATATAATCTTGATGGTATTCAGTTTGATGATCATACAAGTTTACCTTCGGAATTTGGCTACGATAAATATACAGTTGCCTTATATCAACAAGAAACCCAAAAAACGCCACCAAATGATCCTCAAAACCCAGAATGGGTAAATTGGCGGGCAAATAAAATTACAGAATTCATGGTGAGACTGAATCAAACAGTCAAACAAATCAAACCGAAAATGATTTTCTCTGTCTCACCTAATTACTATAATCATGCCTATAAATTTCAACTCCAAGATTGGTTGAACTGGGTACGATTAGACATAGTAGATGAGTTAATTGTCCAAGTTTACAAAGAAAATTTAGGTCATTTTATTGACAAGCTTTCCCGTCCAGAAATGGAAGAAGTCAAACAAAAAATTCCTGCCGGCATCGGTGTCATGGCAGGTTTAAGAACTAAACCCGTATCAATGCAACAGATTCAATCTCAAGTCCGCGCCGCCCAACAACGGGGACTGGGTGTAGCTTTTTTCTATTATGAAAGTCTTTGGAATACAGCACAAGGGGGCTTAACAGAACGTTTGGCTGGATTTAAAAGTTTATTTCCATATCCTGCATTCCGAACGGCTGTACAGTCAAGAGAATGGGACAGAAAAGTAGAATCAACGCCAGGAGAAATCAAAGTAGAATCAACGCCAGAGGATACAAACCTCACTGTTACTGATCAAATACCATTTTAGTATGTGCAGAAATCAGAATTAATCATTTACGTAGGGGTAGCGCCCCCGTGCCTACCCCCATGTTGGGGACAAAAGATTTAGAGTTGATGTGGGGGTAGTGCCTCTGTGCCTACCCCCATGTTTGGGGAAAAAGATTTAATTTTTGATTAAAAATTAGGGTTCAATAGAGATTTAGGAATTACTTTGTAAATAATCAATTGCGGCTGCTAATTTGTTAGGATAACCTTCAGCAAATTTTTCAAACCACATTCCTTCTGATGATAATGGATCTAATTTCGCTAACCATTGTTTAGCAGATTTTTGTAAAGCTTCTTTCTGTTTAACTTGAAGTTTTTCTTGACGAATTTTCTCCTGTGTTAATTCTTCTTGTTTTTGCAGTGCTTCAGCCGCATCTTTTGCCAAAATATCAGCTTGTACATCTGCTAATAAGTCGTTGATAAATACATCTGACTTAGAATCAGGTGCATGAACAAATTGAATAGGAGATAACCTATTCTGTGGTTTTGTCGGGTTAGATTGGACATATTCAGTTTTATTTTCCGCCAAATCAGCTTGGACTTCTGATAACAAATTATCTATCAATACATCGGATTTTGTAGTTGATGAAATCAACTTAACTGGGGTTAAATTATTTTGTGGTGGTGTAGTTTTCGGTTCTGTATATTCAGTTTTGAGTTCAGCTAATAGCTTGTCAATGGAATCCATATTTGTAATTCCTAAAAGATACTAAGATCCCCAACTTATTTTTTATTTTATCAACAAATTATGAATTGATGTGAAAAGTGAGGGAGGATCTACTGTTTTAATTTTTAATTCACAACGGTAATATAGTGGTTATCGTTCAGATACAATACAATCAAGGGCGGGGAAACCCCACCTGACAGGTGTAGGTTTTTTACATTCTGGTGAGGGCAAGACTTGGGCGACAAGGTGGACAAGGTGACAAGGGAGGAAAACCCTACAGGATGATGTTTTTTGGCAACAATAACACACCGTTAAAAGACTATTGTGCGGATAAAATCTTCCTTGTCTACGTTCCCTCCAAGTCTTCCCAGTCTTGCCTTCACAGACAATATTAAATACCTACCCTTGTGAGGGAAACCCCACCCCTACAGGTTTTGCAACTTAATCATTCAAGTGCATACCGCTATAGTACAGCACGGCGTAAATAAATCAAGCATTCTAAATTGCCAAAAAGCCTACTGTATATTAATATTATTTTTGACCCCCGTTTTCACAAGGGCAAGCTTTTGCCTTTTGACTTCCGCGTAACGCTGCTAGTCATTAATAGCATTAAGCAAAACTTCTGATAAACTCATATCTTCCATATCATCCATTGTGATTGTGTCGCAAATATCAAACTTAGCACCTGCACTTTGTAGTTCATCATCCAAAATTTTCAAAAAGCGGGTAGCTTGAGGATCATTACCAACTTGGATAAAGGAAATAGCTAATTCTTCATCTCTATCCAAACGACGAGAAGCTTCAATAATTACCTTCATGACAGCTTTGCGATCATCTGGTTCACCGTCAGTAACTACTAAAATTGTTTCGCCGTTGGGTTTAGTTGTCCCGGAGGCTTTGCGTTGTAGATAATCATCGGTAGCGTGTTTCAAAACACCAGCTAAATCTGTTGTTCCTGAAGGATCATTTTCTGTGAAAATTTGTGTTACTTTGGCAGATGTGACATTTTCATAACGTTTAAATCTTCCAGAAAACAAATAAATAGTAATGCCATCTGGATCAAATTGTTCACATTTACTGGCTAAGGCCAAAGTTGATTCTTGTGCTGTTACCCATCTAGTTCTCCCACCTTTTTGATCTGGGGTAGCCATGCTACCGCTTTTATCAATAATTAATGTGTAATCACGGTTTTCTAGCATGACTAAACTCTCCAGATTTGAGGAATTTTTGTTAATTAATCAGTGATGGCATTCATTAAGACGTCAGCCAAACTCATGTCTTCTAAATCATCTAAAGTTACGGTATCACAAATATCGAATTTAGCACCAACACTTTGTAATTGATCATCTAAGGCTTTAAGAAATTTAGTAGCTTGAGGATCTGAACCAACTTGAATCATGGAAATTCCTAATTCTTCATCTTTTTCCATTTGTCGAGTCGCACTAATGATAATTTCAAATACAGCTTTGCGATCATCTGGTTCACCATCAGTAATGACTAAAATGGTTTCTCCATTAGGTTTGGTAGTACCAGCGGCTTTGCGTTGAAAGTAGTTATTCAAGGCATCTTGAAGTACACTTCCTAAGTTGGTTGTCCCTGCTGGATCATTTTCCTGAAATATCTGGGCTACTTTGGCAGAAGTTACGTTGTCATAACGTTTGAATCTGCCGGAAAAAACGTAAACTGTAATGCCGTCTGGATCAAATTCTTCGCACTTTCTGGCTAAAGCAATGGTAGATTCTTGGGCTATCTGCCATCTAGTTCTTCCGCCCGCTTGGTCGGGTGTGGACATACTACCACTTTTGTCAATAATTAAGGTATAGTCGCGATCGCTCATCATAATCTTCCTATTGTGATTTTTCTACAGCACTTCCCCATGTTATGAGGTGAACCCCACCCCCCACCCCCTCCCCGCAAGCGATGAGGGGGCTATGATGTATGTCATATAATTGGAAACTGCTGTATCTCTATTTTAACCATTAAGCATGAATACAGCACATAATTCATCAGTTCTTATCTGCGTTTATCTGCGTTTATCTGCGGTAAATTATTATTAAAGTCTGATTCCGTGCAGCTTCATCTTAATTATGAATTACCAGCTTTTGCTTTCGGGTAAGCAATCCGTTTGTGATGAAATTGTTGCCAAACATCCACAAATATTTGGGAAATTTTTGGCATTTCTTCTCTCGTCAAGCCCGAATCTATTAATTGTTCATCTTGCCATTTGGCTTTGAGAATATTATTTAGCATATTTAATGCTTTTTCTGGAGTTGCATCTTTGAGACTGCGTAATGCGGCTTCACAAGAATCTGCCAACATGACAATGCCTGTTTCCCGTGATTGAGGGATGGGTCCATCATAACAAAAATCGGCTTTATCTACGATGATAGATGGGTTTTCTTGGGCTATTTGTTGGGCTTGGTGATAGAAATAGGCGATCGCCATTGTGCCTTGATGTTCGGGAATAAAAGCCTGAATTGCCGTTGGTAAACTGTGTTTTTTCGCCATGACTAACCCTTCTGTCACGTGCTTTTTAATTAACTCGGCACTTTTCCAAGGATCTTTAATTTCTGTTTCATGTTTATTAGGACTGCCGATTTGGTTTTCAATAAATCCCAAAGGATCGTGCATTTTACCAATATCATGATACAAAGTTCCCGCCCTCACTAATTCTACATTACAACCCAATTCTTTAGCCGCTGCTTCAGCCAAAGTAGCCACTAATAAAGTATGTTGAAAAGTTCCGGGGGCTTCTGTCGCCAGACGCTTTAATAATGGGCGGTTGGGGTTAGCTAATTCCGCCAAACGGATAGGAGTAATCACATCAAATAGTGTCTCCAGATAAGGACTTAAACCCAAAGCCACCACACTCCAAGACAAGCCAGATACAGCAAATAAACCAGCTGCTTGGAAGATATACCAACCCGAACCAAAAACCCCACCGGTGAGGATTTTTAATAATAAGAATACACCACCTTGGGTGAGAGCAGTGACAACACCTAATAATGCTAATTCTTCACGCGATCGCAATCTATGGGCTATATAACTACTTAACATCCCCCCCCCAGCCCCAGCCAACAATACTAGAATATTTGTATCTGTGGTAATTGGTAGTATCAGCGACAATAATCCCACCACCGTCATCCCTACAGTTGGACCATAAAAACTGCCTAATAATAAACCAATGGCACTCCAAGTAGTATAGGGCAAACTGATTGCCAATACTCCAGGAACACTCAGAGTCAGCAGGAGAACTAATAGGCGATCGCGTTGTCGTAAATAATTATGACTTTTTCTTTCCAACCACACAAAAACCTGAATTCCTCCAGTCACAACCATGGCTACAACTGTTAAACCCAGCCAATTCACCTGGCGGCCAATCATGCGATAATGTTCTAATATCTGAAATTTACCAATTGTAATTTTTTCTCCTTTACTAACAATTACCTCTCCTTTTCTGATCTGCATCATCACAGACGGTATTTTATTAGCTACCAGTTGACCTTGTTGTTTAGTTTGGGCTTCATCTTGTTTAATATTTGGTTGTAATACCGCCAACAATATATTTTTTGTTAATGATTCAGCTTCAATAGGTACAGATAATTCTACTTGTAAACTAACTGCATTATTCAAAATAGGTTTGGGTAATCCAGCTGATATACCTTGAGCAAGAATTCGCCCGGCAATTTGACGAATTCCAGTTTGCATTTTTAACCAATCATTATCAGTTAAATCTAAAATCACAGATTTTGTATAAATTTTTTGAATCTGTTTGTTTTCTAGCTGTGATAATTTATCAATGGCTTGATTATATCCTTGCCTAATTTGTGATATTTGAATAATTAGTTCTGAAAAATCAGGTTCTAAAGCAGTAAATTGATAAGCCTCTAGTTCTGACAACGCTTGAATAAACGACGCTTCATCACTATGATTTCCATAACTAGGCAACGATACTACCGAAACACTTGATGAATTAGACGACTTTTTGCTATTTATTGAATTTTGTGGTATTAACAAAAATTTGGAATTTTCTTTGCTTAAATTTTGCTTTCTATTATTTTCTAAAGTTACTTTCAGCTTGTGCCATTCTGATTCAGGAAAATTCCTTAAATAACGTTGAGTAGAAATTGATAAAACAGAAGTAGCAGAAAACGGAAAAATACCAACTATCCCTCGTAGTTGATTACCTGTATCTAAAATTTCTTCTAAATGCTCATTAATTTTATCATTGATCTGGTTATCAATCATCAAAACTGGCACAGACCTATCCATAGCATCTTTACGTTTCTGTTCCGTCTCTTCTCGATTTTCAATATTATCCGTGTAGGGAGCAATAAATGTTTGCAAGGCAATATTATCAACTTTCATTCTTGGCTGATTATATAAATCATGACCCACCACACTTGTCAATGATAATATTGCCAACACCAAAATTATTGAGGAGCGTTTTTGATGTACCCATCTGAAAATAACTTTATCAACACCACCAGTTTTTCTCACCAATTTAGCAGTTGATGTTTGTGTTTGTCCCCGTTTACCTTGTTTTCCTTGGTGACTATTTGCTGATAAATATAGAAATAGATTTTTGAAAAAATTCCTATGCAGTTTCCGTTGGCACTCTCCTTGACGGAATAGAAGTTTATACTGTCGTTGCCATTGCTTTAATTGCTGACTCAATGACTGCAAAAATTGCTGAGTTTTCATCTTTCCTGCCGCGAAATATCGCAAATATGGCTGATGCCTCCAGCACGCTACCGCAAATTCCACCCAAGCTGTATAACAACATAGGAAGGAATAGTGGTTCGCACTTAACCCCTTTCAGGATTAAATACAACAATCTCCAAGATTACTGCATAATTAACTGCGTGCTTTTGCAAAAATCAAATTTTTTTTTAACGTCTACGGATAATAAGCGGAGCCGCAAAAACAGTATACCGTGTCTCTACACTTTCGCCAAAATCATCACTAAAATCATAAACTCCAGACCACACCGCCATCATTGTATCGGCTAATTTTAACATCTGGGCAAAATTCTCCAGCCCCCATGTAGGGGAATTGGTGACGGAGGAGGAAATTTGCCAATTTACAGGTATACCAACCGTACTGTTATATCCACCTGATAATCCTCCAGCAATTGCACCTGTAACATCTGGACTGGCAAAATCGTGATTTTGATTAGCTCTTAATATAGTTAGAGAAAAGTCTTCTAGGGTACTCAGAAAGCAGTAAACAGCTAAACCAATATTACTAGTTAATTGTTCTGGACTACTTAATTCCCTACTAGCTGTTTCTAGTCCTGCACCCTTTTTTAATAAATCATTGACTTTTATTAGTTGTTGTGGTAAGGAAGTTGATGTTTTATCTAAAAAACTCACTGTTTCGGAAATTAATGTGCGGGGATTAAGTTTTTCATTCAGGGATTGAGCGATCGCATATCCTATGATTAAACTAGCATCTCTCACAATCGGCTCATCTTGCCACTTCCATATTTTTTGCACCTCTAAAATATTTTCTCGCATTTTCACAGGATTTTCATGAAAAAACATCACCATCGGCAATGTAGCGAGAATCATTTGTCCCCAAGAATTAATATTTTTTTCTAATTTAATATCTGCCGCTTCTTGACGCTTTAACCAGTCTTCTACATCCAACTTACCCAAACTGATTAAACTTTCCGTCCCCAAAACCGCAATCCTACCCAGATTGAAACAATCCGGGTTAGATAAACTCTCTCCTAAAAATGCTCCTAGAAAAGTCCCCCTAACCCGATTAACCAGAGAATAACGCATAATTTTTAACTGGTAATTGGTAATTGGTAATTGGTAATTGGTAATTGGTAATTGGTAATTGGTAATTGGTAATTGAAATAACTCCCTCTTCCCTCTTCCCTGTCACCTATTACTGCCTTAAATAATACACCAGTGCTTCCAGACCTAACAAATAGCTTTGAGCGCCAAAGCCACTGATTTGGCCAATTACCACTGGTGCGATATAAGAATGATGACGGAAATCTTCCCGACGATAAATATTACTCAGATGTACTTCCACCGTAGGTAAATTAACAGCAGCGATCGCATCTCTCAAAGCTACACTAGTATGAGTGTAAGCCCCAGCATTAATCACAATCCCCTGATGCTTTCCTAATGCCCCGTGAATAGCATCTATTAAAACCCCTTCATGATTTGACTGCATAGGCAATATTTCTGCTTGCAGTTCCATTGCTTTAGACTCTAACAAGCGATTAATTTCTGGTAGACTTAACGAACCATAAATTCCCGGTTCTCTAAGTCCCAGCAAATTTAGGTTTGGCCCATGCAGCACAAGAATACTTAAAGCTGGCAAATTCAACTCTCACACCCCAAAAATTTTAGCGACGGCGCATAGAACGTTCATGTACAGGAATCGGAATCAGTTCCGGTTCCGGTTCAGCCTCTGGACCTAGCAGACTATCAATTAACTTCCGCGCTAATTCTTTCAGCTTTTCCAGCACCTTTTCTATATAATCCATTAAACTGACCGCTCCTGAGATACTACCTCAATTTTATTTAACCGGGTCGCACAAACTGGCGTATTATCGCACTTCTAGCCTCGACAGGGTTGACACATTTCTACAAGTATGATACTTCCTACTAGAGAATTTTAATTTTGTGTTTTCCCTTACTTATTAGATTATCACATTCATCATTAGTAATGGGTAATTAGTGATATGAATTCGGGAGTCAGGAGTTCAGGAGTTCAGAAGTTCGGAGTCAGGAAGAAGGAGTCAGTAGTATGGCTAACGCCACGCTGCGCTATCAGGAGTTCAGGAGTTCAGGAGGAAGAAATTAAGAATAGAGAATGAAATTTCTCCCCTGCTACCTGTTCCCTGCACTCTGCACCCTGTCCTAACTTGCCGCGTCTGTCTTTTTCGCTCTCGTCTTTGTTGATTTAGTAGTAGTTGACTTAGTAGTAGATTTAGTGGTTTTCCGTGTAGATTTTGTAGATGCTTTAGCTGAAAGTAATTCAATAGCTGTAGACAAAGTTATATTTTCCACCGATTCACCTTCAGGAATACTGGCATTAGTTTTCCCATGTTTAATGTAAGGCCCATAAGGACCATCATAGATATTAACTGGTGCATCATCTTTTGGATGTGTACCCAACTCCCGTAAAGCTTCTTTTGACTTACTCTTAGCAGCAGCCCGACCCTTTTTTGGCTCTGCCAATAATTCTAAAGCACGAGCTAAAGAAATTGTCAAGACATTATCAGTAGATTTGAGAGAACGATAATCTTTTCCCTCTTTTCCTTGATCATGGACAACATAGGGGCCAAATCTTCCTAAACTAGTTTGGACTTTGCCACCAGTTTCCGGGTGAGTTCCCAAAGCGCGGGGAAGAGATAACAAACCAACAGCCATATCCAAAGTGAGTGTTTCTGGTGTCACACCCTTGGGGAAAGAAGCTTGTTTAGGTTTAGGATTTTCCTCGGTCTTATCGCCTAGCTGCACATAAGGTCCATAACTACCAATCTTGATATAAATAGGTTCTCCGGTTTCTGGGTGACGACCAACTTGGTCAGGCCCCACAATTTTTTGTTTGAGGAGAATGTCCACCTGTTTCGGGTCAAGATCAGCCGGAGTCAGGTTTTTAGGAATAGAAGCAGTAATTACTTCCTCGCCATTGGTAACTTCAATGTAAGGACCATATTTACCAATACGGACTTTAGCATCTAAATTTTCTAATTCTACAGTTCTAGCTTTACTGGCATCAATTTCGGTTTCCCGTTCCCTGACCAAAGTTTCTAAACCTTGTTCACCAAGATAAAATTTCTTTAAATAGGGAAGCCATTGAGCCTCACCTGTAGAAATTTCATCCAAGGTTTGCTCCATTTTGGAAGTAAAACTAGGGTCAACAATATCTGGAAAATGTTTTTCCAGTAAATCAGTGACAGCAAAAGCCGTGAAAGTAGGAATTAGGGCATTATTCACCAATTGGGCATAATCTTTATCAATGATTGTGCCAATAATGCTGGCATAGGTACTAGGACGACCAATGCCTTCACTTTCTAAGGTTTTCACCAAAGTTGCTTCAGTATAACGGGCAGGAGGTTGGGTTTCATGGTCTACCGCCGCCAGTTCATGACATTGAGGATGATCACCAACTTTCAGCGCAGGTAAAATAACTTCTTGATCTTCTAAAGCGGCTTCAGGATCATCCGAACCTTCCACATAAGCGCGGAGGTAGCCAGGAAAATCTATCCGCTTCCCAGAGGAACGAAAACCAGCGTCTTCCACTTGGATTTGCACAGTAACTTGAGTTTGCCGAGAGTCGGCCATTTGTGAGGCGACGGTACGCTTCCAAATCAAATCATAAAGAGCAAATTCCCGTCCAGCCAACCCGGTTTCTTGAGGTGTGCGGAAACTGCTACCAGCGGGACGAATGGCTTCGTGAGCTTCTTGTGCGCCTTTAGATTTGGTGGTGTATTGTCGAGGTTGGGGACTCAGATATTGTTTCCCGTATTTTTGTTCTACACAAGCACGGGCGGCGGTAATCGCTTGGTCGGATAAATGTACCGAATCTGTCCGCATATAGGTAATATACCCTTGCTCATACAAATTCTGTGCCACCCGCATTGTATCCCGTGCCGATAAACGCAACTTACGGTTAGATTCTTGTTGCAGTGTGGAAGTTGTGAACGGTGGTGCTGGTTTGCGAGTGACAGGACGTTCTTCCATATCCGTCACTGTCCAGATTTTCCCTTCTAGACGAGCTTTTAGAGATTCCGCTTGCTCTTCATTAAGTAAAATGACATTGCGACCAGCGGTAATTCTGCCCGTTGTCGAGTCAAAATCGCTGCCTGTGGCAACTTTCGTACCGCCAAGAGTCACTAGGACTGCGCTAAATGGACTTTCTTCTTGTTCTAAACTGGCTTTTAAATCCCAGTATCTTCCTTCATGGAAAGCCCGACGTTGGCGTTCTTTAATCACTAATAGGCGCACTGCTACAGATTGCACTCGTCCAGCGGATAACCCCCAGGCAATTTTTTTCCACAGTAGCGGCGATAGGGTATATCCTACTAATCGGTCTAAAATTCTTCGGGTTTCTTGAGCGCGAACTACCTGCTCATCAATATTGCGGCAGTCTTTCAAAGCTTTTTGAATGGCTTCTTTGGTAATTTCATGGAATACCATCCGCTTTGTTGGCACTTTCGGCTTAAGCAATTGGTATAAATGCCAACTAATGCTTTCCCCTTCCCGGTCTTCGTCTGTGGCCAAAATCAGTTCAGTTACACCTTTGAGGGCTTCTTTAAGCTGAGTGACAATTTTCTTTTTGTCTTTGGGAACGACATAAATCGGTTCAAAGTCGGCTTCTACATTGACTCCAAGCTGCGCCCATTTTTCCCCTTTGACGGCTGCGGGAATTTCACTAGCCGACTGGGGAAGGTCACGGACATGACCCATTGAGGCTTCTACCACATAGTCGTTTGGTAGGTAGTTGCGAATGGTACGCGCTTTTGTGGGAGATTCGACGATAACGAGAGTTGACATGGAAATTAAAAAAAATAATAGCTATGCAGCTAAATAGTTAAGTTGGGTTAATTTTTGCGAAATGTCAAGATGAAATACCACACCTAAGCAGTGATTGTATCCTTACACAAACTACCCAACAGGGGGGAATTTTATCAATTTCAGGTGCAGTGATTCTTTTGAGAGTCAATTGTCAGTTATTTCCATCTTTAACTCATCTAGTGCATAGTTGGCGACTATAGTTTGTAAAATATCTCTGGAATTTAATAGTACAAGACTCATTGTTGTTAAAGGTTGGGGAAATAAATAATTTAAAATTAGCTTAATTTTATTAATTTGCAATTTTTTACGGGCGATGTGTCAAAACTAACTTCTACGTGGATAAGTGCCAAAATCATATAAATTACAACACATCAACTTTTTGTGGCTAGACAACCCTAAGTATAGAACAAAACCGTTCTCCTATTGATAGATGTTCCATTGTTGTTTGTCATTTACCAGAATTAAAAGAACAACCTAATTATTACAGTCAAAAAGCATCATTAACTCAACTTAAAAAAGACCGTCCTTGGTACAAAGAAATCCATTCTCAAGTGCTACAGGAAGTCATCAAGAAAGTTGAATTAGCTTTTGATAGATGGTTGAAAGGGGATAGTAACGGCAAAAAATCTGGCAGACCTAGATTTAAAGGTGCAGGGCAATACAAAACATTTACGTTTCCTCAATTCAAGCGACATCACTTTGTTAACAATAAGATTACGCTGTCAAAAATAGGAGATGTAAAGGTAATTGTTCACCGTCAAATACCAGATGGGTTTGAAATTAAAACTGTGTCTGTCACTAAAAAAGCAGACGGGTACTATGTAACTCTAAGTCTTGACGACAAAACAGTTCCAACGATTAAACCTGATTTTAATGCTAATAATATTGTTGGTATTGATGTAGGTTTAATTGATTTTATGGACTTGCTAAAACAAGATTGGCAAAAAGTATTAATGATGCTGGATGGGGACAATTTATTTCAATACTAACAGTCAAAGCCGAAAATACTGGGCTGAAAGTAATTGCTGTAAACCCAAACGGCACAAGCCAAGAATGTTCTAGCTGTGGTCACAAAGTTAAAAAGCCGCTATCCCAAAGAATGCACAATTGTCCTGTATGTCATACGAGTTTGTGCAGGGATCTAAATGCAGCCATAAACATCAAGAACCGTGGGACACACGGTCTTAAAGCTCAATCAATGTCCGGATTAGGAGTCGTTGAGAAGCCCACACTCACCTGTTAGCGCAAGCGTGCGGCAAGGCATAAGGGAGTGTGTGGAGTATGTCACTAGTTGGTAGTTCATAGAGTTTTGGCTTCATTTATTATGGCTCATCTTTGGAGTATAGTAGTTAGCGACGGACTGTGGCGATCGCTCATTTCCCTTTTCTTGGTTGTTAAACATAGCGATTCCTAGGTCGCGCTAGTTCCCTTCGGGACGCAATGCGTTCGCTATCGCTAACTAATCAATTCCCTTAGAACGCCAAAGTTCTAAACAATTCGCTGACTGCAACCTTGAAGTTTAAAATTACATCTTCTCCATCTAAAATATCATTACCTCGCAATAGGAGATCGGGCTGAGGACTATGGTAAACCAGCACATATCTTTCATCAGGATGGATTACCCACAGCAGTCTAGTTCCACTTTCAAAATATTCTTCAATCTTGTTATGGATTTCATCAAAAGTGTTGCCTGGAGAGATAATCTCAACAACTAGATCTGGCGCACCATCAAAAAAGCCTTTAGGCAATCGTTTTAGCCCAATCAATCGCTCTTTACTAACAAAAGAAATATCGGGCGATCGCTTATTATCTCCTTTCATCTTAAATGCTGTACTGGAGTCGCAAGTAACGCCAAGATTATGCTGCCTTACAAATATCTCGATTAGCCCACCAAGGAATATGCCAATATTCCCATGCTCCATGCCTGAATTGCCCAAGTTTACCAACTCTCCATCTACAATTTCGTAACGATTGCCATCATCAGCTAAAGCCATAAACTCTTCATCAGTCCAAACTTTATCCTTGATTCTTTCTAAGATAACTGTCATATTTATTCAAGTCCTTTTAATTTTTAGACAAAGCGATTCGTTTACATGACTGGCTGAGTGATTTCTTTATTTAATACTAACCCAAATATAAATCCAATTTCATCCCCACAACAAGCGATTCCTAGTTCGGGCTTCGCTATCGCCTAATAATCACGACTCCCAGGAATAGCGATCGCCACATCATCTAATTTATTAACTATCTTTTTTCTTGCTTCGCTTTTTCTTCTCAACTTTCAGCAATGGCGCACTTAGGGCTTCATAGAGGCTAAATAAATACTCAATGCGATTTAGTTCGCTAACGAAGGGTTGGGGACAATAGCAGAGGTCTACGGCTTTATCTAGGGCTATCATCAGCAAACATACAGAACAATAGCCGCACTAGATATACTTCTAGATCATGCCCTATGTAACCAATTTCTTTGAGGCGATCATGCAGATCCCCCATCAATTCCGCCGCCGCAATATTGACAGGATCTTCATCCTTATAAACCCGTTTTTCATATCCCGCCATAAAGCCGAATAGATGCACATGATTTACAAAATCCTTTAGCTCAAACTCTTTGGTTTCGTTCGTATCTAAATCATAAAGCCTAAATTTTTGGAAATCCGAAACTAAAATATATTTCGGTAACTCATGCTCCTTTAAATTTGGAAAATAATCTTTAGCTTGTTGTGTAGCCTTATCTAAGTCCTTGCTCCTAGACTTATGCTCCACCAAAATCATTCCTTTCCACAAAAGATCGATAAAGCCTTGTTTATTATCCGCCTTTTTGATTGGTTTCTCAAAACTAGCTACTCTTCGCCGTGAAATGCCAAACACATTAAAAAAGTCATTCCAGAAGGATTGCGACTCTGACTTCTCCGAAGTCTCATTTTCCCATTCCTTAGAAAAGGCGATCGCCCTTTGCTTAATTTCATTCCAACTTAGAGGCATATCTGCAAATGTTAAGGCATAATTTTAGACAATCTTTATAATATCAACAGAAAATTTGTATGATATTATTAAGGTAGTTGGAATTAGTTTGAGCAAACAGTAATGATAACTGAATACATTGCCAAAGCCATGCAAAAGGCGACCTATGAGTTGCTAGAAGACGGTACTTTTTACGGGGAAATTCCTGATTGTGAAGGTGTTTGGAGTCAAGCCAACAGCCTGGAATCCTGTCGAGAGAACTTGCAAGATGCTTTAGAAGGCTGGGTTATCTTGGGAATCCGTTTGGGTCATCAATTCCCCGTGCTTGATGGTGTGGGCTTAAATTCACTACAAGAGGTTGCCTGATGCCTACTTGGAAAGCCATAAAATGGCGGGAACTGGTTATTTTTCTTAAAGAAGCAGGCTTTGAAGGTCCTTATTCAGGTGGTAAACATCAATACTTACAGGACTTACGCAACTGGCACATTGGTAGGGTGCGTCAAATATCAACAATCTGTTTATTTGCAGGATTTATGCAGTCTGACGCACCCTACAACAGATTTTTGGTGTGACACTTGCGTAAGTCCTAACTTAGTTAAGGGAGAACTCAAACTCACGATTCCTAATCCTCATGAGGCGGACATTAGCATAGGTTTATTGAGCAAAATACTAAAACAAGCTCATATTAGCCGAGATGAATGGGAAAAATTATAGCGCGATCTCTCCGTTAAGGTTAATTCATTATTTTGTTAACTTCGCAAAGGTAATTGGTGATGTGCTTCGCAACGCAAGCGATCGCTGTATATACTCCGCAAGGGCATAAATTGAGCTTTTGCTTAAAGGGTATATATGGATGCAAAAACGCAAGTTATTACCTTCTCAAGTATAACAAATCATTAAACTGGATAATATTGTGATAATTTGGTTTTGAGTTGAGGGCGATAGCGCAAGCGCTCACCGAGGGTATCGCTTGCCCATCCTTCGTCCCATAATATTGCTACTCGACAGACTTTAAATATATTGCTACAATGCAATATATGAAGGCCACTCTAATCGCCAAAGCAAAAGAATTTCATGACGACGGATCAATCGTCGAGGTTGTTATATGGGAATTACCAGAGCCAACACCACCAAGCACATATAAATACAAATACAGATTATTTTACGGGCAGAATGGAAAATGTAGAATTAGATATGAGAACGAACGCGGAAAAGGAGATCATAAACATATAAACTCACACGAAATAGATTACAACTTCACAAGCATTGATAAATTGCTTGACGATGTTGAGAAAGACATTGAAACCTGGAGTGAATCATGAAAGTAATTATTGAAGTAGCCAAGGGTGGTTCTGCAATCCGAGCCGCTCGTCAACAAATTTAGGACTCCGAAATTGGAAAGCCAGTAAATTTTAGACTTTCATTTGAATCTGCAAAATCACTTTTTAGCGAACTAACGCCTGCTCGACTTGATTTACTTGATACCTTAAGCAGAACTGGTCCATGCAGTATTTACGCGCTGGCAAAAACAGCCGAAAGAAACTATTCAAACGTACACACAGACGTAAATCGCCTGGAAGAACTCGGATTAATTGAACGGACAAAAGAAGATAAAATATCTGTACAGTTTGAAGCGGTTGAAATATTCATGCCACTAGCGAAAGCAGTGTGAGAATTTGAAAAAACGGCGAAGGATGGATTTAGCGAAAATGCTAGAGTGATGATATTAATGCGGCTAAGTTGACCTATGACCATTGCAACCGAAATACCAATACAACAGCAGTTACTAAGTTTTGGCGATTTTATCATCCGTTATGGTGACAGTAACCGCTACGAACTGATTGATGGAGAGGTGTTTGATTTGGAACCAACAGGCTACCATGAAGAAGTTTCAGCTTTTACCACCACAAAAATTTGCGCCCAAATTGATGCAATAGGTTTAAATTGGTTTGTCCTTCAGCGAGGATTGCTACGTCCTTCTAACTTGGGTATGACAGCATTTCGACCTGATGTTATGGTTGTTGACCGCAATGAACTTACAAAAGAACTACTTTGGGATGACCAATCAATCCTCTCGCTGGGCAGTTCGATTAAATTTGTGATGGAAGTAGTTAATAGCAACTGGCAAAACGATTATGCGCGTAAAGTTGAAGACTACGCAATTTTAGGTATTCCTGAATATTGGATTGCGGATTATGCGGGTCTAGGTGGGACTCGACATATTGGGAAACCGAAACAACCTACCCTTTCCATTTGTACCTTAGTCAAAGGAGAGTATGAAATTCAGCAGATTCGAGGCAATCAACCTATTACTTCGCCGACATTCCCAAATTTCAAACTGACAGCAGAACAAGTTTTAAAGGCTGGCAGATAAAGTGCTTTAAGCCATGATTACTCTCTACGGTATTAACTCTTTCAGGAAAATCGGCCCACTCTGAACAGTTCAGTTATGTACTCGACTGTTTATTTTGAGTTATTGCGGTACATTTGCGGATAGCTAAAATTAAATATACAAATTTTCAACTGTTAAAGATAGAAAGATCAATGCAATTTTAGTTCAGAAGTATAGATAGAATAAACTTGTGTTAGCCCTAATGTTTAATTGCTAAAACCTATACATCTCATGGATTTTGCTAATTTTGCATCCCAGTTAAATGCCGGAACGATTTTACCAGAGGGAATCGTCATGATTACCCTCTTGGGGGTTTTGATTGTTGATTTAATTTTGGGACGGACATCTGCTCGCTGGATTGGATATCTAGCTACCCTCGGTTTAACAGCCGCGATTATTGCTCTATACTTCCAATGGGATACAACTAACCCCATTGCCTTTACTGGTAGCTTTAATGGTGATGACCTGAGTATTGTCTTTCGGGGAATTATCGCCCTGTCAGCAATGTCAACAATACTAATGTCAATTCGCTACGTTGAACAAAGTGGTACGCCTTTAGCCGAATTTATTGCCATTTTGATGACTGCGACTTTGGGAGGAATGTTTTTATCCGGTGCTAATGAGTTGGTGATGATTTTCATCTCCTTAGAAGCCTTGAGTATTTCCTCTTATTTGTTGACAGGTTATACAAAACGTGACCCCCGTTCCAATGAAGCAGCGTTGAAATACCTGTTAATTGGTGCTTCTAGTACAGCGGTGTTTTTGTATGGTGTCTCCCTGCTGTATGGGTTATCCGGTGGACAGACAGAACTAAGTGCGATCGCTCAAGGTATCGCTACAGCAAATGTTGGTCAGTCTCTATGTTTAGTAATTGCTCTGGTTTTCGTGATTGCGGGTATTGGTTTCAAAATCTCCGCTGCACCTTTCCACCAATGGACACCAGACGTTTATGAAGGCGCACCAACCCCAGTTATTGCCTTTTTATCTGTCGGTTCTAAAGCCGCCGGATTTGCCTTGGCTATCCGTCTCTTAACCACCGTTTTCCCTATCGTGGCAGATGAATGGAGATTTGTCTTCACTGCCCTTGCTGTGCTGAGTATGGTACTGGGTAACGTTGTCGCACTAGCCCAAACTAGCATGAAACGGATGTTAGCTTACTCATCCATTGCCCAAGCTGGATTTGTGATGATTGGCTTAATCGCGGGAACTGATGCCGGCTATTCCAGTATGATTTTCTATCTACTGGTATACCTGTTTATGAACCTCTGCGGCTTTACCTGTGTGGTATTGTTCTCACTGCGAACAGGAACAGACCAAATTTCTGAATACTCCGGTTTGTATCAAAAAGACCCACTTTTAACACTGGGTTTGAGTGTTTCTCTCTTATCCTTGGGTGGTATTCCCCCACTAGCCGGATTTTTCGGGAAAATTTACTTATTTTGGGCAGGTTGGCAAGCTGGTCTTTACTGGTTAGTTTTACTAGGTTTAGTTACCAGTGTGGTTTCCATCTATTACTACATTCGTGTAGTGAAAATGATGGTAGTCAAAGAACCTCAAGAAATGTCCGATGTAGTGAAGAATTATCCCCAAGTTCGTTGGGATTTACCAGGACTGAGACCTTTACAAGTGGGTTTGATAGTAACTTTAATAGCTACTACTATTTCTGGAATCTTATCCAATCCCTTGTTTACTTTAGCTAACAATTCTGTTACTAACACTCCCATGTTACAAGCAGCAAAAGTTGCCAGTACACAAGTTAGTGTTATTACAAACAAGGAGTCACAGGGATTTTAAGTATCCGCTCAATAAATGGGGGCGGACTACCCATTCGGGGACGATTTTACGCCATTTGAGGCTTGTCATGGAAGGATTTACCCCGGATTATTGAGCGGTTACGATTTTAAGTTATTCCTAAATAATTGGTAATGGGTAATTGGTAATGAAGCTGGTCTTCAATATTCAATTACCCATTTTTGTTGTTAAACAGCAACAATACCAAATTTATGTGAGGCTTCACAGAATCATGAAATTCATTAATTCATCCGTCTTTATCTGCGTTTATCTGCGTCCACCTGCGGTTAATAATTCTTGAGATATGAGGTTGTATCCTTCTAACCCATCCTTGGCTTCTATTACCTCAAAATTACCTGGTGGTAACATTTCTCGTACTTTTACCCTGACAACGGTAGTGTCGTCAATAACTAAAATTTTGTTACTTGCCACAGTTGATTACTCTACTAAAAATTTTATGTTTAGATGGCTGGTTGCCGACTGCTTTTAGGAATTCTCTCACTATATCTAAAATTTATGTAGATTGGGGTGAGTGTTTTCTGACACAAAGTTCTAAAATCACAGCTGTTGTAGGAAACTCTCACTGGTGTTCTGATCAATTTGTATCATAGTTGTGTAGACTACACACAACTAATATCCTGTGTAGTGAAAGATTTATTAATCTAACTTCTCAGTTTGGGGTATATCTGAAATTACAGTACCTCTATGTAAATAGTCATTACGCGCTCCTACTTTTTGCCTAATTAACAAATCGTTATATGAATTCTCCACAACAAGTTGATATCAAGTCAGAAATCATGACTATGCCTAGCTGGTTGCGTCGGCCCATTGGCAAAGCCAGTGAAATCTCTACTGTCCAACGTATCATTAAGCAGCGACAAATTCACACAATTTGTGAAGAAGGTCGTTGTCCAAATCGGGGTGAATGCTACGCCCAAAAAACAGCAACTTTTTTATTAATGGGGCCAACTTGCACCCGCGCCTGTGCTTTTTGTCAAGTAGATAAAGGTCATGCGCCAATGGCGTTGGATGAGGAAGAACCTCAAAAGGTGGCGGAATCGGTACGGCTTTTAGGGTTGCGGTATGTGGTATTAACTTCTGTCGCCCGTGATGACTTGGCTGATGGAGGGGCTGGTCATTTTGTGAGGACAATGGAGACTATTCGCCAGATGAATCCCGATACTCAAATTGAGGTGCTGACATCGGATTTTTGGGGTGGTGGGGGTGTGGCAGTTCAACGTCACAGTTTAGCCATGATTATTCAGGCTCAACCGGCTTGTTTTAACCATAATGTCGAAACAGTCCGCAGGTTAACTCCAACTGTGCGCCGAGGAGCAAAATATGACCGTTCGTTGGCTGTATTAGCGACGGTTAAGGAGTTGAATGATCAGCTTCCTACGAAGTCAGGTGTGATGGTGGGACATGGGGAAACTATGGAGGAATTAATTGAGACAATGGCGGATTTGCGATCTGTAAAATGCGATCGCCTCACCATTGGTCAATATATGCGCCCTTCTTTAGACCATCTACCTGTTAAAAAATATTGGACTCCAGAGGAATTTACCGAACTGGGTAATATAGCCAAGGAAATGGGATTTAATCACGTCCGTTCCGGTCCCCTGGTTCGCAGTTCCTATCACGCTGGGGAGGAGTAGAGGCAGGGGACCAGGGGGAGTAGGGTAGTAGGGGTAGTAGGGTAGTAGGGGTATAAATGTCTTTCTTCTTTCTTTCTCCTGACTCCTGACTCCTGACTCCTGACTCCTTCTTCCCGACTCCTTACAAAAATATTTTTAAAGAATTTGCAAAATTGGTGCGTGAGTTTGCTATTTCTTAAAAAGTCACTAAATTAGGAGAACCGCTTATGACTGCTAAAGGCAAACCCGCTGCTAAACCTTCCTACGTTTTCCGTACTGGTTGGGCATTGTTACTTTTGGCTGTTAACTTTTTGGTAGCAGCTTACTACTTCCACATCATTGAATAGTTAGAAGTAGACCGGTGCTGTTTAAATCGTGCCTTTGAATAAACCTTTGGGGCGAATAAGCAGCACCACAATCATGATTAGTAAGGCTACACCTTGCTTATACTGTGAACCTAGCCAGGGGGTGCTAACTTCTTGGGCAATACCAATGATAAAGGCTGCGGCGATCGCTCCGTAAGGATTGCCAATTCCCCCCAAAATCACTGAAGCAAACAAAGGTAAAATCAAAAACCAACCCATATTTGGACGCACCGCTGTAATTAGCCCGTACATACTGCCACCTAAAGAAGTGAATGTCCCAGCAATTACCCAAGTCCACAAAATTACTCTATCAACATTAATACCAGATACTCTCGCTAAATCTAAATCATCAGCTACTGCCCGCATCGCCTTACCAATTTTCGTATTTTGTAGCAAGTAGTGGAGGGATAAAATCGCCAGAATCGCTAACCCCAGTACCAATAACTGATTTTGCGGTATTTTTAAAGTCCCAAATTCTAAAGCTGGAATCACGGGTAAATTATAATTTTGGTTTTTACCCCCCCAAAGAAAAATAATCCCATTGCGGAGAAATAAAGCCAGACCGATAGAGATAATAATCAGAGTTGTGGAACTAGCACGGATAGACCGCATTTTTGACCACAGTAATTTTTCTGCCAGTAACATTCCTCCCACAGTTCCCACGGTAGCCACAATCATGGATAACCAAATATTTAGACCCATCGCATTGACCATGAGAGTCAAATAAGCGCCCAATGTGAGAAAATCACCGTGAGCAAAATTAGACAACCGCAAAATCCCATAGGTTAAGGTTAGTCCTACTGCGGCTAAGGCGATAATACTACCGACAGCAATACCGTTAATAATCAATTGAGCAAATTGTGTAATATCCATAAATATGATGTTACTGTGAAATTATTGTGAATTTTTGAAGTTGCTATTCAGTAAGTGATTGTATTCAATCATTCTTGGGATCTTCGTCACATTCGGCAATGCCAGTTATGGGTTATATATAAAAAGCATTTGTAGGTTAATATACATAAATACTGTTTACATTATTTGTGAGCAGAATGTTTTTTCAACGGTCTAGTTGACCATGCAGCAATTTTCAAGCTTACAGGATTGCCCAGTAAGCGTAAAGCGAACGTGTCTTTAGACCTAAGATATAAGCGACACGGGCTAATTAATTTGCTCAAGCTCTTGAGTGGTAACAGTAGATGTGATATAATGGGACTCATTCCTAGAATTTAAGTATAACTAAACAACGTAAAAACTTAACTAATTTGGTTGAGTGCGTAGTCATACCTAAGGGTATTGCAGTTTAGGAAAGCTAAATTTGGTAAACAATAAAATTATTGATAGCGAAGCGCGACCTAAGAATCGAGTAAGCTAGGGCATACCAGAATTAACACCTTAAGAGAATGGATCTCTAATTTAGTTGGAGTAATCCTGATGAAAGCAAGTTGGCTCATGGATTAAAGAATCTCAGTGTCTAAAGACAGTGAGAGTGTCAACAGAACGAAACTCACAAATAAATGGAAACCATCGGCTGACACCAATGGAAAATCTGCGGTATCAGTTGTGGCTGGAAAGCAGCTTAAATCAGTTGCAAATTCGTCTCCAGGATTATCTAATTTCTGTGGCTACTAAGACTGCATTAGGAATAGCCACAGAAGCAGAAATTTTTCAAATCGTTGTCAATGAACTTCACAAAGCGTTAAGTGATAGTTTAATTGCGGTTACCCAGTATATTGTAAGTATTGCCCTATTTGAACCACAGCAAATAGTTGGTCAAATCTCTTATATTTCCCATTCATCATCATTAACTCCCAATTTCGGGGTAATGTCTCCAACTGAGAAAAAGCTATCTTTGAGGTTGCATAAATCTATCAATCTCCAAGATGTACAGCAAATGGAAACTCAAAAATACCAAAGTGCTTGGTATTTATTTGAGGATACCCAAGGAATAAAAGCGTGGTTAATCATCTGCACAACCAATCTTTCATCCGACTGTAAATTACTCAAGGATACTTTTTACCCGCTCAAGTTACAATTAGTCACAAAAACTGTGGAAAATTGTCGCACAGCCTTAACCCAACTTGCACAAATACAATCTTCTCAAAAGTATTACCAGGATTTAGCTAATTTTAATCAAGAACTAGAACGGAGTAATCAACTTAAAAATCAGTTTTTGGCAAATACTAGTCATGAAATCCGCACTCCCCTAAGTTCAATTATTGGTTTTACCCATTTGCTATTAGCACAGGGTTATGAACCTGAGAAAGCCCGTCATCAAGAGTATTTACAAATTATTCAATCTAGTGGTAAGCATTTATTAGGATTAATTAATGATATTTTGGATCTCTCTAAAATTGAAGCCAACCAGCTAGAAGTACAATGGGAACTAGTTGATATTTCTACTTTGTGTCGGAATGTTTTAGCTTTGGTGAAAGAGAAAGCTGCTAATAAAGGTTTAACACTGCGTTTAGAAATTGAACCAGAGATTAAAAACATCATCGCTGATCCTTTGCGACTTAAACAGATGTTATTGAATTTACTTTTCAATGCGATTAAATTCACGATGAAAGGTAATGTGGGCTTACAGGTTTCTAGTCAAGATGGATTTTTGCGGTTTACAGTTTGGGATACTGGTACAGGTATTTCTTTTGAAGATCAATCTCGACTGTTTCAACCCTATAGTCAAGTGGTTAATCCCGCAGCCGGTCGTAATGAAGGTACTGGTTTGGGGTTGGTAGTGACTCAAAAATTAGCAGAAATTCATGGTGGTTATTTAGAGTTAGAATCTGTAGTTGATCAAGGTTCTCGTTTTAGTGTTTTACTTCCTCTTAAACCAACGGGAGGAGTTTTAGCAGCTATAGAAACAACAGCAGAATATGATTTAGAAGTGGTTAGTCATCCTTGTGATAATGATATGACTCCCTCGCCCGTAATTTTGCTGGTGGAAGATGATTTACCCAATGGGGAATTAATGGGAATTTATTTAAGAAGATTAGGATATCAGGTTAATTGGGTGAAGAATGGGGCAAAAATGTGGAATAGTCTCGAAGAAATAGAAGCAGCCGTGATTTTGATGGATGTGAGTTTACCTGATGCTAATGGTTTAAATTTGGTGCAGCAATTACGAGAAACCCCAAAATATCAGCATATACCGATTATTGCTCAAACGGCTATGGCTATGAAGGGCGATTGTGAAAGTTGTTTTGCGGCTGGTGTTAATGAGTATATTTCTAAGCCAATAGATTTAAAGCTTTTAGCCAGTCTGGTGGCTAAGTATTGTCCCTATGTAGAAAAATCTACCAATGGTCAAAAGTAGAACCCTACGATTCTGAGCAACCACGAGGGGATTGCCCCTAATATTCTTCGTTAAACTGTAACTACGAGGTTTTCTCCTTTTAGCATCCGCGAAGCTGCTTCTAAAAGTGCTTCTTATCAATACCTGCGCCGTCGTCACTGACAGAAATAATGGTTTGGTTTCCTTGTTGTAGGGCGCGAATATTAATGATACCTACGTGTGATTTACCTGCGGCTTGTCTAGCTTCTGGGGTTTCAATGCCGTGAGCGATCGCATTATTGACCATGTGAGTCAATGGGTCTGTGAGACGATCTAAAATCATCTTGTCAACTAAGGTATCCACTCCTTCTGTGACTAATTGTACTTGTTTGCCATATCTAATGGCATTATCCCGTACCCCTCGCCGCAAAGGATCAACAGCTTGGGTAAATGGAACCATTCGGGCTTTTGTTAATCCTTCTTGTAGTTGACTAGTACAGGTCGGCGGAAATAAATAGACCATTCCAAACTACTGGAAAGCTCATTGTATATTCGTTTTGACTTTTGACTTTTGACTTTTGACGAACGCCTTGCGGTACTAGTTGCTTGGCGTAACTGTCTGACGACCTGTTCTGTTTCTTCGGTAACAAAGTCAATATCACTGCCTGACTCCCGAACTCGCACGATGAACTCGATCATTTCTTGTGCCAGGATATGGAAGGGCGTAAACCGATCCATTTCAATTTCGCTAAACCCGCGATTATGGGAATTCTTCAACAGGCTCAAAAATTTCTTGTTCTGCCGTTATTTCTGGAGGTTGAGAAAAATTATTAATTTCTGGTAGGAATAATTCTCTAGATTCGGAAACATTGTTAGATTCTGCATCTATAACATCACTAAATAAATTACCTATGGCTTGCGCCCCAGTATCGCTATCTGATGTGAAGAATAAATCGAAATATTGTTCTTGTTCTTGGGAAGTTAGATCAAACTCTTTTTTATCTACATGATTATTTGTCGTTGCTTGCTGATATTTTGTCCCAATTTCAACAGATGCACTAAATAAACTCTCCTCTAGTTCTTTAGCTATATCTTGATTAATTACAGAAGTGTTTTCTGAGTCACTTATGCCTAGATCATCCCAGAAGTTATCTGGATCATCTACTGAATTAGCAAGATTAGTTGTTATTTCTGGTGTACTGAATAAATCATCAATTTCATTGACTAGCGGTGGCTGGGGTTTTACCGCTTTTGTAAATGAATTATCTAATGATAAACTTTCTGGTGCTGATGGTTTTATTTTTGATATTTTTACAGTTGTAGGAATATTTTCTGCTGGAGAATTGATATCTGCATTCGCTGATAAAAAGGAATTATCAAAACTGATTGGAGATTCTGTAACTATTTCTGAAATTGCAATATTTTTTGATTCAGTTGTTTCATCCGTAAATATTAGTTCATCATCGGCAGTAAACGTCAATAATTCTTCTAAATTATTACTGCTATTTGTCTCATTTTCAGAATTAAGCTGACGAGATTCTCTGGAAATTGAGATTAATTCTAGTAATACATCATCTGATGGAAATTGTAAATCTGTCTGATTTGACAACAGATTACTAGTTTCTATCAGTTGAGAACTAACTGTTTCAGCTATATTCCCTGATTCTAATAAACTATCATCAAACAAGAGACTTAAATCTTCATGATTATTTGCAGTTATTTTATGTGTATTGTCATCTTCAAAGAAGAGAAAATCAGCTAAATTGTGATTATTATCTTCAACTTCACTGTTGGTAATTTGTAACTGATAGCTAGTGACATCTTCTAATATTTCTTCTTGTTGCCAATTATCTTCTAAATCGGGGGTATCGCCTTCAAATAAATCAGCCAGAGTGTTTAACTCAGATGGAGAATGCTGAATCACAGTTGATTGATTATCAAACAAAGGTGGATCAATAAATCCATTTCTATTGGATTTTAAATTTATTTCTGTCGTATCTGTAAATAAAATTTCCCCAGGTTCCGTTTCTTCAAATTCTAATAACTCCAGTTGTGTAAGAGGAAACAGATTTTCTAATTGTTGACTAATAGTAATTTCCGTATCTTTATGTTGGAGAACTAATTCTTGCGCTTGCTTAATTTCAGTAATAATTATTTTGGCTAAAGTTAAATAACTATTATCGGGATTGGATATAGCCAGGGCTGCTGATTCACATAGATTGCACCAATTTGATAAATTTAATTCTCTACCAATTTTTGCTAATTGATGACAGCATTCTTGTAAATTGTTGCGGGAAGTCTCTAGGTTAGTTTTTTTAAACTGTTGCAACATTTCCCGCAGAATTTGTAACACCTGTGTTTGAAACTGTGTCCAATCCTGATTTTGTTTGCTTGGTACAGGTGAATTTTGTATCTGTGGGGAAACAGGCGACTCTATTTGTAACCGGGTTGCGGATGCGTTATGAGGGTTTAATACTTCATTATTACCCTGTTTTACCAGTAGTTCTATATGCTCATTCAGCCATTGCATTATTGGTTCAGTTTTTGCCATCAAAGCTTGAGCTTTTTCTTCTGATAAACCAAAGGGATTGCCAAGATTGTCTATCAGGGCTTTCAATGTATCACAGATATCCAGTAGCAAAGACTCTAACCTTTGGTCTACTTGAATAGGATGTTCTTTAAGAATTTTGAAGCAATCCTCAAGACGGTGGGATGTGTGCTGAATACTACTCAGACCTAACATGGCCGCATCACCTTTGATAGAGTGGGCTGCACGGAAAACTTCATTAATCATTTCTGAATCTTCCAGAGTCCGTTGAAGATTCAGTAATCCTTGTTCAATAGTGTTTAGGTGTTCTCTGGCTTCTTCGAGAAAGTAACCTAAAATCCGTTGTTGTTCCGGCTGCATAGTTAATTAAATCGGCTTACTACAGGTAAAAGGGGTAAGAAAAGGCGCATAGCAAATAAAAAAGGTAAGCTCATTGTATATTCGTTTTGACTTTTGACGAACGCCCTGCGGTACTAGCTGGTTCATACCTAGCAACAGCACAATTTTTATTTCTATAGGTTACACTCAGTCTAATTTAATAAATAAAATTTTTGAGTCTCATAAATTTCTTGATAGGCTTCTCCTCCAGGTTACTCTTTGCTCTCTGATTTTGACTGTCCATGATTTCTGAATGATATTAAGTAGTGTAAAGTAGCAATGCTTACTAAAACCAATCGAGAGTGGGTAATGCGTAAGTCCTAAGTAAAAGTTTTACATGTTCTCATGATGTTTCCCATGGGTCAATGTTGTAATATAGCGTTACCCACTCAAATGAGGGACAAAAATTGGGTCAAAAGCCAGACAGCCAAAGATTTTTACTTCTGAAGGTACAAAAAATGGAGAATGACTCTAAATGGATAGATACGCAACAACACTTGATTAATAGGTCTCGGACGGAAGTTGAGCGTTTACGGGCAGAAGTTGAACGTAATCACTGGGATTTAGAAGGTGCTTGGGAACATCTGCGCGTTGAGCAGCACTGTTTAGAAGAGATTAGATTAAATGTTAAACAGTCTCAATCTGTAGATAATGAGCGCGGTCAGAAATTAAGTGATTTGCTTAATCTTTTATCGAGTACATCTGCTCCTGTTGATATAGCTCAGGAAAGTCTGGATTACGCTTTTGAGTTTACCAATAAACAGCAGGATGCTTTGAATCTACATTGGCAAAAGTTGGACATCCAACGTCATGCAGCTAATCAGCAGCAAAGGGAGGGAGAGGAACTGTTGCAATTCATTTTGGCGATCGCCAAAATGAATTGCAACAGGCACAGGATTCTCTAGCACAAAAAATTACCCATTTACAATCATTTATACTTTTCAAACAACCTCTTAACTACTCGACATCCTGGGTAAGTTTTACTTAAAAAATCTATTTGTGTGTCAAGGTCTAACAACTGGGTTTTTGTGCTGACACGGGCATAGACATAAGATAATTTTTGGAAAACTGCCCCAAATATGAGTCTCAAACCCTTATGATCTCGTTGAAAAAATCATAACTCTGAACTCCGAACTCCTAACACCGAACTCAGGTTAATTGAGGGTAATCCAGTCACCTTGGACTATGGCTGTTGAACCTCCAGGAAAAGGATCTGTTTGGGAACGATTGGGGGCTGTGATTAGGGCTGTGAGTTTTTCAATGTGTTCAAAGTTGGGTGCATGGGGAAGTATTTCTTGGAGGATCTGACGCATGACTCGACGTTGTATTGCTAGGGGTGCTTTTAGTAAAATTCGCCTGTTTATTTGTAAATTATCTTTATCACCCTTTGCTGAGGCTTCTAGCCGCCACTGAAGGGCTGTTTGTTCTAGAAATTCTACCTCTGCTTGGAGGAGTTCTGCTGTTTGGGCTAGGTTTGCTTCTACTTGGGGGTTGAAGTTTTCTTTGAGATATGGAATTAGTTGTTGGCGAATGCGGTTGCGGGGATGTTTGAGGTTTTGATTGGTGGAGTCTTCCCATATTGGGAGATGAAATTTTTGGCAAAATTGTTCTGTTTGGGAACGGGTGATTTCTAGGAGTGGACGGATTAGGGTAATATTTTCGGTGAGTGGACGTTGCCAAGTTAATGCTTGTAAACCGTCTGTGCCAGTACCACGAATCAAATTGTATAGTAAGGTTTCGGCGCGATCGCTGGCGGTATGTCCGGTAATAATATATTGATAGTTATAACATTGGGCGATTTTCGTTAAGGCTTGATATCGCCAATTTCTGGCTGTGGCTTCAGTATTGATAGGTTGGTTGGCTGTTTTTAAATAAAAGGGTGTGTTCCAGCTTTTCGCTAAATTTTCAACATGGTGAGCATTAGCTTGAGAGTCTTCACGCCAACAATGATCACAATGGGCTATGGCTATGTTCCATTCCCATTTGGGTTGTAAGTCTAATAATAATTTAATTAAGCATAAAGAGTCTTGTCCACCGGATACTGCGACTAATAGATTTTTGTCGCGCTCAAATAAATGACGGACGCGGATGGTACGATGTATTTGGGCGTGGAGGGGTGTCCAGGACATATCATCAGTTAATTTGCTTGATTCATTATCGCTCATTTAATTTCCTGGGACTGAAAGTATTTTTTGCAATAAGTTTTTACGGTTTTCTGTAAGGTTATCAAATATGCGATTAAACTCTTGTTGATTCATTTTCGGTTTAAATTGCATCAGTTATGTATTCACTTTTGCGACTATTTTACAGTAAGTTATCCTGAAAACCGATGATTGCTAGACTTTTGCCTCGGCAAAAATCCTTGTATATTAATATTCTTAGAGATTTTAATGGTAAGGCTGCGAACCGTTTTTAGTATAATAGGATTTACGCATTGACAAGATTCCCCAAATATGTGACGTAAATTTTATCCCTTGTAGGGTGCGTCAGACACGATATTTTGACAAAAAAACAGATTCCCTCTATCTGACGCACCCTACTCAATAAGTTATTCCCAAAGCCGAAAACGACGCAATTTCGTTCATTCATATCATGGTAAATTAGTGAGCGTGCGTAAGTCCTATATAATAGACCTCTTGCAGAATTGATTTTGTGTTAAAATGGGGAGTTTTTAATCTTAAATGGGGTGAGATAACTAAAAAGATTGATACCTGGGGTATTTGTAGATCTGTAATCGCGGAACTTCTGGCATAAAAAACATCACCAAAAAAAGATAAAATTAAATTCTGTCATGATCAGAATCTAAGGTGATGAAAAGATGAACTATAAATCCATACAACAACTAAAACCAAGAGCATTTAAACGCCGCTTTGGAGTGAGAAGAAAGACTTTTAAGAAAATGGTTAAAAATCTAAAATAATTTCAAACTATTAATAAAAAAAGCCCAAGTGTATCGAAACCTTTACTGATAATTGAGGAGCAAGTTTTAGTTACCCTAGAATATTGGCGAGAATATCGAACTTATTTTCATATTGCGACTAGTTGGGGAGTATCAGAATCAACTATTTGTCGTATTGTTCATCGTGTAGAATCAGAACTAATGCAGTCAGGAATGTTTCGACTGCCTGGGAAAAAAGCCTTGCTAAAAGGTGGTTTGAGTCAACCTGAAGTAGTGGTAATGGATGTAACCGAAACGCCTATTGAACGTCCAAAAAGAAAACAACAGGAATTTTACTCAGGCAATAAAAAACGTCACACACTCAAAAGCCAATTGATTATTAATCAAGAAACAGGAGAAATTATTTGTACTTTTTTTGGTAAAGGACGCTGCCATGATTTTGCCTTATTTAAAGCTAGTAGGGTTCATTTTCACCCCGAAACACAAAGTTTACAAGATAGTGGTTATCAAGGAATTAATCAGTATCATAGCAACAGTTACACGCCAAAAAAACCTAAAAAGAGAGAACTTTCAACCTTAGAAAAAGACTATAATCGGGTTTTAGCAAAGGAAAGAATCGGTATTGAACATATCAATCGCCGCCTGAAAATTTTTAAGATTTTTGGTGATAGATATCGTAATCGCCGTCGTCGTTATGGTCTACGTTGTAACTTACTAGCAGCAATTTATAACTACGAGTTAAATTTAGCAGTTCCAAAAAGCCGAACCTCCACCATAACATAAAAGTAATTATGCAAGAGGTCTATTTTTGTCCAATTATTTAGTTATTAGAATTACCGATTTTGTACCAATAATCGGTGTTGCTGAGTAAAAGTATGATTTTATTTCACGCAGAGGCGCAAAGAGTAAAAGTTTGAGAGATGGAATTTTCGAATTTATTTCAAAGGTTTATGTCACCCCCTCAGCTACTTATATATATACTTCTTAAAACATATCCGCAGGATCAGCAGATTGGAGTTTGCTAGTAGCAATTGCTCCAGAAATAGCACACATAATTATAGTTAAAAAGAGGACTTGTACACCACGAATTATCGTCATATACATGGGCAAGTTTGTCGCTGTTCTGGTTAGTTGGTAAAGTCCTAAAGATACAGCTAACCCTGGAAAAAATCCCAAAGCTGCTAAAATTAAAGCTTCTTCAAAAACTATAGTTAGTAAATAATTATGACGATATCCTATGGCTTTGAAAGTTGCATATTCTCGTAAATGGGCATTAACATCGGTGGAAAGAACTTGATAAACAATAATTACCCCAACTGCGAATCCCATTGATACACCGAGGTTGAAAATAAACCCAATGGGGGAATTACTACTCCAAAAATTATTTTCAAATTCGATAAATTCCTGATGAGTAAGAACCTTAACATCATCTTTTAAATAAGCCTTTAATTGGGCAACAACTTGATCAAGTTTATAGCCTGGTTTGATTTTAACTAAACCGATACTCACACTACTTGTAGGTTGTCTGGCAAAGATTTGGGAGAAGTTATTTGCACTGGTAATTAAGCTACCATCTGCCGCAAAGGAAGCACCAAGTTTAAATAAGCCACCAATAGTAATTGTATTACCATTAATTTCAGTTGTAACAGTTTTACCTTGTTGAATTTGCTGAATTGCTTGCTGATATTCTCCTCTGGCTGCCCGATCAAATAAAACTGTATTTGGTAATTTAATTTTTTGTAATTGTTGATTAATTTCTGGTAAGTCAAAAGCTGGTTGATCTGGATTAATGCCAATAATTAACACTCCTGTTTCTAATCGTGTTTGGGGATTCTTCCAAATAATATGGTTACAATACATAGCTTCAGCCGATTTCACCCCTGGTACATCCATTGCTTGATAGAGTCGTCTACGAGAAAAAATAGACATACTTTGTAAGCTACGGGCTTGGGGACTAATGAGAATAATATCAGCTTGTAAACTCCGATGTAATCTAGTATTACTATCATATAAAGCAGTTTGAAAACCTGACTGCATAAACATGAGAACATCGGCAAAAGCAATACCAGATACTGCTACAAATAAACGGCTTTTTTCATGGGTAAGTTGTAACCAACCCAAAGGAGTTCGTCGGCACAATTTTTGAAAAATACTAATCATAGAAATGATAATTGACAACTAACAACTGACAACTGACAACTGATAACTGACTAAAGACTAATAATTGCCTTAACTTGCATATTGGTAAATTTGGCTGCTTGGTGACTAGAGGCTTTATTGAGTCGGATGTGAACTTTTACGATTCTGTTGTCAATATTGCTGGAAGGATCTGTATTGGTGAGGTTTTGTTTTCTTACTTGTAAACCGATGCGTTCTACTTTTCCTTGTAATTCTTGAGAAAAGGTATCGCTAACTATCCGTACCTGGTTTCCTTGGATAATTTTTGTAATATCACTTTCGTAAACTTCAGCAACTACATACATCTGACTGGTTTTACCAATGTCAGCAATGCCATTACTAGAAATTAATTCTCCTGGGTGAGTGTAGATTTCAAATATTTGTCCATTTTGAGGAGATTTTACATAAGCTTTTTGAAGATTGATGGTGGCTTTTTTCACTACTGCATCTGCTCGATTTAATTCAGCTATTGCTGCTTCTACATCTACTTTCCTAACTTCAGAAATTTGGTTGAGGGTTGCGGCAGCTTCTTTTATTTTTTGTTGACTACTTAATTCCAGCTTTTTTAACTGTGACTGTGCTGCTTGAAGATTTTTTTTAGCAGTTTGTACATTCAAGTTTTTACTATCTCTTTGAGAAGCAGAAATTGCTCCTTCTGTATATAATTCCTGATAACGGTTATTTTCAGCTTCAGCATTGAGTAATTCTGCTTGTAATTTTTCTAAAGTTGCTTTTTGAGTATCAATATCACCTTGACTTTCGGCTGCTAATCTGTCAATGATGGCTTTTTGGGCGGTAATTTCTCCAGGTTTAGCACCTGCTTGAATTTGGGCAATTTTAGCTTTAATTATGTTTACTTCTGCTGTGGCTTCAGTTAATTCTGCCTGTAAGCGATCGCTATTATCTAAAATAGCAATTACCTGTCCTATTTTTACCATATCCCCCTCTTTGACTAATATCTTCTCAACTCGACTTCCTTCTCCAGATATCGCTGCTGATAATTTAATCACTTCCCCTTCTGGTTCAATTCTACCCAGTGCTGTGACGGTTTTTATCTCTGGTAGGGCTACCACAGGACTGGCTGATTTTTGATGATCTATATCCCGAAATTTGAGGACAATAAACACACTAATACTAGCCACAGATAAAGATGCCAGAATGGCAATAGCGATTCCTGCGGAGCGCTTCGCTATCGCTAATCGGAGAATAAACTGAGAAGATAATGAACCTTTTAGCTTGTGGTTTTGCACAACTGCATACCTTTTCAGTGCTGTTTCAAAATTAGTTAATAAAAAATATCAGGTAGAAAACGAAATCCTGGAAAATCTCAAAATGTAGTTTCTACACTCGTAAGAATTCAGGAGTCAGGAGTTCAGAATAAAGGATAAAGAACATTTTTCTTTTATCTTCCCTGTTCCCTTTTTTGTAATTTAGTCAAGTTATTGCATTACAAATGACAAATCAATTCTAAATTTTTGACAGAAACGAACATTTAGAGATAATATGCCAGAATAGAAAGTCAGATGGTTAACAGATGACAGTTTTCGTAAAATTAGTATATATACCTGTACAAAATTAATTGAACATTTTAAAATTCCTAAACCAATCAATTTTGTAGGGGTCTAACCTCCTGTGGTTGCACCAAATACGAGGGTAGGCACGGGGGCGCTACCCCTACATTAAATCTAAATTTTTTATATAATTAATTTTGCTTGCGTACTGATTTTAGACAAAATGAGATAGAAATATGAATACTTATACAGCAGGAGTCAGGGGTAAAACTGGCTTGCTGTCTGGCTTTGAATTTAGATCATTTACCTCATTAATCTGCAATTTGCTATAACTCATTAATTTCTTTAATTAAACCCACATTCCGCACTTCATTTTGTAATACACCAAGATTACCATTATAGGGCTAAAATAGTCAGATAGCGATTCCTACGGAGCGCTTCGCTTGATTTAACAGCTTCTGTATTAGCCAGAAAAATTTATGCTGATTTAGAAATAACAGGAAAGAGGATTGGTTATCCTGATTGCATGATTGTTGCTATTGCTATTAGTCATAATCTTACCTTAGTTACAGGTAATTTATCTCATTATAAAAGAATTCAAGATTTGGGTTATTCACTAATACTAGAGAATTGGCGTTTATAGTCAAAATGGCGATGAATGAATTAATATCAAATATCCAAATACAGGAACAACCTCTTCCTATTTGTGTAAAAGTATGTCAACATCGTACTTGTAGAAAACAGGGTGCAACGGAAGTTTTAGCGGATTTAAAAGCTTTTCCTCTACCTAATGTGACAGTTACATCTAGTGGCTGTTTAGGTCAATGTGGTAATGGTCCAATGGTGCTAGTTGTACCCGAAATGGTTTGGTATTGTCGGGTTTTACCCCAAGAAGTACCCAGATTGGTAGAACAACATTTATTAGGTGGTCAAAGAGTGAAGAAAATGCTTTATTATCGGTTTCATCCCCAGGGATAAAGATCACTGAAAATATATAAATGCTGTAATTGGGTACAGTAAGAAGTGAGGGAATGAATGGATATTCAGCATTTACGTCAATCATTAAAAAAGAAGTGGCTAATTTATTACGAACAAAATCGTTCTTGGTTAGTGAAAGTACGAATCTGGAAAGATTATTATGGTATTCGCCGACCTTCTTCTGGTTACATTCTAGCGACTTTATCTACTTTAGAACCAGAGTTAAAAAAAATTCTCCCTTTCATTTCGGATTTAAACAATGATCCTGATCAGATAATTGCGGCTTTGTGTTTGCACTTCAATCCTGAACAGGAATTAAACTTATTAAAATCCCAGCATTCTACTGCAAAAAATGAGATTGTTAGTACCTCTCCGGCTCATATAGCCTTGACAGATTCACCTGTACCCAAAGAACACAAACAGGTGTTATTGAAAATGACTACAGGCATTTCTGTGATTGCTGTTGCTACACCGATTCATCATCATTCTTCAGTCAAGCTACCTGGAGGATTGGGAAGGGAACAAATAGATAAACGATTGATAACTACAGGATTTCCCACCCCAAATATTACCCGGATTTCATCTACTCATAACAATATTTTACCGTCTTGGATAGATGAATTGTGTCCAGGTAGAGGAAATGGGTAATGGATAATTAGACATTACTTGATGGATATTCGTGGGAGACAAACGGAATAGCCATTATTTCTCCTGCTGCTTCTCCAACTCGCACTTTTAAGCCAACTCCACCAGCTTTACTCCTGATGTAACCTAGTCCAAAATGACCATCAGGAGTGGTTGTATAGCTAGTAAGTTTACCTACTTTTTCTTCGCCAATGGTGATGACTGTTCCTGGTGCAGCCGCAGCACTGAGATGAATTCCCCACAGGTATTGTTTTACACCTTTGTATGTATTGAGTCTGGCAATGGTTTCTTGACCGATATAACAACCTTTATTAAAGGAAACTGTGTGCCATAAGCCAACTTCCAGGGGATTATAATCATCTGTGAGTTCTGAGTCGGGAGCGGGACGACCTTGTAATATTCGTAACATTTCCCAAGCGCGATCGCTCAATTCCTCAGCCCTCAATGACCGTATTTTCTCCCACCATGTTTGTTTTTCCGCGCGGGGTAAAACCAGTGTATATCCGGGTGCAGCCAAGCCGCTACCCACTGCAACTATCACCCCATCAACTAAAATGTGATTACCATCTGCTTGACCAATTAAATCACCAGCGCCCAATTTTTCAACAATACCATGACTTTGGGGTCCAATGAGGCTTAATATCCCTGTTTCTTCGGTAACATCAGTTAATTTAACCTGATCAGCAGGGAAGATATACCGATCTAACCATTTCATCAGTTCCTGACGACGGTTAGGGGAAACCAACAATAAAACAGCATCATTTAATACATAAGCAGTAACTAAATCTATCGTGCGGGCTGTAGATGTCACCATCACAGTATCGCAGCCCTGACCGGGTTTGAGCGATTGAAAATTATTAGTGCTTTGATTGTGTAAAAAGCGAAGCATATCATCGCCAGAAATACGGATAAGTCCCGAAGGAGAGCGATCGCCCACCACCACCCCTTCCCGTACCGCTTGCATAGCCTTTACATCTTTAGTATCAATTGCTGATATTAACATAGTGGTACAAAGTTACCTTAATTTCAATATTATCTTCTGAAAAATATTAGCAAATAATTTGGTAATTAGTAAAAACTCTGGTCTGTTGCCCCAAAATCAACTTTGAGAATTTTATTATTAATTCCCATCCGTATTTATCAGCTATTTCCTGACATTTATCTCTATCTGTAGCTGCGTGTCTGGAAATTTTTTCTTTATCTGTCATGGTGATTCTACTTGTTGAGATTTTTTATTTTGGGCGATCGCTCTCTTGACAATCACCTTAGCTAATTGCGGAACACTGAGAAACTTTCTAGTAGCCCAATCCTCTAAGTATTTATATTCATCTTTTTCTATGCGAATTGTCATTTGCGGTTTTTTGGAAGGCATATCTCACCATGATTCACTACTCCTAAATTATCGTTCTTATTAGTCTGATTGACTAATAATGAATTACAGTAGTTACAGGTGAGTCACTGGTAAGTATAACATTAACAGGTAATTCAGTGGTCAGCTATATAAAAACCTAACATTATAGCTAAAATAATATATTTAATACCTGACATTATCAGAAATAACAACATCATGACTACCAATATCCTGGATAACATTGATCTACGGACATTAGGAGAACTCCTCCAACAAGCCCGTAAAAAATGCAACATGACTCAAGCTGATGCAGCTAAGATTATTGATGCTGCACGCACTACCATGATCGCGATTGAAAAAGGAGAACGTCGCCTCAAAGCCAATGAATTAATTAAACTTGCTCGTGCTTACGGACGTTCTGTGAGTGAATTTGTTCGTCAACGTCCAATAGTCCAACCTTTTGAAGTGCAGTTTCGCGCAGTTTATCAACGTAGTCAAGAACAACAGGCAGAAATTGAACCATTTATCCTGCATTTAGAGGAATTATGCCAGAATTATCTAGAACTTGAGAAAATCATGGATGCGCCAATAGCGCGTAACTATCCTCTTGAATATCAAGTAACAGATATGCCGATCAAATCTGCTGCGGAAAGTATAGCGGTAGCAGAACGTCAACGGCTGGGTTTAGGTGATGCGCCTATTTCCCAACTACGCGACATCCTAGAACAAGATGTGGGTTTACGGATCTTCTATTTGCAGATGCCGCAAAAATACTCAGAAGTGTATAGCTATAACGAAGAAGTTGGCGGTTGTATGGCTATCAATGCTAATCATCCAGAAGAGCGTCGGTGCTGGTCAATGGCGCATGGATATCTGCACTTTTTAGCGCATCGGCAAAAACCAGAATTTCATTTTGATGGTCAATATCAACGATTTCCTGAAAGTGAACAACTAGCGGAAACTTTCCCCAAGTATTTCTTGATGCCTACCAGTGGATTGCTAAAGCGGTTTAATGATATGTACCGTACTCATGGCAAATTCACACCGACCAATTTATTTACACTAGCGCATTATTATGGTGTGTCCATAGAAGCCCTAGTTTATCGGTTAGAAGAAATGGAACTTCTACCTTCAGGAACTTGGGAGAAATTGCGAGATAGAGGTTTAAAAGTCAGAAAGGTACAGGAAGAACTAGGTTTAGAACAGATTCCCCAACGGGTTGATATGATGCCTCTGCACTACCAACACCTAGCAATTGAAGCATTAGATCAAGGTTTAATTACGGAAGGGCGTTTTGCTGAATTTCTCCATGTTGATCGTTTAGAAGCCCGTCGTATTGCGGAAGTATTACGGGAGTATTCAAGTGGAATGATGGAAGAAGATACGGATTTTGATTTGCGTCAGATACAAACTGCTGGGAAGTGAGGAAAATATGCAAATTAATCACTCCCACATTATTCTTGATGCTTGTTGTGTTCTCAATCTTTGTGCGTCAGGTCAATTTTTAGCAATTTTGAAATCTCTTCCTGCAGAAATTATCGTAACTACAGTTGTACAAGAACGAGAATTAAACACACTCCAAAGTCTTAAGGAAGAAGAAAACGATGCTGTGTTAGAATTTGAGACGGCTATTACACAGAGTTTATTAAAAGTTGTAGATTTTGAATCAGAAGAGGAGGAGGAATCATTTGTTAACTATGCTGCTTTTCTTGATGATGGTGAATCAGCAACCTTTGCTATTGCTGTCAATCGAAAATGGGCAGTAGCAACTGATGATAAACGAGCAATTGCATTTATACAAAAGGAAAATATCAATATTCAAATTTTATCAACTTCAGAAATAATAAAACATTGGTCAGAATCCGAAAACCCTAATTCTTCAATATTAAGTCATGTCCTCAATGCAATTCAGATTAAAGGACGTTTTATCCCACCCAAAAATGATCCTCTACGAAAGTGGTGGATAAGTGCTTCTTAATTTATTTCTCTATGTTTACCTTACAGATTTCTTCATCAATTCCTGAACTTGAGCCGCTACCAGAGGATGTGGATCTGTTTTCAAGTAAGGAAGAATCTCTTGAACAACCCTTCTAGAAACCACATAGGATATAGCCGCTTTCAAAGCCTCTCTCCTTGCAGGGGAAAGGTTTGGAGAGGGGTTTGTTTATACATTAAAAACTTTTCAAACATCTTCTTAACTCCTGACTTCCATTATATAAGCTTTAACTAACAAATCAATTCCAGTAATTGCCCCACCAACAACAACAGCATTAGCGCCTAAATCCAAAGCCTTTTTAGCCATTTCCGGTGAAGAAACACCACCTTCACAAATCACAAAAGTATCAAGATTTTCTATGATTTGGCTGAGTAATTTCCAACCAGGAGGAGAACAGTTTTGAGTTTCCGTTGTGTACCCAAAAAGAGTAGTTCCCACAATATCTGCACCTGCATTTACAGCTAATTGTGCAGCCTCATAGGTATCTACATCTGCCATAACTGGCTTATTTAATTTCTGATGAATGAGAGTAATAATATCTGCCAACTTTTCATCGCCAGGACGATTTCTCGTAGTAGCATCTACGGCAATAATATCCGCACCTGCTTCAGATACAGCCACAGCATGATGAAATTGTGGTGTAATATAAACATTAGAACCAGTTATTACTTGTTTCCACAGTCCAATAATGGGAACTTGGACTTTTTGCCGCACAGCTTGGATATGACTGGGAGTGTCAATTCTCACAGCTACAGCCCCATTATTTACCGCTGCTTGTGCCATGGCCGCAATTACATAAGGATCATGTAATGGAGAGTTTACAGGTGCTTGACAGGAAACGATTAATCCTTTTGGTAAATTAGTCATATTTGATATTGTTATTGTCTAAAAATTGTAATGAAATACTGTCAACAGATTTTGGATTGACTCCAACCTAAAGTGTGGAGCTTGAGGATTTTAGATTGGCGATTTTTGATTAATTCCGCCATGAAGGGGCGGGGCTTGTACCGAAAATTCCCAATCCAAAATCTAAAATCCAAAATCTAAAATTTTTCGGTCAGAAGTCGGGGACTTTACCATATTCATACACTAACTCAATTATACTCAGGGTATCGGTAATCTTTAAGGCTGGTTCATTGCAGTTAATTAAGCGAACCGCTTGCAGCAGTGCTTCGCTATCGCCTAGTTCTAATGCGTAAAATAAGGTATGGAGTCAAATAGGAGTATAATGAATTTTGATTTACTACTTGCTTATAATAACACACTTACTACACTTACCCTCTTTACAAGGAAAGGCTAAATGGTGGAAAGTCAACAGACAAATTTACTATTTCCTACTAAAACCAAGCCTAAAAATTTATTTGTGACACCACATCAACTTGGTAATTTTGAAACCTTTGAGGAATTATTTTATCATTTTCTACCAATGTTATCAGGATCTCTGTACAGGACAAAAAATAGAGAAAAAGCTTGCAAAGGAAACAGAGAAAGGGTTTCATAGAAAGTTACCACACAATCAAAGAAACCCCTATGAACCAGATTAACCTATTACGAGACACACTAAAACCACATTTGGAATGGCATGGAGCGCGTCTAAGCTTTTTAGCGTTATTTTTAATATCTTTATTAAGAGTAAAGACAGTGAACTTGGTAGAATTAGCAACTGGTTTTCGCAACTGTGCTAAAAACGAATCCAATTACAAACGGTTGCAAAGATTTTTCCGAGATTTTGATATAGATTATGCAGTCATAGCGAAAATGATTGTAAAAATCATGAACATTCCCCAGCCTTGGGTGTTAAGTATTGACCGGACTGAATGGCGTTTTGGTCAAATATGGTTAAATATCCTCATGTTGGGAGTAGTACATAATGGTGTCGCTTACCCCCTAGTTTGGCAGATATTGGAGAAGAAAGGTAACTCCAACACGGATGAACGAATGGATTTACTTGACCGATTTGGACAACTGTTCCCAGATGCACAAGTTGACTATATCAGTGCTGACAGAGAATTCGTGGGGGCAGAATGGTTAAGTTATTTACTGCTTGAACCAAATATTCCATTCCGAATCAGGATTCGTCACACTGATTTAATTAGTGATACAGAAAAGACTCTTCCAGGTAGCGTCATTTTTGCTCATCTGGCTGCGGGTGAATCTCAGGTTTTATCTACTCGTCGTTGGGTCTGGGGTCGTTCAGTTTATGTAGCTGGTTTACGTCTTGATGATGGCAAGTTATTAATCGTGATTTCTGATACTTCTCCCCAAACCATAATTGCTGACTATGGCCGTCGTTGGGGGATTGAAACTTTGTTCGGTATGTTTAAAACTCGTGGTTTTTGCTTGGAATCTACACATTTTATTGATTCTAACCGATTGAGTAAGCTCTTAGCTTTACTGTCATTAGCTATGTGTTGGGCTGTCAAGACTGGAGAATGGTTGCATCAACACCAACCTATCAAAATCAAGAAACATGGACGTTTTGCTAAAAGTGTTTTTCGTTACGGTTTAGATTATCTGCGTTCTCTTGTTACTGATTTAGATTTGAAATATGACGACTTTCTTCTCTCTCTCAATTTTTTGTCCTGTACTTAGATTTATTTGACAAACTTCAAGCTAGAGGTTTTGACAAAATTGCGATCGCATCAGGAACAGGTTCATACTCCGATGATAGCCAACATAAACAGTCTATGGAAGCGATTCTCGAAAGATTTGCACCATAGTTATAGCAATACACAACTAAAATCCACAAACGCGGATTAGACGGATTACACAGATTGCGCTGATTTTGTAGTAAAAGAAAAAATATTAGTCGAATTAAAAGCCACCAAACAACTAGAAGATGTCCACTTTGCCCAAGCATTAAATTATCTCAAAGTATATAAATTAGAAGTTGGATTATTGATTAATTTTGGTAGTGAAAGCGTACAATTTAAAAGACTAATAAAAACATAAACATCTGAACACGGATTGAGCGGATTACACAGATGGCACGGATTAGGTTATCTGTCACAGTGATAGATAAACAAAATCTTGAACACCAGCATGATTACACCAATAGCGGGGACTTGTGGCATAACAATAAATTAAAATCCGTGAAATCCTTTAATCCGTATAATCCGTGATTCTGACCGTTTATTAAAATATATAATAATTAGGAGACAAAGCAATGCAAAGCATACAAATAAACGCCCACGTCAACGATCAAGGCGTACTTCAGATTCCACTACCCAACCACTCAGGCGAAGAACTAGAAATTTTACTCGTTTATCAACCTATCTCTAAACCCATAAAACGTCAATGGTCACAGCAATTTCTTATCTTAGCACCTTTGGCGCATGGCAAGGTGAACCACTAAGTAGAGAACCTCAAGGAGAACAACCAGAACGACAAGAACTCCTATGATTTATCTACTCGATACCAACACCTGCATTGGTTATATCAACCGCCGCAGCCCTGCAATATACCAGGACTTTCTAGCCATTTCCCCTGATGATGTCTGTATTTGTGATGTCGTTAAATTTGAGCTTTATTATGGAGCTTATAAAGGTTCACGAACCACCGAAAACTTACAAATCCTAGATAAATTCTTTGCTGATTTAACTAGCTTTCCCTTTGAGGCAAAAGCCGCCCAAATCTGCGGACAAATACGTCCCAAACTACAAGCTAAAGGGACACCTATCGGAGCATACGATCTACAAATTGCAGCGATTGCCCTAGCAACCAATCTCACCCTGATCACCCATAACACCAGAGAATTTGAACGAGTTGAAAACCTAGCCCTTGAAGATTGGGAATAAAAGAAACTCCAGAATTAGCAAACACCCTCTTACTCAAACAGCCAAGACTCTCAGTAATGCCATTAACTAAAGCTGAGTTTGAGTTGATTATAAAATTAGCAAATTAAAAAGTCTGAATCACGGATTATATGGATTACGCTGATTACACGGAGTTTTTTGATTTGCTAAGATAACCAAAATCTGTGAAATCCTTTAATCCATAAAATCCGTGATTCTAACCTTGTTTTTAGCCATTCACGCATCACTCAGGCTTACTCAGGAAAGGCGATCGCCCCTCCATTACCATAAACAATCGCTCATCATTAATTACCAATTATGCACAGAATCAGCGCCACACCAGGCGGATTAAATCAGTCAGAAGGTTTATTTTTCCTCGAACAAACTCCTGCCCCTTTCGTATTGATTACAGCAGCCGATACTGATATTCAAACCCTAGCGGCTGTAGTTCCTAAATTACCTAGTCAATTCCCCGAAATCAGGGTAGCCAACTTATTACAACTACAGCAACAAGTAAGTATAGATGATTATGGTGAACAGGTTTTAGAATCTGCCCAAGTTATTGTACTTCGTCTCATAGGAGGAAGTTCTTACTGGGCGTATGGTTTAGAAGTGGCACAGGAAATTGTACACCGTAATGGTACAAACCTCATTGTCATGCCAGGAGATGACGGACTTGATTTTGATTTAATTTCCAAATCTACAGTTTCTCAAGAAATTGTCCAGAAAATTTGGCAATACTTTCAAGAAGGTGGTACAGAAAATTTCCTCAACGCTTTGCAATTCATCGCTGATACAGCCCTATCAACATCGTTTAATCCCCCACCACCACAAACTGTTCCCCGTGTAGGTTTGTACGAAAGAAGTCAGAATGTAGGGGCGGGGTTTCCCCGCCCAATTATGAGTCAGCCAAAGGTTGGTATTTTGTTTTATCGCGCTCATTATTTAGCAGGAAATACTAAAGTTATTGATGCTTTATGTAATGCTTTGATAGAGAAAAATTTACAACCTGTACCAGTTTTTGTTTCTTCATTGCGTGAACCTGGTGTAAGTGAAAAGTTGTGTGAATTGTTTGCGGCAAAAGATGATTATCATGTTAACTTGTTAATGAATACCACCAGTTTTTCTCTAGCAAGTTTGGAAACAGAAACGCCGCAAACTGAACTTTGGGAAAAATTAAATGTTCCGGTTTTGCAAGTAATTCTTTGTGCTAGTTCTGTTGAACAATGGGAATCAGAATCACAAGGTTTAACACCTCGTGATATTGCCATAAATGTGGCATTACCAGAAGTAGATGGGCGAATTATTAGTCGGGCTGTGTCTTTCAAAACCTTACAAACTCGGAATAATAAATTAGAAACCGACGTGGTAGTTTATGAACCCGTGAGCGATCGCACTGAATTCGTTACCCAACTGGCTGCAAACTGGGTACGATTGCGGGTAAAAACACCCCAAGAACGCCGCATAGCTCTAATTTTAGCAAATTACCCCAACACCAACGGACGGCTCGCCAACGGCGTAGGACTGGACACTCCTGCCAGTTGTGTAGAAATTCTCAAAGCCTTAAAATTAGCTGGTTATGAATTAGGAACTATTCCCGAAACTGGAGACGAATTAATTCAAATTCTCACATCTAGCGTTACCAATGATCCTGAAGGAAAAGACTGGAAACCAATAAATCAAAGTTTGTCAGCAGCAGAATATCAAAACTATTTTTCTACCCTACCAGAAATAATCCAAAAACAAATTATTGATCGTTGGGGACAACCTATTTTAGATGCAATCCAAAATCCAAAATCCAAAATCCAAAATTGGGCGGTTTCTGGAATTCAATTTGGTAACGTTTTTGTCGGTATTCAACCATCACGAGGTTACGATATTGATCCTAGTTTAAATTATCATGCCCCAGATTTAGAACCAACACATAATTATTTGGCCTTTTATTATTGGGTGCGTGAATCTTTTGCTGCTGATGCCATAGTTCATGTTGGCAAACATGGCAACTTAGAATGGCTACCTGGAAAAAGTGTCGCCTTATCTAACACTTGTTATCCAGAAATTGCCTTCGGACCAATGCCCCATTTATATCCATTTATTGTCAATGATCCTGGAGAAGGTTCGCAAGCAAAAAGACGCGCCCAAGCCGTCATCATTGATCACCTCACCCCACCAATGACACGCGCCGAATTATATGGACCATTGCAACAAGTAGAAAACCTAATTGATGAATATTACGAAGCCGAAAGTTTAGATCCTTCCAGATTACCAACAATACGCGATCGCATTCAAGAACTCGTCATCAAAGAAAACCTTTACAAAGACTTAGGAATTACCAACCCCCAAGACATTGCCAACTTTGAAACCTTAATTTTAAACTCCCTAGACGGTTACTTATGCGAACTTAAAGAAGCCCAAATCCGCGACGGCTTGCACATATTTGGTCAATGTCCCCAAGGAACACAATTGCGAGACATCATAGTAGCGATCGCCCGCATCCCCAACCGCTATTATATCGGCATTACCCGCGCCATAGCCCAACAATGGCAAATAGACATAGACCCCCTCACCGACGACTTTTCCACCCCCCTCTCTGCGCCTCTGCGCCTCTGCGAGAGACTTAAATCCTGCCACATCATCGGCGATGTCGTCGAACTCCTAGAAATAGAAGCCGCCCATTTAGTAGAAGAAGTTATCTCTGGGCGCAGGCCCTGCGCCCCTACGGATTGGATCAGCGACAAACTCCTTCCAGCCCTACGACAAACCAATCAAGAAACCACCAACCTCTTACGAGGACTTGACGGCAAATACGTTCCTAGCGGGGCTTCTGGCGCACCTACACGCGGTCGCCCCGAAGTCCTACCCACAGGCAAAAACTTTTACGCCGTTGATATTCGTGCCATACCCACAGAAACCGCCTGGGATATCGGCAGAAAAGCCGCTGAAACCCTGATTGAAACCTACACCCAAGAACATGGAGAATATCCCCAAACCCTGGGTTTATCCGTATGGGGAACAGCTACCATGCGGACTGGTGGTGATGACATAGCCGAAGCTTTAGCCTTACTCGGTGTGCAACCCGTTTGGGATGGTGCAGCGCGACGAGTAGTAGATTTTGAAATTTTACCCTTATCAATTGTCGGTCGTCCCCGTGTTGATGTCACCTTGCGAATTTCCGGGTTTTTCCGGGATGCTTTCCCCAATTTAATCGCTTTATTTGATCAAGCAGTGAAAGCCGTTTCCGCTTTAGATGAACCACCGGATCAAAATCCCCTAGCAGATACAGTTCGTCAAGAAACGGAACAATGGACTCAAGAAGGTTTATCTTTAGAAGTAGCCCAAGAACGATCGCAATATCGTGTTTTTGGTTCAAAACCAGGGGCTTATGGTGCCGGACTCCAGGGACTCATCGCCTCCCAAAACTGGGAAAATGATCAGGACTTAGCCCAAGCTTACACAAATTGGAGTGCTTACGCCTATTCTTCTAGTGAGGAAACAGGGAATAAAAATGCAGAAGCCTTTGCACAACGCCTAAAGCAAATGCAAATCATCCTCCACAATCAAGACAACCGAGAACACGATTTACTCGATTCCGACGATTATTATCAATTCCAGGGTGGTTTAACCGCAGCCGTGCGTTCCCTCCAAGGTAAAAATCCCCAAACCTACTTTGGCGATAATTCCAACACATCCCAGCCCAAAATCCGTCAACTTAGTGCTGAAATTGCCAGGGTTTATCGTTCCCGCGTCGTTAATCCTAAATGGATAGCTGGAGTCATGCGTCATGGATATAAAGGTGCATTTGAAATGGCTGCAACCGTAGATTTTCTCTTCGCTTATGATGCTACCGCCCAATGTATTGAAGATTATATGTATCAAGGTGTCGTCGAAGCCTACTTAGAAAATCCTACCGTTTGTGAGTTTATTCATGACAAGAATCCCTGGGCATTACGCGATATTGCAGAAAGATTACTAGAAGCTAACCAACGCGGCTTATGGCAGGATGTGAATATACAAACCCTCGAAAACCTCCGCAATTTGGTGCATCAAGCGGAAGCAACTATCGAAGAAAAATAATTTCATTTAGGAACTGGATATGGAAAATCTTGCGTATTTACATTTAGCTTTTGCCAATCAAGACGAAGAAACCACTGAGTTAATATCCCTCAGTTCTTTATTTAAAACAGCAGCCACACCAAATTGGCAACTCTTTTCTGGTAGTGCGTGGAAATACATGATTCCCGTGGCTTTAACTGTATCTATTTTGAATAATGTTAGTAGTGTTTTCGCCTTAGAAAAAAATGATAACGCTGCTACCGTAAACCATCTCGAACAAAATTGGATATCCCAAGTTGAAACCAACAATCTCGAACAAAACGAAATATCTCAAATTGAAACCACCAATAACCAAATTATCAGTACAGCCCCAATAACCACTACTACCCCAAATAATATTATTTCCGTGAGTAACAAGCGCAAAAACCCCAATCTCCTCAGCAAAGGTGATGAAGGTGCAGATGTCAAAGTTTTACAAGAACGCTTGAAAATCGCTGGTTTTTATTATGGTAATTCCACAGGCATTTTTGGTCCAATTACTCAAGAAGCGGTAAAACGATTCCAAAAAGCTTATCAACTCACAGTTGATGGTGTTGTCGGTAAATCCACATTAGCCAAATTACCAGCAGTCACCGATGAAAATCAAACAACTACTTCTCAAAAATCAGATCACCCAGATATACTTAGTTTAGGCGATCGCGGTGAAGCCGTCAGAATTCTCCAAGAACAACTAATCACCGCCGGATTTCTCCAAAATCAGCCCAATGGTTACTATGGTTCTAACACAGTTGATGCCGTCAAACGCTTTCAAAAACAATACAAACTAGAAATCAATGGCCTAGCTGGACAAACCACCCGTTCTAAGTTACATAGTTTAGTTAAGAACTCCACCAAAAGTGATTTCACCACCCTAGAAATCCAAAGACGACTACAGAAAAAAGGTTTCTATAAGGGTCAAATCAACGGCATGATGGCATCTGATACCAAAAAAGCAATTAGTCGCGCTCAAGAATTTTATGGTATCAGTCTCAAAGATATAGGGGGAGTCAGGAGGTAAGAATCTCTTACCGGATGGCTTTTACTGTAAATTCTGTATCTCATTCAAGTGCATACCGCTATATTAAAAGCGGAAGTTTTTAATTCCCGCTTTCTCCATATCATCAGATTCCCCACGACTTGATTCATCCTCCAGGATTGTAGATGTCTATCCCTATCATCTAAAGTTCTTAGCCATCTAAATTAAGACTGGTAATTGCTAATTATCCATGATCAATGACTAAAGCGGCATCAATGCTCTTTGACACTTAGGACACACAGCATGAATTGTCATTTGACAATCTAATAAATGAAACCCCTCTTTTTGCGCTGTTTTCCCGCCAATCTTTAAAACTGAGTCATTCTTAAACTCAATAGTCGAATTACAGCGAACACAAATGAGGTGATGGTGGTGATGGGGATAAGGCTGATTAATTTCATAATGTTTATGCCCCTCACCCAATTCTAACTCCCGCAAAATCCCCATTCTCGCCATTAACTTTAAAGTGCGATAAATAGTTGATAAACTAATCCCTTCACCATCAGTTTCTAAACGATGATATAGGTCCTCTGCACTTAAATGTTCGCCTTGCGGGAGTTCCTGAAAAATATGTAGAATTGTTTCGCGCTGTGGAGTTAAACGCCAGCCACGGTCGTTTAATTCTGCTTTAAGTGAACCAGTTGTGTAGACAGTCATAGTAAATTTTCTCAACAAAGCTCATTAATTGAGAATATAACAAATATTTGGCTTGATTTGCAACAATCGCTGCTTATTGAGAATATTTGCTGGTTGCCACTCGATTTTGGATTGACGATTTTGGATTTTGGATTGAGGATTTTTCCGTCAGTAGCGGACTCAGACCCGTACCAAATTTTTTTAATCTAAAATCTAAAATCTAAAATTCCCAGTTGCCTTCTAACTTAACGACTCTAGATAGTCGCGGATGAGATTACGACGTTTGGGTTGGCGGAGTTTTTGTAAAGCCTTGGATTCAATTTGTCTGACCCTTTCCCGTGATAAATCAAGGGCGCGACCAATTTCTGCTAAAGAGTAAGCATGACCATCGGACAAGCCAAAGCGCATCGAGATAACATCCCGTTCTCGACTGGTTAAATCATCAAGAAGATTATGCAAATCCTTATGTAAAGATTCTCGCATTAACATCTCCTCTGGCGTAATCGTATCAGTCTCCAGCAATTCGCCTAATTCAGTATCTTTATCCTTCCCTACCTTCGTTTCCAAGGACACAGACCGAGGAACTCTCAATAACACTTCCCGGACTTGGATAGCTGTCATATCCAACTCAATGGCTAGGTCTTCTAAAGTCGGAGTGCGACCTTTTTCTTGGGCAATTTTCCGTTGCGCCTTTTTAATTTTGTTGAGCTTTTCGGTAATATGGACCGGTAGGCGAATAGTGCGGCTAGAAGTAGCGATCGCTCTGGTAATGCCTTGACGAATCCACCAGTAAGCATAGGTACTAAAACGATAACCCTTTGTAGGATCAAACTTCTCAACGGCCCGTTCTAAACCTAAAGTCCCTTCTTGCACCAAATCCAACAATTCCAAACCCCGATTTTGGTACTTTTTGGCAACAGATACCACTAAACGCAAATTCGCCTTAATCATGTGCGATTTGGCTTGTAGTCCTTGAGCTTGAACTTGTTCTAGTTCTTCTACTGTTAAATTAGCAATTTCGGCCCAGCGTCTTTTCCCATTGGCTAAAGTCGGCTTGAGATCAGGTAAATTTATCCCCGCAGTAGTCGCCCACCGTTCCAAAGAAGGGCGGTGTCCTAGTTCTGATGTCAACCGCTCCTGTACCTCCATTAACCGCGCATAAGGGGCAATTACAGCGTCTCCCTCAGTGGCAGCAGCACTAAGCAATAACCTCATCCGTAAATATCGCTGTACTTTTTGGGCTTCAGCAACTTCCTCATCTCTTCCTAACAAGCGGACTCGACCAATTTCTTGTAGATAGAGGCGTACCAAGTCTGTGCTACTTCGGCTAGTTTGCGCGGCTAAGGCTAAGTCAGACTCAACAGCAGCCATATCTAAATCTGGCAAATCATCATTATTGATTTCAATATCCAAGGGTGGACTAGGATTTTGCCCTTCGTGGGCGGCATTTTTATAAAAAGATGTTGCTGGCATGATGTCTCAAATGGCTCCAGTTAACAATAGATTACGGTCAATAGATTTTGGATTTACGATTTTGGATTGACTCCAACCTAAAGTGTGGAGTTTGAGGATTTTAGATTGGCGTTAGCGAAGCGTACGCAGCGCAGCGAGTATTTTTGATTAATTCCGCCCTGAAGGGGCAGGGAACCTGTACCGAAAATTCCCAATCCAAAATCTAAAATCCAAAATTTTTCGGTCAGCTAAAATTACGGTCAGCTAATCAACTGTTGCTATTCCGTAATTTCGTCATGAAATAACATAGTTTGGGCTTCAGTGTACAATTCTTTGCAAAACTTTGTACTAGTCCAAAGATGTCGAAGAGAAGAAAACTTAATTTATCAGCTTTTGGACTGTTTTAACTGGATAGTTATTTTCACCACAGTGTACTGGGTTAGAAAAATACATTCTTAATGAGTTGTTCGTTACTAGTAGTTGTGTAATTGAATAAATAGCTCTGCAAATCTTCAGTCAGAGTTTCCATTAGGAGTTACCTAGTCAATATTACCATGTTTAAAGATATTGACGGTTATTTTTCTAACTGTTTATTAACATACATTTAGTTGTAATGATGTTTATAAACTACATAGTCATATTTACATCACTCAAAAAGTAATTTCCTGACAATTTGATAAATTTTTTCCAGGGATTTTGCGGTAATCGTTTAATTTCAATTGCACACCTTACAAGAGCATCCGGTAAGCGTAAAGCGAGCGTGTCTTTAGACCTGAGATATAAGCGACTCGTGCAGTTCGGCAAGCTCACTGACCACGGTTTTAACCGCATAGAGTCTTTCTTTTCATGAAGATTGGTTGAGGTGCGCGAAGTTTTGTTATCTTTGCTCTCAATGGTGTTATCCTGTTTACAACAGGAATGGTAATGAACCTGTATAAAAACCTAACTGCCTAACGGCTTTTCTGGTCTTTGACTCTTGTTGATATGCGGTTCTATTCCATAGTTCTAGTGACTGCTCTCCGAATAGGTAAGATATTCATGAGAGTGTCAAACTATCAGCATTTCTCCCCCTATTTACCATATTTGTTCTGTAGGAAAATTATCAAATTCGGGCTTTATGTCTCGTAACATCAGTTTATCTAATGCAAGTCTTGGTGTAACTTCTCCTTCCAGCAGTTGGTATACTTGCTCGGTAATGGGAATAGCAATGCCTTGTTGTTGGGCGATTTCCATTAATACCCGACAAGTGTTCACACCTTCGGCTGTGCCTGGAAGATTTGCCATAACTCCTTGCAGCGTTTTTCCATTGGCTAATTGATAACCAACTTGATAATTGCGACTTAAGGGGCTGTTGCAGGTTGCTAATAAATCCCCTAGACCGGATAAACCATAAAATGTTTCCGTTTTCGCGCCTAAAATCTGACCTATTCGCACCATTTCGGTTAAGCCACGAGTGACTAAGGCAGCTTTGGCATTTGTTCCTAAGTGTAACCCATCACATACACCTGCGGCGATCGCTATCACATTTTTCAGTGTTCCCCCTAATTCTACGCCCACAGGGTCAGGATTAGTATAAACACGAAAGCGACTGGAGGAAAATACTAGTTGGACTGTTTGGGCAGCATTGGTATTTTTACTTGCTACTACCGTTGCCGCTGGTAATTCCTGGGCAATTTCCTGGGATAGATTGGGACCTGATAAAACCACCACTGGATGATCAGGAAAAGCTGCTTGCCAAATTTGCGAAGGTGTGTATGTAGTGTGTGGTTCTAGTCCCTTAGTTGCGGTGACAAAGATTCTTTGTGGAGATAGGGGCCAACACTGCACCATAGAAGCCACATCTCTCACCCCTTTCATGGAAATAGCCGACAAGATTATTTGAGCATTTTGATGCTCTAATACTTTTTCTAGAGGTTGGAAGTCAGAACGTGACCATAGATGCACCTGATGACCATTAATGGCTGCTAATTTGGCCAAAGCTGTACCCCAAGCCCCTGCACCAAGAATAACGACAGATTTTAAATTTGGTAATTGGTGATTGGTCATTGGTAATTGGTGATTGGTAATTGGTGATTGGTGATTGGTGATTGGGGTAGAACAACTGACAACGAACAACTGACCACTGACCACTGACAACGAACAACTGACTATCTGGGGTAACGTTTCATTAATTCTCTGACTTGCTCTGCATGATAGGAGCTTCTTGTCAATGGTGAAGAAACAACTTGTAAAAATCCTAGTTCTTCGCCAAAAGTTTGCCACGCGGCAAATTGTTCTGGTGTGATGAAGTCAGATACTTGTAAGTGTTTTTGACTGGGTTGGAGATATTGCCCAATTGTCAAAATATCACAATCTACTCTTCGTAGGTCTGCCATAACTTGGCGAATTTCCGCATCTGTTTCACCTAAGCCGACCATGATACCAGATTTGGTGTAAGTGGTGGGAGAAATTTGCCGAGAACGTTGTAATAATTCCATTGTGCGATCGTAATTTCCCTGGGGACGCACACGACGATATAAGCGAGGAATGGTTTCTGTATTGTGGTTAATTACTTCTGGTTTCGCTTGGAGAATTATTTCTAAAGCTTGCCAATTACCACATAAGTCGGGAATTAATACTTCTATTGTCGTATGAGGTGAAACTTCATGAATAGCATTAATACAGTGGACAAACTGAGATGCACCACCATCTGGTAAATCATCTCGGTTGACGGAAGTAATCACGACGTGATTAAGCTGCATCCGTTCCACTGCTTTCGCTAGTCTTGTGGGTTCGGTGGGATCTAATGCTTGGGGTTTCTTTTCAAAGTCAATGTCACAATAAGGACAAGCCCTGGTGCAAGCTGGACCCATAATCAAAAATGTGGCAGTACCCGCGTTGAAGCATTCCCCAATATTGGGACAGGAGGCTTCTTCGCAAACAGTATTCAGGGCTAAATCCCGTAAAATCTCTTTAACGTTACCAACACGCTCCCATTGAGGTGCTTTCACTCTCAACCAGTCTGGTTTTACAGTCACAGTCTAATTTTACCATTTTAGTTATACAAATCTTATGGTAGCAAGCAAAGACCTTTGTAGAAGAGAAAAAGTTTGTTATTTTGTTACTAATTGTGGTATTGTAGATTTATATTGCCATTTTTTTGGAAAATTGCTCTACTTGGGATCTCCCCAAGACCGCATTTTCCGCTTTTGTGGCGGGATGTGGCGCAGCTTGGTAGCGCACTTCGTTCGGGACGAAGGGGCCGCTGGTTCGAATCCAGTCATCCCGATTGTTGTACATTCGGAAATTATATGTCGCAGTTCGCAAATTAATGTCGCGGCTGCTGTTTTTTGGAATCAATTTAATGATGCTGAGTTTTCGCAAATTAATGTCGTGATTTTGATGAAGTGGAGTTGATTCCACTGCGCTTCTAAGTATACTAAAAAATCTCAGAATAATCCCGAACGAAGTGCGCCTTTCAACCCTCCCATTGAAAAATATATCTTTTATGTTGTTGTTATCACAGGATGATTCGCTTTCTTTGGTGGAATTTGATCAGAAGATGGCGATCGCATCCCTGGATGAAGGTAAAGCTGTGATTCCTGTGTGGTTAGATATTATTTATCAACAATTAGTTAACAAATTGCGTTAACCTAATAGTTCCCTCCAAGAATAAATCCATTGATAGGAGACAGCATTTTGCCACGTGGAACTAGAAAAAGCACTAAAAAACAACCAGCCGAAAATAATACGCCTGGGCTGTTATCTATATTAGAAGAAATTGATAAAACTGAGGAACGTTTAGACATTCCCACAATGGAAACATGGCTGTGGGATGCAGCTTGTAAAATACGCGGTTCTACAGATGCACCAAAATACAAAGATTTTATTCTACCGTTAATTTTCTATAAACGTTTATCTGATAACTAAGGACGGTATTAAGGTTGTTGGTGAGGTTTTTCGCAATTGGGAAACTAGGGATAAATTGAGTAAGGTTGTGAAAATTGCAGAGTTAAGAGAGGCTGATTATAATCTTAGTCCTTCCCCATTTGTAGATATTAGTGAGAAGTTTGTACATCGTGAAATTGGTGATATTTTAGCAGATTTAGCAGCAGCAAGACAAGCGAGGGAATGGGCTGATAAGGATTTAGATGAGGTTTTGGTTAAGTTGAATTTAGGTAAATGATTTAATCATATCTCGTTCCCAGTCTTCGACTGGGAATGTTCTACAGAGGCTCTGCCTCTACTGTCATTGAAGGCAGAGCCTTCTAGAATTCATTCCCATACAGAGTATGGGAACGAGAAAGATTTTGGGAAGTTTATCCAGTGGTGTAAAATAATTTTAGGAGTTATGAGGTTTTTTAGTTATGACTCAAGCTGTGGAAAAACAAGAATCTATTTTAGATAGAGTCCAGAATTTAACACCGGAACAACAGGAAGAGGTATTAAATTTTATTGATTTTTTGCAATTTAAGAGACAAAAGCAGGATTTAGAGCCAAAAAAACGCCGTAAATGGGGAGATATTAAAGGTAAAGCACCTTATCGTTTAGTTGGTGAAGATGCTCAAATTTGGGTGTCAAGAAATAGAAGAGAGGAGACGGAAAATAGAGAATTACATTTAAGAAGTAACTATGAAGATTGAAGATTATTTAATTCAGGGTAAAAAGTTATTTCTGGATACTGCACCAGTAATTTATTATGTTGAGAATAATCCTCAATATCAATCGTTAGTTAATTATGTATTTGAGAATCTTGATTCAGGTTTGCTGAGTGCTGTTACTTCTCCTATCACTTTATCTGAGTGTTTAGTTTATCCTTATCGTTTAGGATTAACTGAACTAAAAGAGGATTTTATTGATTTGATTGTTTCTGGTGTAAATGTTGAGTTTATTCAAATTGATGAATTAATTGCTAAACAAGCCTCTCAATTACGAGCTAAATATAATTTGGCTTTATTAGATTCTTTACAAATTTCTGTGGCTATTGTGGCTAAGTGTGATGTATTTTTAACGAATGATATTCAATTGAAACGAGTAACAGAATTACCAATTTTAGTTTTGAGTGATTTTTTGGCAGGTGGTAAAAATGGATAAAATAGAATTACCTCCTAGTTGGAAATCTATCCAGTTAGGACAAGTTGTTAGTTTGCAAAGGGGTAAAGACCTCCCAAAAACAGAAAGACAGACTGGTGTTTATCCAGTAGTTGGTTCTAATGGTATTGTTGGTTATCACTCAGAATTTATGTCACACGGTCCAGGTGTAATGGTTGGTCGGAGTGGTAGCGTAGGGAAAATAACCTGGATTGAATGTTATTATTGGGCATTAAATACATCTTTATACGTTAAAAATTTTCATGGTAACGACCCATTATTTATCAGATATTTTCTGAGTTATTTAAAGTTGGGTAAGTATGCTTCAGGTGTTAGTGTACCTAAGTAAGTGAACAGAAAAATTTAAAGGTATATAACGGTATGTAAAGTTGTCTCAATGCGAGATTCTGATTGAGTTTCAGCCATTTTACAAAACGCAATACCCCTCATTTTTATTTTGTTTACCTACTTACATTAAACAGAAATATAGTTCATCCTGTTCTTTTTCCTTTACCAAAAGAAGAAGAACAAAAGGAAATTGCAGATATTTTAAAATCAGGCGATACCAAAATTCAAGCCTTAGAAAAAGAAATCTCCCTCACAGATGAATTATTCCAGGCTGCCCTAGAAAAACTAATGACAGGGAAACTATCCACACAACCATTAATAGAGGTTTAAACATGAGCGAATCATCAGCAGTACAAAAACCAATGCTAAAATACGCCCATCAAATTGGGTGGGAATACCTCACAAAAAATTTACTCGTTCCCAATCACGGTAAACTGTTTAAATGCTTTATGTCTGCTTATTTACCTGATTGGGAAGAGAAAGAGCAAAAATTACAAATGTCTCAAAATTCGCCTAATAACTCTAAATTTTCTTCTGATTTTCTACCATCTCCCCAAACGACAAAAAACACCGATGACACCAACCATCAACCCACAACGCCGGAACTTTAAACCTAGCCCCACAATTAGGACACTCAGACAGCAAACTTAAATGATGCTGCTGACACCCCTGAGTCACCTTAAACTGCCACTCAATCAGAATCTCGCATTGAGACAACTTTACATACCGTTATATACCTTTAAATTTTTCTGTTCACCTACTTATTTTGTCAATTAATGTTGAAGAGGCTCAATATAGGCTAAAATAACAAAAACCTTATATAGCAAGGGTTTAGGGGTTAATATTTTTGTGGACATTAATTTGTCAAGTGGTCATGTAATCTGGCAAGCGACATCAGACCATTGCTAGTACACTGCGGCGTAAGTGAATGAACCATTTTCAAGCCTTGCAATCTATCAAATTTTCGGAGCTTTTAATGGTCATGTCATTTACGCCAACCTGTACTAGATACTATATTCCTCAACAATATAATTGGGAGAAAATTCGTTTTCATCCTAAAGAGGGTTTAGGAGAATTTATAACTACGGCTATGCGAAAAATAGCCGGTTTTAATAAGAATTTATCGGGTATATTGACCCTAAAAGACTACAACGAAAAACAACATGATCAGCGTGTTTTAGATGATGATAGATTATCAGATTTAATTGAAGTTATCAGTCCTCATCATTTGGGGTTGAAAAATGCCAATGCTGATCGTGAAATTGGTGATATTTTAGCAGATTTAGCAGGTAACTGTTCACCCCCCCTATCTTTAACGAGAGATCAAGGGTTTCGATAATTTTAGAGGGGGGGAGTGAATAACTACTTTAGCAGCAGTAAGACAAGCAAGAGAATGGGCTGATAAGGATTTAGATGAGGTTTTGGTTAAGTTGAATTTAGGTTATTAAGTTGAGGAGGAAAATATATGTCTTATAGTGATTTTACTTTAGAAACTGTTAAGAAAAATCTACATCTGAATATTTCTAGCAGAGACAATATTTTTTCTGAAGTTGCACCATTACCAGTTAGTGAATATTTACAGGAAACTTTAGCCTATAATGTACCGGTTGCTTTGGCTAGTAATACGGAAAAATCTCGTTCTGAGATGATTATTACCCCGATTTTATTAGAATTAACTAAAAAGTTTGCTAATCAAATTAGTTTGTTTTCGGGTGTGGAATTTAATATTGAACCTAGTCAGGGTTTAAATGGAAATTGTGATTTTTTAATTAGTCGTTCTCCTGAGTTTTTATTGATTAATACACCTGTGATTATTATTGTGGAAGCGAAGAAGGAAAATATTAAAGGAGGTTTGGGACAATGTATCGCTGAAATGTATGCAGCTAGGTTATTTAATGAACGGGAGGAAAATCAAATTACAGAAATTTATGGGGTGGTAACTACAGGAGAAATTTGGAAGTTTTTAAGGTTATCAGGTGAATTGGTGCAGATTGATTTGGCTGAATATTTTTTAAATGATGTCAATAAGATTTTGGGAATTCTGTCTAGTGGTGTAAAATAATTTTAGCAAAGCATTATTTAAAGATGTGGAGGATAAAAGTCGAAAATCACCTTTTTTAATTTCCATAGGCGATCGCGCTGAAAAAATTCGCCAGCAGTTTGAAGATAGGCAAATTGAAGCAACAGAAGCATTAGCGAAACTCGAAGAAATTGCCAAGGAACGTATTCAAGCGGAAACAGAACGGGAAAATATCCAAATTGATGAAAATACCTATGCTATTTATACTCAAAACGGCTTGATTGTTTGATTCTAAACGTAGGGGTAAAGCAAGAGCTTCATTGGTGTCAACTTAACGTAAAACATCTATCCCGCAAAGAACTCAAGTCGTCTCATTCCCAGTCTCTGACTGGGAATGAATTCTAGAAGGCTCTGCCTTCAATGATATTAGAGGCAGAGCCTCATCAACTGCATTCCTAGTCAGAGACTAGGAACGAGATGTGGTAGGGATTTGATTTTATTGAATTCTATCTAACCACTGTTTTGGATTGCGTTTTGCATGGAAGCAAGCAAATATAAAAACAGTATCTTGTCCAAAAATGTAGAGAATTACACAAGGAAATCGCCTGATTAATACTCTTCTTACCTGTTTGTATGTTTATAGGTAACTTAGTAAGCAAGGGGTTGTCTTCCAATTCCAGATAGACAAGCATCAACAGCACGAACAAATTCCGAACCTAAACCCGGATTTTGGGATTCGTACCACTCAAAAGCATTTTGGATATCGTATTCTGCTTCTGGCTGAATAATCAGGTTATAGTTTATTGGGAAAATCCTAACCGTTTCTTAACGTCTTCCCAACTAGAACCGGTTGTAGGGTTTTTTTCGTAATTTTCTAACCGTCGCTCTAATTCTTGTTGTTGTGCTGAACTCAAGGGAAGTTCTTCTGGCTGTTCTAAGATGCTGTCCCATAAATCTTCAGCAAGTTGGATACGTTCTGCAATGCTGAGTTCAGAAATGTCAAATTTTAATAGGGGATGAAGACTCATAATTAAAGAGTTGGGGTGTAACTTTTATCTATGTCTTTTATCATAACTCATGTCGTTGGACACCAATAGCCTCAGCCATAACATAATCTGAAGGTCTATATCGCAATTTACCTGGCATTTGACTGTTAATATTAAATTCTCTTATCAATATAAAATCGGTGTTTATACCTTCGATTATAGCGTTTTCAATAACCGATGAAGTCATTTTATCATCTGCAAAAATTCCTACAACATTATATCCACTTTTATTGATAAAGTACCTATTACCATCTTGGCAGTATTCCATTAATTTGATTTTTACACATTCTGCAAAAGACAGATTTTTTTTAATTTGTGCAGTATGTATTTCTATGATTCTTGTATCTTTGGTAGTTTCCTGTTTATTACCATTAATACTTAAGAACCATTTATATAATTCTAATTTTTCGTTTCTATATAAACCATCTATTGATTGATAATAATTATTTGGTAAGTAGAAATAAAAATGTATAACTGTACCTTTAGAGTTAAATCTGAAATTTTGAATTAATGATTTAAAAATTAACTCCATATTATAACCATCTTTTTTATAGAATTCCAGGAGATAAAAAAGCTTATCAACTAAATATTTAACGTCAATTATTGCTATTGATCGACTAAAATCAAATGTCAGATTATTTTTGTCAGGTTTTTTAGTTTTTTTAGTAAGATTTTGGCGTTTATTATATCTTATAGTTTCAAGTTCATTCCATGAAATATGACTTAAACTTATTAATTCACTAATAATTTTGCTAATATAGTTTTGAAGTTCAATAAAAAGAGATTCAATGTCAATAAGTTCATTTAAAATTTCAGTAATGTGTTTGCCATTATGAACAACATCGCTTCTATAATCTTTGCTGAATTTCATAAATCTATCAACTAGAAAAAGATATTCTTGATTATTATTTGCTATGTGGGGTATAAATTTCTTTTTCGCATCTTGAAATACTTCAAATTTGTAAGGATTTGCCAAAAAGTCAAACAAGGTCATTATTTGTATAAATTTTGCTGTCAGATTATCTTGCTCAAGAATTTGATAATTTAACCTCAGAGCATTGTTGACTATATGATATACCTCCCCAATTGTATTGATATTACTATAATAGCTCTTTATTTTGGATAAATCTCTAACTTTAAGACCATTTCCAATCACTATCTCTGTACTATATTTATTGTGAATTGCAAATTTGCAAATTACAGGATGACAGAATATGAGGACAACTGATTTGCTGTTGTATATCTGTCCTACTCTACCAGGAACAGAATGAGGATAAAAGTAATCACAATAGTAAAATCTAAATAAATTTAGAATTGGTTCTAACTTCTTGGTAGCTATGTCTATTATTTTAGGATCATATTCTACTGAAATAGGTAAATATGTTTCATCAATTTCTGATGTTTTTATTTTGAAGCATCCTAAAACGTATGAATTTATTTTATCTTTAAGTAAATTTTGTTCATCATCTGCATGAAATATATTGCTGAACAATTCATCTATATTTACTGTTTCTTTTGGATATAATGTAATATCATTTATAGTAATAACTTCAGGAATATGAAATCTTGGAATAGGAACAAGCATCAAACATTCATCATTTTGTAGGTTAACTTGTGAGATTGCTGAATACATATCAATTTTTTCTATGTTTATAATTGTATACCAATACTAAATATTTAGTTTATACCAAAAATCTCAAAAAATAACGGAACTTAGAGAAAAATACGGAAAGTATTTTGGTATTAGTTTAATTATCTTCACTAGATGTTCAAGTGCGATCGCTCATAGTTTACGTTCTCAATAAGCGATCGCATACATCTTGAGTTAATTCCTACTGTCGCGCCATAATAGTCCGCATTTCAGCTTCCCGATCTTGAATCAAATCACCACTAACATCCACCATCACACTATAAATCTTACCCGTAAACTTAAAAGGCGGTTCATAATCCGGCGTAACAGGCGCACCAGGGGCAATTCCACAGGTCACACCACTGGTTAGACCTAGTGCTAAAGGAGTAGTTACAGGCACATCAATCTGCCCGACCAATTTCTCATCAATATACAATTGGCCGCGTCCTGGCGTTCCTTTTCCCTTGGCTAAATCTGGTTGACCCGTGACTTTAAACTCAAAGCGCAACTGGTGACGACCTACCGGCACAGATGACCCAGATTCAACATGATAGAGCGATCGCCCCACATAATTATGAACCCAGTGCAGTTTGCCATTTTGGACATAGAAAGAATAGCCACTATCATTACCCCCATGAGCCAGTAATATCCCTTCAGCGCCACCTGGGGGAATCTCCACATCAGCCGTAATACTGTGGGGACGATTTAACACTCTCACCGCACTACCGGCTGGAATCGCTTGAGTATCAGGATAGTAAACATAGCGACTACGATTGACAGCAATTTGCGGGCGTTCTTCCGCGAATCGTTGCACGCCACGTCCATCCACAGGCAATACATTATACTTACCAGCCTCAATATACCAAGTAGCAATCATCTCAATCAACTTAGGACGATTATCAGCCGCAATATTGTGATTTTCCGCAAAATCTGAAGCAACGTGATACAGTTCCCAATGATGAGTATCCAAATCCGTCAGAGTTTCCGCCGAAATCGCCTCACCAAAAAACTGCCCCGCTTCTGTAAATGAGGGACCCGGCCAAGGACAAACCGCTCGCCAACCATCATAGTAAAGGGAACGATGTCCCATCATCTCGAAATACTGGGTAAGATGCTTAGTAGGTGCGGTACTATGATTAAAAGTAGGGGCAAAACTGACACCTTCAATGGGAGATTGAGTCACACCCTTAATCGTTGTCGGTGGTTCAATTTCTAGTAATTCCAGCACCGTCGGCACAAGGTCAATAGCATGAGCGTACTGAGTCCGAATTTCCCCTTTAGCCTCAATACCTTGACTCCAATGCACAATTAAAGGGTCACTAATTCCCCCTCGATAAGTTTCCCGTTTCCACCGCCTAAAAGGCGTATTCCCTGCCCAAGTCCAGCCCCAAGCATAATGGTTAAAGGTTTCGGCACTGCCTAATTTATCCAATGCTTTGAGATTTTCCTCTAGGGATTCTGGCACATTGTTAAAAAACAGGTTCTCATTCACTGAACCAGTCGATCCCCCTTCCGAACTTGCGCCATTGTCCGAGATCACCATAATGACAGTATTCTCGAATTCACCGATAGATTTAAGGAAATCGAGTAAACGACCGATATGGTAGTCAGTATGGGTTAAAAAACCAGCATATACTTCCATCATCCGAGCATAAAGCCGTTTTTCGGCGGCTGGGAGGGAATCCCAGTGCGGGACATCGGGATCATGACGAGAAAGTTCGGCATCTGCGGGAACAATCCCCATTTCCTGCTGACGGGCAAAAACCTTTTCCCTGTAAGCTTCCCAACCATCATCAAATTGTCCAGCGTAGGCATCAGCCCATTCTTTGGGGACATGATGGGGGGCGTGCATTGCCCCCGGACAGAAATACATGAAAAAGGGCTTATTTGGAGCAACCTGCTTGGCATCAGCGATAAAGCTAATGGCTTTGTCTGCTAAATCTTCCGTTAAATGGTAGCCTTCTGCGGGGGTCTTTTCTGGCTTAACGGTGTGGTTATCATAAACCAACTCTGGATAATACTGGTGGGTTTCTCCGCCCAAAAAGCCATAAAAACGCTCAAAACCGCGACCGAGAGGCCAGCGATCATAGGGGCCTGCGGCTGAAAGTTGGTCTGAGGGGGTTAAATGCCATTTTCCTAACGCATAAGTGTTATAACCCTTCTGGAGTAATATCTCTGAGAGAAACCCATTTTCAAAGGGAATATTCCCATTACCTCCGGGATAACCCGTAGACCCTTCTGTAATGCAGGACATGGCGTTAGAATGGTGATTGCGCCCAGTCAGCAGACAAGAACGGGTGGGAGAACACAGTGCCGTTGTGTGTAGATTATTGTAGCGCAATCCATTAGCGGCTAGTGTGTCTAGGTTGGGTGTTTTGATGGGACTTCCGTAACTTCCAAATTGTCCAAATCCTGTATCATCGAAAACGATAAATAGGACGTTTGGTGTGTTTTCTTTTGCCCGCAATGGTTCTGGCCAAGCTGGACTGGATTTATCAACTGTCCGGCCGATAACTCCAGGGAAGGTAGTTCCGGGTTTGTATTCACGCAGAGACATAAATCTAAACTCTTGAGAATATTTAATTGTTAACAAAAACCCCGAAGTTCTATATCCTCTTTAGGAGGGGTTAATTCTTGACACTCCACTCTCTAAAGCCATTTATGAGAGTATTTTGCGAGATTTGCGATTACTAGGTCGCGCTATCTCTATTCCTATGGCTCCTGCGTCGCCACGCAAACTATCGGTCCCGTCAGGGATACGCTATCGCACTAATCACGCTCAATAGGACATATTTTGTGATATCGCTCGTACCCAACTATGGTAGACGATACAGTCATAGAAAAGATTTACAGCGACCCTAAAAATGCGGAATTAATCAGTTATTTTTGGTCAGGGAAAGTTTATAAAACTATTATCGGTTTAAATTTAATCACTTTATACTACATTGACATTAGTGGTAATTCAGTACCAATTAATTACAGAATATATGATAAAAAGGAGGGAAAACAAAAAACGATTATTTTAGAGAAATGGTGAGTGAAATAATAAGCTGGGGAGTTAAACCCAGAATGGTAACAGGAGATAGTTGGTATTCTGGAGTAGAAAACTTGAAATTTCTAAAAAACCAGAAATTGGGTTTCCTATTCGGAATTGAAAAAAATAGAACTGTTTCCAATGAGCCACACAAGTATTGTCAGGTAAGCACTCTGGCTATTCCTGAAGAAGGATTAAGAACTCATCTGAAAGAATTTGGATTTATAAAGTTGTTTAGGAAAGACTTTAAAAAAGAAGACTCTAGACATTATATTTTATATCTGCCAGATGAGGAAAAAATCCAAGACATAACCAGAAGTACCTTCGTCACAATTCATGATACTCATTGGGGTATTGAAACCTTTCATCGAGCCATAAAACAAGTATGTGGAATTTGTCGGTTTATGGTTAGAGATACCCATGCAATCAAAACACATATATTTTGTTCACTTCAAGCTTTTGTGAAATTGGAGTTTATGCGCTCTGAAAATATAATTAGCAATTGGTATGAAGTACAACGGAATCTGTTTACTTTAGTTTTGCGTGAGCATATTTTTGCTAATCTTAATAGCGATCGCATGATCTAGCACACATAGATAATGTTTTTTGTCAATGCGTAAGTCCTAATTTTTTACTCCTTTCTCATGAAGTAAATTTCGTAATAACCGATTGTGACAGTTAAGGGTGCGGAATGTGGGTTTAATTGGTGCTATTTCTGAATTTTCAGGACTGCATCTATTTTCTGGTTTCAATAGTCCTTTTATCTTTGTTCCTCCTTTAGCTGTGCGGTTTGCTAAGTTTGTATCTGGTGCAGAAGATGAGATAATTAAACAGATGCCTCCTTACTGTTAGTCTTTTTCGACTATATAGGGTTTTAAAAATTGAACGCTGATGAACGCCAATAAACGCAGATAAATATTTAATATTACTTCTCTTCTTCTTTTATTTCTTCGTGTTCTTCGTGTCTTTGTGGTTCATTTAATTGGTACTTTTCCGACGCAAAGGGAATAATCATCCTATTATCTGATTTCATGAGTTTAGCAGCTTCTTGTAATAGTGCTTTTTGTTCATTGTGAATAACTTCTAAACGACGGGAAATTTCTGCTAACCGTTGCTGTTTACTATAATTGAACTGATTAGGTTGAATTTTTCCAAGTCCGAAAATTCCAACTTGGCTAAATATTATCCAAAGAGATTTTAAGAATTTTTGTAATAAAATAAAAGGAATTTTAAAAATTGACCAACTAGCTGTTCCTATAATTTTAACAATTGCTTTGATAATACTCGAAAGCACAGCAATTGTAAATAATAAAATTATTACCCCTCGCACAGGATGATTTATTCCCCATGTGAATATTTCTAATATTTGTAAAAACCAGGGATATTGTGATAATGAATCATGAATAGCAGTATTAATATTTTTTTGGATTACTTCTGATGTATTGTTAGTAATCTTCTCGACATTTTGCCAATTATTTTCTAAATAAGCTTTAGTATTATCTGTTGTTTGTGTGGCTTTTTGTTGTACAGATTGGGTGAAAGTATGAACACCATTTTTTAATATTTGCCAACGTTGAATAACTGTGTCTGATAAGTTTGGATTTAGCTGCATAAGCTTCAAATATATTAAATTTCAGATCCCCGACTTCTTTAAGAAGTCGGGGATCTAATATAATTCTAATTAGCAAATAAGTCTAAATCGGTAACTGCACCTACACTACTGGAAGCTACCAGTTTGGCATATTTCCCAAGTACGCCTTTTGTGTATCTGGGTGGAAGTGGTTGCCAATTTGCGCGACGAATATCTAATTCTGCTTCTGATACATTGAGTTGTAACAAACGGGCATTGGCATCTATGGTAATGCTATCACCTTCTTCTACTAGGGCGATGTTACCGCCTACAGCCGCTTCTGGGGCAACGTGGCCGACTACCATGCCGTAAGTACCACCGGAGAAACGTCCGTCGGTAATTAATCCTACGGAGTCTCCTAAACCAGCACCAATAATGGCGGAGGTAGGGGCTAACATTTCCCGCATACCGGGTCCGCCTTTTGGTCCTTCGTAACGGATCACAATGACATCACCGGCGATGATTTTTCCGGCTAAGATGGCATCTAAACAGGATTCTTCTGATTCAAATACTCTGGCAGGTCCTGTAATAACTGGCTTTTTGACTCCGGTAATTTTTGCTACTGCCCCTTCTGTGGCGAGGTTGCCCTTGAGAATGGCTAGGTGTCCCTGGGCATACATGGGTTTATGCCACGGACGAATTACGTCTTGGTCTGGGCGTGGTTCTGGGGGGATATCTGCTAATACTTCGGCGATGGTCTGCCCGGAAATGGTGATACAGTCTCCATGCAGTAAGTCATGGACTAACAGCATTTTCATGACTTGGGGAATGCCGCCGGCTTTGTGTAAGTCTGTGGCGACATATTTACCACTGGGTTTTAAATCACAAATGACGGGAACTCGTCCACGAATGGTTTCAAAGTCGTCTATGGTTAATTCTACACCAGCAGCGCGAGCGATCGCTAAAAAATGTAATACGGCATTGGTTGAACCACCCACGGCCATAATTACAGATATGGCGTTTTCTATAGATTTCCGGGTGATGATTGTCCGAGGTAATATCTGCTTGCGAATGGCTTCTACTAAAACTTGAGCAGATTTTTCCGTACTGTCGGCTTTTTCTGGGTCTTCGGCAGCCATTGTCGAGGAATAGGGTAAACTCATGCCCATTGCTTCAAATGCTGAAGACATGGTATTGGCTGTAAACATCCCACCACATGACCCTGCACCGGGACAAGCACCGCGTTCAACAGCTAACAGTTCATTTTCGTCAATTTTGCCAGCGCTGTATTGACCAACGGCTTCAAAGGAACTGACAACGGTTAAGTCTTTACCCTCATAATGTCCGGGTTTGATTGTTCCACCATACACAAAGATAGCAGGGATATTCATCCGCGCCATTGCTAACATTGCCCCAGGCATATTTTTATCACAACCACCAATGGCCAATACACCGTCCATACTTTGGGCGCTACAGGCTGTTTCAATGGAATCAGCGATGACTTCCCGTGATACTAGGGAGTATTTCATCCCTTCTGTTCCCATGGAAATCCCGTCACTGACAGTAATTGTCCCGAAAATTTGGGGCATGGCACCGGCGGTTTTGACTGCGGCTTCTGCCCTTTGTGCTAGTTTATTAATCCCCATGTTACAAGGGGTGATGGTGCTGTAACCGTTGGCTATACCGACTATGGCCTTGTTAAAGTCTTCATCTTGAAAACCTACAGCCCGCAGCATGGCACGGTTAGGCGATCGCTGTACCCCTTGTGTGATAGCTTTACTTTTAAGATTTTCTGGCATCTATTTTTTTCCTTTTCTACTATTATCGCTTAGTCTTCAGTATTCCTTATACCAAATCTAAGATGTAGCTGCATAGAATCAGATTTTCAGAATTATTAAATTGGGCGTTGCTGATTAAGGGTATGAATTTTAGTCTCACGCAAAGGCGAGGCAGCGCGGTCTTGGGGGTTTCCCCCATGAGCGACTGCCGTAGCAAAGACGCACTGAGGTTTGAGTTTTAAAGATTCAATTTGGGAATTTCATACCTCAATTCAGCAACGCCTTAAATTGTAAAACCTGTAGGGGTTTCCCCGCCCTTCCCTTATACTTGCGTTAATTTTAAACCCATGAAGATGGGTTTTGTTTGTATGGCTGCGGTTTCTAACCGCTTAACTTCTTCAACACCGCATCCGTAAATGGATTAATTCCGCCCTGAAGGGGCGGGGCTTGTACCGAAAATTCCCAATCCAAAATCTAAAATCCAAAATCTAAAATTTTTCGGTCAATTGTCCGTTGTCCGTTGGTAATTATTTCCCCCTGCTCCCTGTTCCCTACCCCTCTATCTCTTCCCTATTCAGCCAAGTTTAAACCAATAATACTGATAATGATAAAAGACATAGGGATAATTTTTACAACTGCTGTTTTCTCTGCTACTTGATAAAATTACATTGCTAGTTATCTATCTTTGACAAATGTTCAAAATTTTTACTCATTTTCGCAATTTAGCAATTGTTAGCTTGATCTGTCTGATATTAAGCTGGTCACTTCCCGTCCAAGCTGAGACTAAAATAGACCCTCAACTAGAAAAACAAGTTCTAGAAATTATCCGCAAACACCCAGAAATAATTATTGAATCTGTGGGAGCATATCAGCAGCAACAGCAACAGAATATCCAAAAATCACGGCAAGAATTTATCAATAATTTTCAAGCAAATCCTCAATCCGTAATTGGTGATTCTCCCACAATTGGTGCAACCAAATCAAAAACGGTATTGATAGAATTTTCAGATTTTGAATGTCCTTATTGTGCCGAGGCACATCAAACACTCAAAGATTTATTGGCAAAATATCCGAATAAATTCACCTTAGTTTATAAACATTTTCCCCTTTATCAAATTCATGATCAAGCATTACCCGCAGCTACAGCAGCTTGGGCAGCATATCAACAAGGTAAGTTTTGGGAATATCATGATGCCCTGTTTACCAATCAGAAACAATTGGGTGAGACTTTATATTTAAATATTGCCAAAAAGCTCAATTTAAACCTCACAAAATTTGATAATGATCGCAAATTAGCTAATAAATCCATCGAAAAAGACCTATTATTAGCCCAACAATTAGGATTAGGTGGTACACCATCTTTTATTATCACCAGTCCAAATTTTGCTGGACCTGTAAAACTCACAGAAGTAGAAGAAATATTGCAAGGTAAACCATAAAATCTAATGGTTAGGCAATAATTTATACAAGTTTCATAGTTGTTGCCAATAAATCTGCACCTTTAGCTAGAGGTGGCACTTATTAATTAAGTGTTCTAATTACAGTAAGTGTAAGGAGTAGTCTTATGAGAAGTGATGAGGATAACTTTTCGCTTCTCAATTCCTATTTTATTGAAGCAGGAGTCAGTAGTCAGAATAAATTAATGGGGGATTCCCACCTTACGTATATTTCAAAAATCAAATATTAGCCCGATCATACTTTACATTTAATAGCAAAGAAGATTACAACAGATAATAGGTAGTTTCCAAAAAGATTACTACTAGGATTTACGCATTGACAAGATTCCCCAAATATGTGACGTAAATTTTATCCCTTGTAGGGTGCGTCAGACACGATATTTTGACAAAAAAACAGATTCCCTCTATCTGACGCACCCTACTCAATAAGTTATTCCCAAAGCCGAAAACGACGCAATTTCCTTCATTCATATCATGGTAAATTAGTGAGCGTGCGTAAGTCCTAACTACTACAATAATTTCACAAGAAAACGAGGTTATGAATGCGTCACCTGGGATTTTTGCTATTATTACCTATTACGCTATCTTACAGTTGTAGGTAATCAATGACTGAGGCAAATTTGACCATTCTCTCCGATTTAAAACAGACAGTAATTGCCGAAATGAACCTGGTGCGAACAAATCCTGCTGCTTATGTACCGCTTCTAGAAAGCTGGAAACAGAAATTGGAAGGCACAAAAATCAAAATTGCTGAAAATTACTATTTACAAACCAAAGAAGGCGTTATAGCTGTTGATGAAGCGATCGCTTTTCTCAAATCTACCACTCCAATTATCGTCTTAAATCCCTCCACAGGGATGTCTTTAGCCGCAAAAGATCACGTCAAAGACCAAGGCGTAAAAGGTGGAATCGGTCATACTGGTAGTGACGGCAGTGATCCCTTTACCCGTTTAAATCGTTATGGTCAATGGCAAACCACAGCCGGCGAAAATATCAGCTATGGTCAAAAAACTGCCCCAGATATCATCATGCAATTGATAATTGATGATGGAGTCCCCTCCCGTGGACATCGAACCAACATTTTTAACCCAGCTTTTCGTGCCACTGGCGTTGCTTACGGCAATCACATCACCTATGAAACTATGTGTGTAATTACTTACGCTGGCGGTTACATCGAAAAATAAAGAATTGTAGGGGCGCAGGGCCTGCGCCCAACAAGGAGTAAATCTCCATTTTAGACAGAGTTTCACAATCAATTAAATTTATGGGCAATCACACACCTAGAACTGTACCACTTAACTTCTACACCCAAGGTCAAGGATTTCCCATCCTGGGTTTACATGGTCATCCTGGTTCGGGACGTAGCCTTTCCGTCTTCACAAATCATCTATCACAACGCTACCAAACCATTGCTCCAGATTTACGCGGATACGGCAAAAGTCGGTTTCAGGGCAAATTTGTTATGCAAGATCATTTAGACGACCTAGAAGCCCTATTAGACCAGTTAAAAATAGAAAAATTCTTAGTATTGGGATGGTCGCTAGGAGGCATTTTAGCGATGGAACTGGCCATGCGCCTACCCCAACGGATTACAGGCTTAATTTTAGTAGCTACAGCCGCTAGACCCTGGGGGCATCATCCCCGAATTTCTTGGCAAGACAATATTTATACAGGAATTGCAGGTATATTAAACTATATAAAACCCAGTTGGCAATGGAATATTAATACTTTTGGCAAGCGATCGCTCTTTCGCTACTTGATTCAACAACACACATCCACAGCTTACAATTACATAGCTACGGATGCCCTACCAGCCTACTTACAAACCTCAGGAGCAGCTACAAACGCCCTCTACAGTGCCATCAGAGCAGGTTATAATCGCACCCCAGACCTTTGGCAAATTCAATGTCCCAGCCTAGTGCTTGCCGGTGAACAAGATCGCCACATTACCCCTGATGCCAGTTTAGAAACAGCCCGACACCTCAAAAACTCTCAATGGCAATGTTACCCTAACACAGCCCATCTCTTTCCTTGGGAAATACCCCAACAGTTATTAGGAGATATTGACAATTGGTTAGCCACCAACCCCCAAATCGTGAAAGTTTAAATCAGGCACAACTCGTTCCCAGGATTAACCCAGGAACGATAACAGCCTCTGAAATTGGTAATTAGACTAATTTTGACCGCTAAAGACAGGCTTTACTTTACGGTCAATCCATTCCCCCAAATCTTCAGCAATTGTTAAAACATTAGGCTTACAGCGTTTGATATTCACTATAATTCCCTGCGCCCCTTCAATTTCCAAATCTTCTACATAGCCATTACTGGCTTTAGTAGCTGCCGCAGAACTGAAAAATGGACCAAAGTAGTATGTACAACGGGGGTTTTGTGTAACAACTTCTACCCACCAAGCAAGACCGAGTCCATTGAATGTACTAATTAACCTCTCTTGGAAGTTATGCCAAATCGTTGTCATAGTTTTCGCCGATTTATAAACGTGATAACTGGGCGTGTACAAATAGATTAAATTTATTGTCTTTTACATTTACTGATTTCGCAGACAAATATCCACGATATCAGTTCTTGTACTATTGTTTTTTCAAAGCAATTGTCTGTATTTTATCAAGATACAGTGTATTCTGCGATTTTTGACGATAAATTTCGTAAAGTGCCATACCAGTTGCCACCGAAGCATTGAGGCTAGGAGTCTTACCTTGTAAGGGAATAGACACCAAAACATCACAAGAACGTTGTGTCAACATCCCCAGACCTTCGCCTTCACCACCCACAACTAAAACCACAGGTCCGCTAAATTTAACACTTTGTAATGGTTCGCTACCTGTAACCGCAGTTCCATAAATCCAAAAGCCTTCTTCTTTTAACTGTTCTAAAGCGCGACCCAGGTTGACAACTCTAGATACAGGAAAGGTTTCTAATGCACCTGCTGCCACTTTCACCACAGTAGAAGTAATTCCCGCTGCTCTTCTTTGGGGAATCACCAAACCGTGAGCGCCAATAGCCTCCGCCGTGCGAATAATCGCCCCTAAGTTATGGGGATCAGTAATACCATCAGCAACTACAATTACAGGGTCAGTAATAGATTTGGACTTAGCAATCAGGTCTTCTAATTCAATATAGGCATAAGGAGCAATTTGAGCCGCTATCCCTTGGTGGTTAGCGCGACCAGTAATTTGGTCTAACCGCATTGGTTCAACTTCATCAATAACTGCGCCATTATCCTTGGCTTGCAAAATCAAATGGTGAAATCTGGGATCATAACGAAGACGGGTAGTAATCCAAAGACGGTTAATACTGCGTTCATTTTCCAACGCCGTCAAAACTGGATGACGACCATAGATTAAATCAGTCTCTTCTGTGGATGTAATTTCTGGAAGTTGCTGGGAAGACTGATAAGAAGGACGATATCTAGTGGTGAAGGATTTACCTTCATTTGGTAATGCGATTTCTGAGGATGGTTCAGAACCGTAGCGCGATGTCCGGGGTTTCACTGAAAATGATTTACCTTCTCTGTCTCCTCTACCTTCTGGGGATGGTTCAGAACCATAGCGAGATGTCCGGGGTTTCACTGAAAATGATTTACCTTCTCTGTCTACCCTAACTTCTGGGGATGGTTCAGAACCATAGCGAGATGTCCGGGGTTTTGCAGAATAGAATTTACCTTCTCTGTCTCCTGTAACTTCTGGGGATGGTTCAGAACCATAGCGAGATGTCCGGGGTTTTGCAGAATAGGATTTACCTTCTCTGTCTACCCTAACTTCTGGGGATGGTTCAGAACCATAGCGAGATGTCCGGGGTTTTGCAGAATAGGATTTACCTTCTCTGTCTACCCTAACTTCTGGGGATGGTTCAGAGCCGTAGCGAGAGCGAGGTTTTGCAGAATAGGATTTACCTTCTCTGTCTCCTCTAACTTCTGGGGATGGTTCAGAGCCGTAGCGAGAGCGAGGTTTTGCAGAATAGGATTTACCTTCTCTGTCTCCTGTAACTTCTGGGGATGGTTCAGAACCATAGCGAGAGCGAGGTTTTGCAGAATAGGATTTACCTTCTCTGTCTCCTGTAACTTCTGGGGATGGTTCAGAACCATAGCGAGATGTCCGGGGTTTAACGGAAATGGGTTTACCATCACTTTTGCCTTGATTACGGCTAGGTTGAGGCACAACGCGCTTACCCTTAATTTTTACTGGCTGACCACGTTTTGGTTGTCCGCCGGAATGATTTTTCTTTGGTTGACTTGTCATAACAGTATTGAGGTTTGATTTAAATGAGTGAACAGCCCGATGACATCAATTTAATGAACCATTACAAATCAGTAACAATCGCCAGATGTAGCTTCTCACTATTTCTCTAGGGGAAGTTTTTGTAATAGCTCGGTTAAACGGTGGTAATCAGTAAGATATAGGTAGCCAACTAAGGTTTCTAAACTAGTTGCCTGTTGATAAATTTCGGGATTTAGTCGCTTATGACGACTCGTAGCAGAGTTACGACCTCTGCGAACAATTTCTAATTCGTTACTCCTCAAGTAAGGAGTTAACATTCGCAAATGTAGCGCTTGTGTTTCTGCTCTTACCTGATCCACTACGGAACGATGGTAATTTTCCAATCGCTGTTGTGGCCACAGATAAAACATTCTAACATATAATTCGTAAATTGCATCCCCCAAGTAGGCTAATGCTGAAGGAGATATCTGTTTGATTTGGGCTGGGGATATTTGCTGGGGTAGTTGCGTGGCATTTACCAACCACGGGTAGATATCTGATGAATGCTGTGTAGCGGTTTCATCTTCTTCGTGTTCGCCTGTTTCCTCCTTGGACTTCACAGATTAATCATTCCTTAAAAAAGCGCTACATCGGGAGACAATTTTTGCCGTCATTATCTAAAGCAACTTAAATTATATTTAACTCCCAACATCATACATTAAATAGGGGTTCTTCTTTGGTATGGCGGTATGTACTGGAATGAGATCCAGAATCTCAGGTAAAAGCCATACAGAAAGAGACTCTTGACTCCTAACTATAATCCAAAAATTAAGCTATCCAGATTTGACATCGGATAGCTTAATTTAGATTTTCCATTCAAGCAATCAAGCTGTAGGGATGTTTGCTAGGGCTGCTTCAACTGTAACTTGTAGGGAGAGAAATTTTTCTAAACGAACAAGCTTAACGGTTTGGGTGACACGAGCATTAGTGACAATTTGCAAAGTGCCTTCAGCGGTTTGCGCTTGCTTGGCGAGTTGTACCAGCGCACCCAAGCCAGAACTATCCACAAAGTCTATTTGTGAAAGATCCAAAATGATGTTTTTTGGGCCTTCTTCAATTTTAGCGCCGAGTACTTTCCGAAATGTTGGCTCAGAGAAAGCGTCTAATAAACCTGTGAGGCGGAATAGCTGACAGCTATCGCGGACTTCGCGTGTACCTCTCAGGCTCACGGTTAGATTTAGTGGTTCAGCTATGATTTTCTCCTCGTTCTTTTTACTAAAAGTAAACGTTCTAGTATAGATGGTTTTTGAGCAATTTGTCTATGTTGGGAACTGGCAAAATTTTTTACTAATTACCAATGTCCATCATGACCTGGGGATTTTAGATTTTAGATTTTAGATTTTAGATTTTTTGGGGTTTATGCCTTACCTCTGCTGGCATGAATCCAAGTTTGTGAATGTAAAATGCGAGTTCAATCTAAAGTCGGCAATCCCAAATCTAAAATTTATTGCCGTGCTGCTTGCATTTTTAGGACAAACTGCTCAAATAAGTAATCGGCATCATGGGGGCCAGGACTGGCTTCTGGGTGGTACTGGACAGAAAACACAGGTAGGGTCTTGTGACGGACTCCAGCTACGGTCAGGTCATTGAGGTTCAAATGGCTGATCTCAACTGTGGCTGTGGGTAAGGAGTCTGGGGCAAGGGCGAAACTGTGGTTTTGGCTGGTAATTTCGACTCTTTCTTGTAAGCCGGCTGGTTGATTTAAACCGCGATGTCCAAATTTTAGTTTAAAGGTTTCTGCTCCCAGGGCATGACCTAAAATTTGGTGTCCCATACAAATGCCAAATATGGGTTTTTGGCTGTCTAGTAAGGCTCTGGTGGTGTTGATACCTTCTGTAACCGCGGCGGGGTCTCCTGGTCCGTTGGAGAGGAAAATACCATCTGGATTGTATTTGAGAATTTCTTCTGGTTGTGTATCGGCAGGAACAACTATGACGCGACAGCCATAACTGGCGAGACGGCGTAAGATATTCCGCTTGACGCCAAAGTCTAGGGCGACGACGGTGAAGGTTTCGCTAATTTTAGCTACGGCTTCGGGGTTGAATTCCCAAGGGGCGGTTGTGGCTTCAATCCATTCGTAAACGGTTGGTGTGGTGACTTCTTTGACTAGGTTTAAGCCTGTCATGTTGGGCGCTGCTTGTACCATTTCTAACAATTCTGTTTCCTCGAGAATTGTTGTGGAAATGCCGCCATTCATCGCCCCAAACATCCGAATTTTCCGGGTGAGGGCGCGGGTATCTATGCCGTAAATACCGGGAATGTGGTGCTGTTGGAGGTAGTTGGGTAGGGATTGGGTGGAACGCCAGTTACTAGGTTTATGACATATATTGCGAGCGATCGCTCCCTTAACATGGGGTTGATTTGATTCTTCGTCTTCGGAATTAATACCAGTGTTTCCTAGTTCGGGATAGGTAAAAATGACGATTTGACCACAGTAACTAGGATCGGTTAACACTTCTTGATATCCGGTCATGCCAGTATTGAACACGATTTCACCAATGGCAGTTCCTGTAGCGCCGAAAGACCAACCGCGATAAGCAGAACCATCTGCTAGGACAAGTAGAGCAGGTATTGCGTCAGATAGGGACATAGATCATTTGTAATTAGTAATTGGAGAGAAAAAAGAATTTTATATCTTCTATAACTTATTTTTTTAGAAGACAGCAAAGGTATATCTTCTCATGGTTTATGAAGGTGGAGAGTCTACATCTACAATATTCATTTCTATAATTGTCAGTTGCTCTTTCAAGTCCTGGTCGCTAGGTCTTTTAGGGTATTCTTCATGGGTATAAACCCATATGGGATAGACAGAACAAGAAGCTTGATGAACAACATACATAAATCGTTCCCTACGAGAAGCACCTTGAAGTTCCGGCATAAAAAACCGAATTTTTCTAAATTCAAAATCTGGTTTGTAAGCACCTTTAGGAAAATTTTCGCTATCTGAGTCATCAAAGAGCGGATCTGTTGCAAGAGTCTCTCTATACTTTTGTATCAAAGTCTCAAATGAATCTCTAGCTCTTTTATTTTTTTTGTAGTGAGTTTTAACAAGCTTAACAAGACTAAGCTCAAACTTCGGCAATGGCCTTATCGAATATATTTCGCAACCAGGCACTACTATCCTCCGGCTTTACTTCTGGAATACGTTCGTAATTTAAACGCAATTCCTCTAAGGTATCAGATAAAACAGCCTGATAGCCGGGATCATCTTGCTCAATACAATCAAGAATTGTATCAACCAAGAAATCAATAGCATTAAGACAAGCATCATAAGATTCTTTTTGGGAGCTAAGATTCAAAAAAAGCAAATAAATTTTTGATTTGAGGATCTCCAAAAACCCTGTAACTCCCTGATTTGGTTCAATGAAAGAGTAGGCAAAATCTCTTAAGTAATCACGTTGTTCAGAAGAAAAATTGCTCCACTCAGCTTTGATATCCCTAGATGCTTTTTTAAAATATGAAGCAAGATCATCAAATTTTGCAGCAGAACTAACCTTGTTGCCTCGAACTTGATAAATTTGATCAAAATCAATTAAAACTGCGCTAGACATGGTTAATACCTCTACTTGTATATAAATGACAACCTTAAATACCTTTCTAGAGGATATAACTCCTCACAGATAATATTTGGTAATGCCAGACAGACAATATATTCATAATATTGATCGAAAACGCAGAACCTTCCTGTAATTACTATACAATCCTTTACAAAAAAAATCATGTATATGTATATAAAATTACCAGAAATTCCCAATCAAAACTTTAATTTTAAAATGATCAATAGTCAAGCATTTTTAATTGGGTGGGAGGAGTACACTTGGGAAGAGCAGCCAGGGCGGTTAAAACATTCACTATGCTTCAGTATTTTTTATCCCGGACAGCCCTCATTTTTTGTTCCGTTAGTTTAGCGGTTTTGACTGTTGCCTGTGATCAAGATCAGCAGACAACAATAACTGGTGAGTCTAAACAATCTTTATCAACTGGGAGTTTGGCGGCTATCCGTTCTTCCAGTCAACGGAAACAACTGTTAGCTAGTCCAAAGTCAACGCCACAAGCATCTGCTTCCACCCAATTAAGTTCTTTGGAAATGGCTCTAGATAAAGCTGCTGGTGCTAAGAGTATCAGCCAATCTGCTGTATCTGTGGATGATTGGAAGTTGGTGGTGAGTCAGTGGCAAGATGCGATCGCTCTCATGAAGCAAGTTAGGCGCAATAGTAGCAATTTTGCCTTTGCTCAACGTCAAATCGTTGAATATCGCCGTCAAATTTCCTTAGCTCGCCGCCAGGCTTACCCCAAAAATTTAGCATCTTCTGTAACTCAGCCGCAATCAGTAGTCATTGATGTTCCTCAACGACCGGGTAATGGGATAATTTCTGCCCGTCCCGCTGATAAAGCTCTAAAACCATCCTTATCTAAGCCTAGCCTCTCGCCACCATCCATCCTCCCTCGCAACCACGAGGTATTTATTGCCCCAATTAAACGGCGAGTCGGTGGTACACCAATTATTGAAGTTACTTTCAATGGAACGCAGCGGTTTGAGATGATTGTGGATACGGGGGCGAGTGGGACTGTAATTACCCAGAAGATAGCAGCGGCTTTGGGTGTAGTCACTGTCGGCAAGGCTAAAGCGAATACTGCCAGTGCTAAAGCTGTGGAATTTCCCATTGGCTATCTTGATTCTATGGAAGCCGGGGGGATGACAGTAAATAAAGTCCCAGTAGCGATCGCTGGTACAGAATTAGAAACAGGACTTTTAGGACATGACTTTTTCGGTAATTACGATCTAACTATCAAACGTAACGTCGTCGAATTTCGTCCCCAAGTCCACTCAGAAGCTAATCCTTCAGAAAATCCACTAAATGTTCCAACTTTGTCCAAGGGCTACCGCTTTGTAAAATTTCTTTAGCTACAGTCACCCCTTGACCATGATTTAGCCAGGGAACAGCACCTGCCACCTGCAATGCCAGGGAAGCATTTAACGCCACTATATCCTGTTGCGCTTCTGTGCCTTTCCCTTGCAAAACTTTTTTAAGAATCACCGCATTTTCTTGTGCGTCACCACCCTTAACAGCGGTAATGGGAGCAGGAATCACACCAACTTCCTGGGGATCAACAGTAGTTAACAATACTTTACCATCTTTTAAAGCTGCCAAATCGGTAATATCGCCCAAACCAGCTTCATCTAATTTTTCTCGTCCATGCAGAACCATTGCTGTTTGTGTCCCCAAGAGATTTAAAGCTTCAGCAACGGTTTCTATCAGTTGAGGATCAAAAACACCAATTACCTGACCAGTAGGATTCAGGGGATTTACCAGGGGTCCTAGTAAATTAAACACAGTCCGCACTTTGAGATTTCGCCGTAATGGGGCAACTGCTTTCAGGGCTGGATGCCACCCAGGGGCGAATAAAAATGTAATTCCTACCTCTTGTACTGCTGCTTGTACCTTATCACTCGCAGCAGTCAAATTTACTCCCAAGGCTTCTAAAACATCCGCGCTTCCCGTGAGACTGGAGGCTGAACGACTACCATGTTTAGCCACAGGTACACCAGCAGCAGCCACTACAAAGGCTACAGCAGTGGAAATATTAAAGGTTGATGCCCCATCACCACCTGTACCACAAGTATCAATTAACCGTAGGGGCGGGGTCTCCCCGCCCTTGTTTATGGGTACGGAAGACAAGGATTTTAATACTTCTGCCATTCCTGTTAATTCTTCAGCACATACGCCTTTAAAGTTCAACGCCATTAAAATTGCCCCTGACAGTTCTAGAGGAATCGTTTCATTTATCCATCCTTGCATCAATTCTGCGGCTTGAGTCCGGGATAATGATTGCCGTTCTAATAATTGTTTGAGTAAGTTAGACCAAATAGTAGAATCCATTGTTCGGCTTTTTTATGATGTTGAATGTGATTTTATCAGGTTTAGAGGTTTAGATCACCGACTTCTTAAAGAAGTCGGGGATCTGATAATTACTAATAAATAGTTCTTTCCCTTTTTCGGCTTTTTTTTGTTTATAATTATTCATGCCATATTGTAATTCCCATTCAATGATATTTGCCCATTTAAAGTTTTCTCTGATTTCTAGGCAATCATCATAGGTAATTAACCAGTTATGGGGGCATTGTTTTAAATTTGAAGCAAATCTTTGATGATCAAATCCTGTATGTAAATCTCCTTTTCTACCATATAATTTAGATTTTTCAGCTTTAACATAAGGAGGATCTAAAAATATGAATACTTCTTTTCCTGGTTCATTAATCAGATGGCTATAATCTAAATTGGTAACTTTGATATCTTGTGTTAGTATATTTTCTAATTTCTCTAGTCTATCTATTGATGAATTTGTAAATCTTTTATGAAAAGATTCTAAAGAAAATCCACCGGATTCTATAGTTCCAGAAAATGTAATTCTATTCAGAACAAAAAACCGGACTGCTCTTTCTAAATCTGACAATGTATTAACATTTACATGAGCTAATTCGGCAAAAAGTAATTTTCCATCTTGAGAATTTTCTTTAACTTGACGAACTGCGGAAACTAATTTTGATAAATCAGATTTTGCCAAATACCAAAATAAAAATAATTCTGGATTTAAATCGTTAATGGAAATCTTTAAATCGGGAAATTGTTGTTTGAGATAAATGAAAACTGAACCACCACCAACAAAAGGTTCTCTAAATTCGGAAAACTTTTCTGGAAGACATTCAGCAATGCTTTTAATTGCTTTTGATTTTCCACCAGGATAACGGAGAGGACTTTTGATCATAAAAAAATTATACCTTGGAATTTCCTGACACTTGTATTTTTAATTTTTGATTATTTTGGGCTTCTAAAGCCAATTTTCTGATAATTTCTTTTTGCTTTTTCGTAAAAATTGTCTTGTTAATTTGTAAAAAATTATCTAATTCTTCAACTGTTGCATCAGGAAAAATAATAGAACTAACTACATTTTTACCAGTAAGCTTTAATTTTGTTAGAAAATTAACTGATTCTCCATTTAGCTTTAATGAATCTAAGTTGGAAAATAAAATCAACTTAAATAAACTATCTTGAATATCAGGAAGTTTAGGTAAAGATTCCTTTGAAGAATTTTTTGATTCTTGAATTATGTACTCATTATTATAAACAAATATTTCATCAGCAGTCAAGTGATAAACTCCTCCTAAATAATTCTCAATACTAAAAGTTGCTTTTAGTCCATCTTCTAAATATTCCATTTTATGAGAAGTCATCGCTTCTCGTTTACTGGCACTTAGAGAACCTTTAAGAGAAATATTTTTAAATTCTTCAAACTCAAGAATGATTTTTCGTAAATAGTTATCCATGCTTACTCGTGAGTGAATAGCCACTCCAGTTTGACTAGCAATAAAATCGTAAGAATTCAGTGCTTTCTCAAAAATTGATAAAAACCTTTCTTCAAATAAATTTTTATTCCAATGTAAAGCACTTTGCCGATATGCTAGTATTTCGTTGATTTGAGATTGTACAAATTCATTATTGAACTTTTGATTGGAAAGTTTATCTTTGTTTATCTGTCTTTTTTTATGACTTTTCTGGGCTGTTTCATAATAAGCAAGCACAATATAAATATTTAATAAGTTCATCCAGGAAATTGTAGAATATTGAATTATATCTCTATCTCCATCTTTACCTTCATCTTTAATTACCGGAATAATGGTGATAATTTTAGATGAGTTGTATGTAGTATATATTCTAGCGAAAGGATAGCTTCTAGTTCTTTTAGGTGAAACCCATTTAGAATAAGCAATCTCAGTTATAGATGACTTGATTAATCCATAACCACTTGCTTGATTGACATCAAAACTATCTATATTAATTTCATTTAATTTGTCACCTAAATAGGTTTTATAGGTTACGCCTTTAATAAATCCTGTAAAATGTACAACTTCAACCACTAATGCACTCTTCCTTAATCACTGTTTAGGATATTATATATTTTTATGGCGTAGTTACAGAAAAATTAGCCTTTTTGGAAACTTACTATATCAACTTATGAATCGTTCAGCCCCCTATCAACCATTAATATTCCGAATCCTGCATGGTATAAGCGGGATTTTAGGAATTGGTGCAATTATTAGCGGATTCCTAGTTTACAATACTTTTGATAAAAGATTTGGATATATCCCAATTCCCAAAATCAATCCTATACAGGATATTCATGGGACATTGGCAGTATTTTTCTTGATTTTACTACCATTTTTTGCTGTTTATAGTTTTCATGCTGGAAAAAGACGACTATTACAACCAGACTCTATCCAAAACCTAACTCAATTTGGTAAACCAATTTGGTGGGTAAGTCTACAACGTTTAGTGAATACTAAAATGTTGCTTGCTGCTGTTTTGGCGGTAGTATCTGGGAGAATGATGAAGGAGGAATGGCTACCACTAGGAGAACTTGATCATGTTTGGTATTATGCTCATCTCATAGCATGGGTAATCATAATTTTTTGTTTAGCAATTCATGTTTTGATGTCGGCTAAAGTTGGTGGTGCGCCATTATTATTATCAATATTATCCTGGAAGTTACGCCCAGAAGATAGTCCTACTAAGTGGTATAGTCGTCTCTGTGTTTGGTTGGGTAATTTTTCCCATAATCTTCGGGAAGAAATTAATCAGTTTATGAAGGGTGGTTTATTATTGCAAATTATTGAGGTAATTGTCTTAGGGGGAATTATCTCAGCATTTATTTTACCTTTGTTTTTTTCTGGTGGTCAATAATTGACAAATTGAACAAAATTAAGAGTTCTCCAATTAAAAAAATATCTCAAAATTTCTTGTGGTGCGGGCATCTTGCCCGCTAATAATACAAGGACGGATAAGATGTCCATCCCACAACATTTGTTAACATTTTGTAGGGTTGTCTAAATAACATTATCTTCTTCTTTAACAAGTCGTGTATGTTTCTTGTTAAAGATTATTTGTAAACCATTGCCTTAACCGAACAGTATGATCTTGCGTCTTATCTGTTATCGTTGTACGAATGGTGGTGGTTTCTGGGTTTTGTGTTATAACCCAGTTGTGACAATGAACTCAAACGAAAGACTACTCTATGGAACCAGATAAGCTGGCGCGATTGAAAGAGTACGGTGAATTTATCCTCCGCCAAATTGACTCAGTTCCCCAACGCCCTTCCCAAGAGGAAGATTGGGTTCCCACTAGCCTTGATGATTGTCTGTTGCGGCTGCGAGAGGCGGCACAGAAAACTGTTGAACTAGCCAACTCACCGGTAAAAATTGGCGTAATGGGGGAATTTAGTAGTGGAAAAAGTTTGCTGCTAGGAAGTTTGATTGGTTATGCGGACGCTTTACCTGTGAGTGAAAATCCGACGACAGGTAATGTCACAGCTATTCATATTAAACCCCAGGATGATTTTGCGACTACCCAAGTAAATAATTATACGGTGGAATATTTATCCCATGAAGGGGTAAATGAGTGCTTACACTTCATTCTCAAAGAAGCAAACCGTCGCGCTGCGTCTGCTGGGGTGACACCTTTACAGGTAGCTAAAATTAAAACTGGTAAGGATATCAGTATTTGGTGTGAGGAAGTTTGGAAAAGCTCAAATAATTTAGAGTTGCGTTATTTGGTGCGGGAGTTAGTGTTATTTTTGCGGGCTTATCAGGCTTATGGTGAGGCTTTATGCGGTCGCTTTTACCAAATTGATGGTCTTACTGCTCGTGAGGGTTTACAACTGGCAGAAATGCCAATGGCGATTCAATATCTCATGTTTGAGGATTTACCAGCGGCAAATGTTCGCTTACCAAATGCGCCACAACGATTAGGAACGCAATTATTACAAACCAGTTTTCCCTTAATTCGTCGCGTTGATATTGAAGTGAAAATATCACGGGAAATTTGGGATGTTACGGGTGCAGAAGAGTTTGTGCTGTTGGATTTTCCTGGGTTGGGTGCTGCTAATTCTGGGGCTAGGGATACATTTTTATCGTTGCGAGAATTGGCACAGGTACAGACAATTCTAGTCTTACTGAATGGTAAATCGCCGGGGAGCGATCGCGCCAATAAAATTTTCACAATGATGCAGCAACAACGTCCAGGACAAGACCTCAAGGATTTAATTCTTGTCGGTGTGGGACGTTTTGATCAACTGCCTTTAGAAAGTGAAGGTGGAGAAAGAGAACTAGATTTATTAATTAATAATCAATCTGATTCTCAACCGTTACAAACAAATACAGTTTTCCAAAAATTAAAAGTTCTCAAAACCATTATTGATGGAGCGGAAGCATTTACCAGTCAAAAAGACAGAATTGTTTTATTATCACCCCTGTTAGGATTAGCTGAATTAGCCAAACGTTCGGGTCAAGTGAAAGCAGGTTCCGAGGAATTTCTCGCTAATTTAGATTATCCAGAATATCTGGAAAGACCGAAAAAATTACAACAGAAATGGGGTGATTTAAGTGAAGCTTTATTAGCAGCAGATGGCAGAAATCAATTAGGTAAACAGCTGGGTTATTTTGCTCAGGATGGTGGGATTAGTAAATTAAGAGAACTAATTCAAACTCATGTTGCTAATCACGGCTTAAAGCAATTGTATGAAGATACTCGTCGGGCTGCTGATGGTATCCGTCAACAACAAGAATATCTCAAAGAAATTATTGCCGAGATTCACGAACAAGGTATACCCACAGTTGATACTCCGGCTTTACTAGAATTGAGAACAGCCATAGAGAGTTTAGATAGAACCTACAGAAACTTTCAGAAAAATTTAGGTAAAGAACAACTGAAAGATCGTCGAGGAATTGTCGTTAGTGATGTCATTAAAGATGAACTAACTTTAAAGATTTTGAATTGGAGTCAGTGGACATTATTATTTAATAAAATCCAAAATGGCACAATTACCTTAGCGGAATTTAAAGGTGCAGCGGGGAAATTATTTGATAGAGGAAATCGGGTCAATACCTCCATACCGACTAAGAGTGATGACTTTTATCCAGCCTTTGAGAAAACAGTCAGAGAACTGGAAAACTTTGCGAGCGATCGCATTCGTCAAGCCGTGATAGACTTATTAAGCTCATTGGCACATCAAATCACACTAGAACGGGAAAAACTGCAAGCCATTCTTCAGCCAGAAATAGAACAAGAAATTGAATCAAAATTTGGACTTGAAGAAGCAGATTTATTTTATAAACTGTTATTAGGATCAGATCCTCGTCAATGGAAAGAAGCAATTATTGCCGAAATCAATAACCATAATCAAACCATCAAACCAGAAAGTATTTTTCCCCTAGCTAAACAAGACGAAAAACACAGTGTAGGGCAAATTTTTGATTGGTCACCAGAAAGAAATCAAAACCCATCAAGAAGTGCCAATCATCAACTTTTCGTATTACGACTGCGAGATGAAATCACTGCTAGTGCTAGTCTTCACCTTGTGCAATATGTCAGTGAAAGCAATCAGCAAGTAAATATAGAAATCAATGGAATTTTAGATCAAATTATTCCCAGCTTGCAAAACCTTTCCAAAAAAGAAGCACTACTAAGATATATTGCTGCTAGAGATTCACAAGCTGAACTAGCCATTCCAGCTTGGTTAGATATCTTGACTGATATTGCCACAATTAATGAAGAAGAATTATTTACCTACATTTAATTGGTACTTCCTTCTTCCTTCTTCCTTCGTGTTCTTCGCTTCTTCGTGGTTCATTTAATCCATATTCTTCTATTAACAAGACAGTAAACCTTTAGTTATCAAATAAATTTAGGGAAACGCACTATCAATGAATTATTAACAAACAAAAAAAGGAACATCAAAAATGCCTGTGGAAATTCAGCTTCTACCTAGCTTTAAATTAGGTGTGAAAGAAAACACACAGTTGCATCTACCCACCATCCAAATTGTCCCTATTAAAAGCAACATTCCCCACATTTCTCGGATAACCTGCATAGTCAGAGGTACACCATATCAATTAGCAGCAAAAATTCAAAGCAGCTATAGACAATTTCACTCAGATACACCCAAAAAAATTTATAATATTTCTCAACTAGGACAAAACCCCTGTCAGTTAGATACACCTTTAATCACCATAGTGGATTGTACCTTAAAGGTAATTGTCGAATATTTTGACTCTGACCCTGCGGGAAAACCAAATTTGTCCATATCTAATCATGTATGTGCTGAATGTGATCTTTGGTTTATACCCAATTTACAAACATCATCAAGTTCATCTACAAAAAATCATCCACCCATGAATACTTCACAATTTGATCACTATTTGCATAATTTAAGTCAACAACTCAGTGAAAAACTCAACGAAAAACAAAGAAAAAGATTTCCTGGTTGGTTAGCTTTAGATTTTGGTACTTCCAATTCTACAGTAACACTTTTTGACCCCATAGAAGTTCCTATTGCTGAAGTTTTACCTAGAGAACAAGAATTAAGATTAAGAGAACGCATGGCGGAATGGTTCAATTCATCACCAGATTTAGCCTTACCAGATGTTAGTAGTGGTGAGTGGGAAAAATTCCTAGTTGACATTAGCAAAAGCTTAGAAATTGAATCAGATCAATTAAGTGAAATTTTTGAAAGCGATAACAAAGAATTATTTTTAGAAGCAATTCGGCAAATTGAATTATGTCTAGGAACAAGTGATAGATTTCGGCGGGCTGTTAGCAAAAAACTTTATGCCATATATCATGAAGTTTTTCGTGTTCCCACATTAGAATCACAAAATTTAATTCCCGTAGTTTTAGATATTGACCGACGCAGTACCGAAATTCCTAGTGAAATGGAAGTATCGCAATTAATCCCCTTAAAACTACGCATGGGTAGAGACGCAAGAGATAATAGAAAAAAAGCCATAGCCCAAGGAACAACTGTTTCAGTTAAAGAAATTATTAGCAGATTTCACCATTCACCCAAACGCTATTTTGGACAAGATCGATCTTTCCCCATTATCTTAGAAGAAGATGAAGAAAATATTCAAGTTAATCGCCTCATTCAAGCGGCTTGGGCGCAATTAATTGAATTAACAGAAGATTATCGGCAACGGGCTAGACGCAGATTTTCAGAAGGAGATTTTTTAACAGCAGTTGTTACCTATCCTACCGTTGCCCCTCCCGTAGTTCGCAAAGAAATCAAGCAATTGGTACAGGAATTAGGCATTGATGATGTACAAACAGCCTATGATGAAGCTGTGTCTGTGGCTATCTTTTTCCTGTGGCGAGAATTTGGCGGAAATCTGAATATTGGCATTGAATCTTTTAAAACTCGCTGTCGTCAAAAAGGGAATAAATGGTCACAAAATGTCCTAGTTTTAGATATTGGTGGGGGAACAACAGATTTAGCTTTAATTGAACTAACTCTAGAAGATAAAACTCCCTTCTTTGCAGATCATGAAGATCGAGGTTTAGGCGGACGTTACTATAAACTGACCCCTAAATTATTAGGTTCTTCAGGACATTTACAATTAGGTGGTGAATTAATTACTTTACGAATTTTCCGCTTGTTAAAAGTAGCAATTTCTGATTTTCTCCTTACCGCAGTCACCACAGGTGACATCGAAAGCGATAAATTAGAAGACTTAATTAACTCTGAATTAAACGACCGTTTTTTAGAAGATGGAAAATTCAAAACTGGTAGTTTGCTAAAATGCATAGATAAAGAAAATCCTGAAGGTGACGTTGCTTTTAAAGATGCCTTGGATACTGCTGAAAAAGTCTTACCAACTCGTTGGCAACAAGCACCCCAACGCCTACAAACCTTTTATACATTATGGGATCATGCGGAAGCTGCCAAACTCAAATTAGGACAAAAAACAACCACAGATGGTTCTTTATTAACTTTCACTTTAAATGAACAACAAATTGGCGAACTGCTTGCCCAAAGTGCTGTTAAATTTCAAGTTAGAAGTTCTGAATCTATTTATTTAACTTTAGATCATCAGCAATTTGAACGGGCAGCAACTTCGTCAATTAAAGAAGCAATTGGTATTGCTAAAGGTTTAATAGAAAGCCGTCTCAGTTCAGAACCTAATCAAAAAGTAGATTGGTTAATTCTTTCTGGAAAAACCTGTAGTCTTGATCTTGTGCAACAACAAATTTACGAAGAATTTAGTCAAGCACCATATTTTGTTTGGAATCCCGAACGAATTACTTTTGTTTTAGAATTTACTAAACTTGCCACTTCCGCAGGTGCTTGTTATGCCGAAAAACTCCGCCGCTTTCGATTTGATCCTGAAGAATCTAAAAGTCTATTACGCAAAGGTGCAAATCAATTAGAAATTGATGTCAAAAACCTGTTTTATTATCTTCCTTGCAACTTTAAACGCAAAACTCAAAGTAACGACCCATTAGCCATTTTTAGTGCTGGACAAGAACTATATCAGCTTGCACCTTGGGATACGGTTGCTAAGGTGCGGACACCTTGGCAGGGGATACAATTAACTAATATTATCCATCGTCAAGATTACGAAAATGGAACTTTTCGACTATGGGGTAGTTTCGACGGTAAGATATTGATGGATAAATTGGGTATGGAAGAACAGGAATTTCTCAAAAAGATCAAAATCCAATTTGAAATAGATCAAGCTTTACAATTTAGTGTTTTACTATGTCGAGGTAATCCCCATTATTTAATAGATGTGGTTGGTATTGATATGAATTCAGTCATATCTAAATCTACTGAAAATGCCTTGTTTGCTGATGGTAATTTAAAATGGAATATTGCTGTTAAAAACCATCAAAACAACTTAAATGATGGTGATATTGCTATTAATGTTTTAGAATCTGCCACAGTTGATCAACCTCATGCTTATCATTTAGTATTTGCTGTTGATAATAATGAAAGTAAATCAATGGAAACATTTCATTATTTACAAGATGGTGTGAAGCAACCAGGCACAGGATTAATTAGTAAACCTTTGCCACCATTTCCTCAAAGTGGTCAACATACTTTCTACATTTACCAAACTGATAGTGATACAAATACCAAAAAATGGCTTCGGATTGGTACACTCAGTAAACCGGATATCATCACAGATTATCCTTGTCAATATCATGTCACTCTTGATAATACAGGCATATTAAGAATGCACGCTGGTGCAGTTCCTTATTGGACATCTAATAATCAAGAATGTCTGGAACAAGAAGGATGTGTTTATCGCGCAGAATTGGAACTACAACCCAATGAAGTTGATAAAGAACGTGATCCTTTTTGCGGTATTCATTAAGTTCAAGATCCCCGAATTCTTCAAGAAGTCGGGGATATAAAATCTTTTATTTTTATCCTGATAAAATTATGCAGAATCTACATAAACTATTAACTATAGAAAACTCAGAATTAGCCAAAATATTGCGGTTTAATTTATATGGATTAGCTGCAACTTTAACAAAAGCAAATCAAGAATATCCATTTGATGCCGGATATCAGGTATGCGAAGAACTGTTGCAAGAAATTCATCAATTATTAGAACTATCATCCCCAGATTCTCAAATTATTGAAGAAGTCGGGGATATAAAACAACCTGAATTAATAAATGAATTAAAACTATTAAAATTAAAAGATATTTTCAATAACAATCCAGAATTAAATTCTTATTTAGGCAATTCTCATATTCAAGGTCAAACTGATGCGGAAATATGGAACGAGATTCATAGAAAATTATTGCGAGTTCCTGAAGATGTAGCGACACTTTGGCGACATAAAGCTTTAGAATTAGCCCAGGAAGTAGGTGCAATTGCAGATCATAATAATCTGGATGAATTACCATTTGTACGTGATGAAATTATTTATCCAGGGCTGAGTGGTACAATTAAAGCCAAAGGACTATGTTTATCTCAACAAGCTTTGATAAATTCAGAAATTGCCCAAACTAATCTTTCTGAAAGTTTATATTTAGTCGCTGGATTTTTACTTTTATATATTAAGTTTATAGAAATAGGTCCAGACTTGCATCATGCTTTAAAAAGTGTTTTTAGCTTTGATGTAGTTTCTTTATCTGCCAAATTAGAACAACGTTATCAATATATTGATGCTTTAAGCGATCGCTTTCACCGCATCCAAAAAATAGATGAAAATACTGATGAAATTCTTAATTTATGTGCTTGGATCGACATGGATGAAGCCATTCATTCCCTAGTATTTATCCCCCCTGCGGAACGTTATTCTTGGTGGGGAAAATTACAAAAAGAATCCCGACATCTGTTAAAAAAAGCCGCCGATAAAGCTATTAAAGCAGGTAATAACGTCCGACTCAAGCAATTATCAGGACTGTATGCTGATGTTTGTGAATTTTCTAAGGATGACCTGCAATTAGACTGTGGTGGTAATCCTGGCGAAGTATTAACCTGTTTGCGAGTGTATGCCAAAATTAATCAGCAACAGTATCCAGGAAGAGTGATATTTCGGACTTTACGCTAGAAGAAGAACTTTGTCCAAATTTCCCTTGTATTTGCCCATGTAAAATATAGGCATTAAACATTCTATTTCAGGTTCTACCGTTACCTTTATGTAAAACTCAGTACCTGCTTAGTAGTCAAATCAACTATACAATCACTAATTTAGCATAACATTTGAAAAATATTGAATTATTAGAATGGAGTAATGAGGATTTAGAATGTGGTAAAATCATAGAAATCAAAGCGTTCCCCGCTGACATCAAGCACAATTTACTGTCTAATTATTTAATTCAGCAACTAAAAGTCCAGATGTTCAAATGTATTTGGTCTGATTGAAAATGACCCAAATTATTACTATTACTCAAGTAGACGCTTTCACTAATACTCCATTTAAAGGAAATCCTGCGGCTGTATGTGTTTTAGATAGTCCACAATCTGAATTATGGATGCAAAATATCGCCCAGGAAATGAATTTATCGGAAACCGCTTTTTTAGTTAAACAAGATGACGGTTTTAATTTGCGCTGGTTTACTCCAACGGTAGAAGTTCCCCTGTGTGGACACGCTACCTTAGCGAGCGCTCATGTATTATGGTTACAAGGGCATTTATTACCAAATCAAGAGGCGCGTTTCTATACAAAAAGTGGTATACTGATAGCTAGACTAGAAAATAATTGGATTCAGTTGGATTTTCCGGTGAATCTATCTCAATCTGTGGAATCACCTCCAGAATTAAGTCAAGTTTTAGGAGTAACTTGTAAGTCTGTTGTGCAAAATTCTCTTGGCTATTTAGTAGAATTAGAATCTGAGCAATTGGTCAGAGAAATGCAGCCGAATTTCCAGCAGATGAAAACCTTAATAAAGGCGGATATTATCGTTACTAGCATTGCTGATTCTGGTTCAGAATATGATTTTGTCTCTCGCTTTTTTGCCCCCATGTTAGGGATTAATGAAGATCCGGTAACGGGTGCGGCACATTGTTGTTTAGCCCCATTTTGGCGGGATAAATTGGGAAAAGATGCATTTTTAGCCTATCAAGCTTCTAGTCGGGGTGGAGTGGTGAAACTATACTATCCAGGTAAAAACCGCGTCTTTATATCTGGACAAGCTGTAACAGTAATGCAAGGAAAATTAACTTTAGGTTAAGGATTGATAATAAGGCGTTGCTGATTAAGGGTATGAATTTTAGTCTCACGCAGAGGCGCAAAGACGCACTGAGGTTTGAGTTTTAAATATTCAATTTGGGAATTTCATACCTCAATTCAGCAACGCCGATAATAACAGATCACATCCCCGATTTATGAGAGCATTCGTGGATCTCAGACAGGTATTAAGTTAATATTTGTAATTAAATTTTTAGATTTAAGATGACACTTATCGGGCATTATTGACTGTAAACCTCCTTTAATGTAGGAAGTTGAGCAGTAAATACATTGGAGTTTCCATTTTTTATAGGTGATAATGTTAGTAATACCTCCCTAAAGAGGGATGGCGATTTGATAAGAGTGTTAGAATTCAGGAAGTGAAATCCTAGTAGATTCTGAATTTTTACATAAATTAACCCATACTAAAAACTCAAAAAATGACCATTAACCGTGCAACTAATAGAAATTTACTTCAAAAATCCGATTGGCCTGTCAAAGATTTACCAGGATTAAGTGCAGAAGATCAAGCTCAACTCAAAAATTGTGGCATTAATACCACAGAAGAACTAATTAAAAGAGGAAAAACTCCAGAAGAGAGAATAGTATTAGCAGGTAAATTACAGGTAAATATCCATTCTGTGAATAAATGGGTTGTTTTAGCAGGTTTAGCCCGTGTTCCCAGTGTGGGAACTCAGTATTGCGGTGTACTACTTCACTCTGGGGTTATTTCCATAGCTCAACTAGCCCAAACTCCTACTCACAGATTGCATAGACAAGTTATGCGCTTGCAAGTAGCGACATTGCATAACCGGGATTTGTGTCCAGCAGTTGAATTAGTACAACAGTGGAGTCATCAAGCGCAAGCAATGGGTAATTAGTCGGTTGTCAGTGGTGAGTGAGTATTGGGTAGTGAATAGTAAAATTTTTGTCCATTCCCTTTGTTCTTCTTAACTGTCACCTGTCACCTATTCCTTCGCTAGGACACCGTTAAGGAAGATATCCGCTAACCCCTCCGCCATTTTTTGCATTTCTTGGGGGGAGGCGTTGGGGTCTATGAGGGTATGATCAGAGAAACCGGCGATCGCAAATAAACCTAAAAATACTTTAGCTCCAAGCTTGGCATCCATCTGACGATAGATGCCTTTGTCTATTGCGGTTTGAAAAAATGCTTCAGCAACATCTGTCATTTTATCAATAACTTCTGTTTGAATGCGATCGCGTAAATCTGGATGAAATTGTACTTCCATGAAGCAAACGCGCATAATATCGGCGTTTTTTTGTAAATTCCACATCCGTCGCTGCATAACTTGAGCGATCGCCTTATAGCTACCCATTTCGCTCAGTTCTGTCAGTAAATCCGTGAGAATATCCACCCAACCGCTAGTAGCCACTTCCACCAAAATTGCTTTTTTATTGGCAAAATGACGAAAGAGAGTTCCTTCAGCTACCCCTGCGGTTTGTGCTAAATCACGGGTTGTAGTTCCCTCGAACCCTTTGGCTGCAAATAATCTTTGTGCTGCTTGTAAAATGCGTGTACGCGCCTGTACTTCTGATGATGGAGGAGAACTAAAAATTCGCATAGTAGTTATTTTGATATCTTTAAAACAAGATTCGTAGCCCTATTGTGCAACATCAAATGCTAAAAATACAAAAAGCTTAATAGAAGATAACTCTCTTGTTGTTAAGTAATCTATTTCTCAAGTAATGTAAATTTACTTTAACTTTTGCTTATGCACCAGACAATTTTAAATTTCTTCATGGGTAACGTTAAAAAATTCCCATTCCGTCGTCTATTAGCCACCACTTTGGCATTAATAGTATTTGGTTGGGGATGGATACCGGAAACAGCTTTAGCCCTGCAAAAAGCCCCAAATTCCATTCAACCTTACCTAGAACAAGTAATTAATCGTCTCACCGAATTTCGCCTGGATAATGGGCTAAAATTCATCGTTTTAGAAAGACATCAAGCCCCAGTAGTTTCCTTTCTCACCTATGCTGATGTCGGTGGCATTGATGAACCAGATGGACAAACAGGGGTAGCCCACTTTCTCGAACATCTAGCATTTAAAGGCACAAAGCGCATCGGGACTACAGACTATCAAGCCGAAGCACCACTTTTAGCCAAGTTAGAAAATTTAGATAACCAAATCAAAACCGCAAAAACTAGTGGAAAAAAAGATGAAATAGCCCGGTTAGAAACTGAATTTAAATCAGTAGAATCTCAAGCCCTGAAATTAGTTAAACAAAACGAAATGGGGCAAATAGTTGAACAAGCTGGAGGTGTGGGTTTAAATGCAACTACTTCTTCGGAAGCTACTCGCTATTTTTATAGTTTTCCCTCGAATAAATTAGAATTATGGATGTCCTTAGAATCAGATCGGTTTTTAGATCCTGTATTTCGAGAATTCTATAAAGAAAAAGAAGTAATTTTGGAAGAAAGGCGCTTACGAGTTGAAAATTCTCCTATCGGTCAGATGGTAGAAAAATTCATAGATGCTGCTTTCAAGGTTCATCCTTACCGCCGACCAGTAATTGGTTATGATCAAGATATTCGCAACTTAACACCGGAGAATGTTAAAAACTTTTTTGATGCTTATTATGCTCCTAGCAATTTAACAATTGCGATTGTCGGCGATGTCAATCCGGCTGAAGTCAAAAAACTGGCACAAACTTATTTTGGCCGTTATCAAGCTAAACCGAAACCTCAACAAAAACTACCCATAGAACCCCAGCAAACCGCCACCAGAGAAGTTACCTTAGAACTACCTACCCAACCTTGGTATTTAGAAGGTTATCATCGTCCGGCTGTTACTCATCCTGATAATGCAGTTTATGAAATAATTGGCAGTTTATTGAGTGATGGGAGAACATCAAGACTTTATAAGTCTTTAGTAGAAAAACAAAGTTTAGCTCTAAATGCTCAAGGTTCTAGTGGCTTTCCAGGAGACAAGTATCCTAATCTTATCTTCTTTTATGCTCTCACATCTCCAGGGAAAACAGTAGATGAAGTGGCGATCGCCTTACGCCAAGAAATTGATAAACTGAAAACTGAACCTGTATCTGCGGTGGAATTAGAAAGACTGAAAACCCAAGCTAGAGCCGGTTTATTACGCAGCCTTGATTCTAATTCCGGTATGGCAGCACAGTTGTTAGAATATGAAGTCAAAACCGGTTCTTGGCGCAACTTATTTCAGCAATTGGATAAAATTGCCGCTGTAACTCCTGAAGATATTAAAAGAGTAGCCCAAGCCACATTTACACCAGAAAATCGCATAGTTGGGAAGTTGTTGTCAAAACAACCAGGATAGTACCGCAGGGCGGAATTCAAAAGTCAAAAGTCAAAAGTCAAAAGTAATATTTAGCAAAATTTTTGGCGATTAAAAATAGTTGGTTTATTTGCGTCATGCTGTACTAAAAATCCAAAATCCAAACAGGATTAAAGATTAATCCTATCAATCCTTTAATCTTGATAGCAAAGCGTGGCGTTAGCCATAAATCCTGATCCAAAGTTGAAGATAGATATGTTGAGGTTAGATTTGAAAAGCAAAAAATTCCACTTTTTTAAGGGACAAAGATTTGTTTTTACATTGGTGATTGTTGCTGCTTGTTTGCTCGTAAATTTGAATTTTTCTTGGGCAGCAACCACAGCAAAGCATTACGATGAATTACAATTTCCGCCAGTATCGGCAATCAAATTACCCAAGTATGAAAGGTATGTCCTCAAAAATGGTTTAGTAGTTTATTTGATGGAAGATCATGAACTACCATTGGTAAATGGTACAGCACTAATCAGAACAGGTAGCCGTTGGGAACAATCCGAAAAAGCAGGTTTAGCAACTTTAGTGGGTTCGACATTGCGAAGTGGTGGTACTCAAAAACATTCCGCAGATAAATTAAATGAAATTCTAGAACAACGGGCTGCCTCTGTGGAAACAGATATGGGTGAAGCGGCTGGAAGTGCTAGTTTTGAAGCTTTGACTGAAGACGTAGACATGGTATTTGGGTTATTTACAGAGGTACTCCGAGAACCGGCTTTTGCACAGGAAAAGTTGGATGTGGATAAAACTCAAATTCGCGGTAGTATTGCTCGACGCAATGATAATCCTAATAGTATTGCCAGTCGAGAGTTGAGAAAATTAATTTATGGGCAAGAAAGTCCTTATGCCCGGACAGTTGAATATGCAACGCTCGATAAAATTTCCCGTGATGATTTGCAGAAATTTTATCAACAGTATTTTCACCCCAATAAGATCATTTTAGGGATTGTGGGTGATTTTAATGCTCAAAAAATGCGATCGCTCATTCAAGCTAAATTAGGTGACTGGAAACCAAATCCGCAAATTGCCAAAACCCAACTACCACAAGTCACCCAAGCTAATTTAGGTGGTGTATATTTCGTTAATCAACCCCACCTCACCCAAAGTAGTGTTTTAATTGGTCATTTAGGCGGAAAATTCGACAATCCCGATTATCCAGCCTTAGATGTCATGAATAGCGTATTAAATGGCTTTGGGGGACGCTTATTTAATGAATTGCGATCGCGTCAAGGATTAGCTTATTCTGTATATGGAATGTGGAGTCCCCGTTTCGACTACCCAGGAACATTCGTCGCTGGAGGACAAACCCGCACCGAAACCACAGTTCAGTTTATCAAATCCCTGGAAACAGAAATTAAACGGCTACAAACCGCAAATATCACAGTCCAAGAATTAAATAAAGCCAAAGACTCCACCTTAAACTCCTTTGTCTTCAACTTTCAAGATCCTAGCCAAACATTATCCAGATTAATGCGATACGAATATTATGGTTATCCTGCCGATTTCCTCTTTCGCTATCAAAAAGCCATCACTAGCACCACAACCGCAGACGTGAAACGAGTAGCGCAGAAATACTTAAAACCAGAAAATTTAGTCACCTTAGTAGTCGGAAACCAAGCTGATATGAAACAACCCTTAACCAATTTAGCCGCCAAAGTCACTACCATAGACATTACCATTCCCAGCGCTCAACCAGCAGCCAAAAATTAAATACACCCCTAGGGGCGGGGTTTCCCCGCCTCAAATATTACTCCTGCTGTATGTACCAATTTAAGAGGTTGTTTGAAAACTTTTTCGTGTGGGATCTGACACCCGCAGATCCCCATAAATCCCCCTTTTCAAGGGGGACTTTGAGGAATTTAGCCCCCCTTTGTAAGGGGGGTTGGGGGGATCTCGATTAATTCTGATACTTTTCAAACATCCTCTAAGGATTATTGGCGTTGCTGATTAAGGGTATGAATTTTAGTCTCAAGCAAAGGCGCAAAGACGCACTGAGGTTTGAGTTTTAAAGATTCAATTTGGGAATTTCATACCTCAATTCAGCAACGCCGGATTATTTATTAGAGTAACTTTTTTCCTGCTCTACAAACTCCTCAACAGCATAAACATCAGGCCAGACAGTTGCACCATGTTCATAGTTATCAATCCCCACCTTATCAGCTTCAGAATTAACACGCAGCTTACCAATAGCATTGAGTCCAGTAAACATTAAAAAGGCAAAACCAATAGTGAAAACTGATACTGCGACTAGGCCCAAAATCTGCACACCCAGCAAATCAAAACCACCACCTAATAAAAATCCAGCTTTTTGATTCAAAGTCAGTTCTGGTTGACCTAAAAAACCAACTGCAAGTGTACCCATCATGCCATTAATACCATGAACAGCAAATGCTCCTGCCGGATCATCAATTTTGCATGATTCAATAATATCAATTCCTAAAACTACTAAAATTCCCCCAGTTAAACCAATCACCACCGCCGCCCAAGGCGCTATGAAAGCACAACCAGCGGTAATCCCTACCAAACCTGCCAAAGAACCATTCAGACAATAGACTAAATCCCATTTACGTGAACGACTATATTGATAAAACATCGCCGCTAACGCCCCAGCACCAGCCCCCAGGGTCGTATTCAGGGTGATTAAACCAATTAAGCCAGGATTACCAGTACCGAGGGTTGAACCGGGGTTAAAGCCATACCAGCCAAACCAGAGAATCATAGTTCCCAAAGCTGCCAAACCTAAGTTATGGGCTGGAGGAATCTGCCCCCAAGGAGTTCGTCCAGGGCGTGGACCAAGTAAAAAAGCACCAACTAAAGCTGTCCAACCACCAACGGTATGAACCACTGTACTACCAGCAAAATCATGAAAACCTATTTTCGATAACCAGCCGCTGGAGTTCCATACCCAATGCACAATCACGGGATAGCTGAACGCAGCCATGACAGCGCTGTAGATTAAATCACCGATAAAGTCCGTTCTCCCAGCCATTGCCCCAGTAGTAATTGTACTGGCAGTAGCCGCAAAAGCAAACTGAAAGAAGAACAAAGTATAAGCATTGAGTCCTGAAGCTATTCCTGGCACACCACCATTAGTAAAAGTACCGTTAACTGGTAATTGACTTAAGAAAAAAGTGTCTGTACCAATAAACCCACCAGCACTTGTACCAAAAGCGATGCCAAAGCCCACACCCCACCAGATTAGAATGGTGACAGCCGCATCAATAAAGTTTTCTAATAAGGCATTAACTACACCTCTTTGGCGTAGCAAACCTGCCTCTAACATGGAAAAACCAGTCTGCATGAAAAATACTAAAAAGCCTGTGAGTAGTACCCAGGTAGTATCAATGGAAATTTGTAATTGCTCAGTTGTGGCATTTAAAGATTCCAGTGTCACAGGATCTGCAGCTTGGACAACTGTGGGAGCAAAAATTGCCAAAACCATTGCACCTATAGCTAGTGCTAAAAGACGATATAAAGGACGAATACGTTTGTTCATGGTTGTTGTTCTTATTGCTGACTCAGTAATTCCTGATCTCTTTATGTTTGCTGAATAAAATTAATCTGGTAATTTTATAGTTGATTAAAAAAATATTCTGTATTGAAGATTACATTTTTTTTGGTAGTTATGTGAATTATTCACTCTGCAATAAGTACCGCGATAAAATTAATTATACATTGATGATTTACGAATTCTTTGCCATTTAAGGATTTCAGCCCAGATTTCTGTGTAATTAATTTTGTTCGATTACTTACGGCGGTACTAGGATACGCATATTTAATTTCTGGAGATGTCCATTGAACATCCTTTATTTATTACGTAAACCGGCATTCCGCACTTCAAAGTGTCACATACTTATGCTTCAAAAAATGTTACTAAATTAGGATAGTTTTATTAAATATTAATCCTGATTTTTCCTGGTGGTAATGCGATAGCGAAGCGCTCCGTAGGAATCGCTATCTGACTATTATTAGCCCTATATTGGTAATCTTGGTGTATTACAAAATGAAGTTCGGAATGTGGGTTACATCCTTTCTAAAACCTTAATTCCCAACAAAGATAATCCCAACTTCAGAGTTTTTGCAGTTAAATCACATAACATTAACCGCGAAGTTCTAGCAGGTTCTTCAGATTTGAGAACAGGGCAATTTTCATAGAACTTGTTAAACTTATCGCTGAGTTGATACAAATAATCACACAAACGATTTGGTAATAAATCCTGTTCTACTTCCTTAATTACCTCATCAAGTTGCAGTAGATGTTTAGCTAAAGTTAATTCTGCATCTTCTTTCAGCAAGATTTGGCGATTTATTCCCAAGTTAGTAAAATCAATATTCCCTTGACGACTAATACCTTGAATTCTCACATAAGCATAGAGAAGATAAGGGGCTGTATTGCCCTTTAGAGATAACATTTTGTCATAACTAAAGACATAACTACTGGTGCGATTTTGGCTTAAATCTGCATATTTAACCGCACTAATTCCCACAACTTCTGCGACATTTTGAATAAATTCTTCTGTTTCTGTGCGTCCATCTTCTTGTAATCTATTTTCTATGTCTGCACGAGCGCGGTTAATTGCTTCATCTAACAAATCGCGTAACCGCACAGTATCCCCAGAACGAGTTTTAAATTTTTTCCCATCTTCACCTAACACTAACCCAAAAGGAACATGAACTAATTCCACATCATCAGGAATCCAATTTGCCTTTCTTGCGACTTGGAAAAATTGGGCAAAGTGGTTAGATTGTCCTTCGTCTGTCACATAAACAATTCGCTTGGCTTTATCTTCTTGAATGCGATAACCTAGTGCAGCTAAATCTGTAGTTGCGTAGTTATAACCACCGTCAGTTTTTTGGACAATTAAGGGTAAAGGATCACCTTCTCTATTAGTAAAACCATCCAAGAAAACACATTTTGCCCCTTGACTTTCTTCTAATAATCCCGTTGTTGCTAAATCTTCCACAACCTTTGGTAATAAGGGATTATAAAAAGATTCACCTCTTTCTATTAATTTGATATTCAGTAAATCATAAATGATTTTAAATTCTTGTCGAGAAGCCTCACAAAGAAGATCCCATGCGTCTTTTGTGAATTTATCCCCGGATTGTAGGCTTACTACTGCTTTTCGGGATCTTTCTCGAAATTCTTCATCGTTATCAAATTTCTTCTTAGACTCTCTATAGAACTCAACCAAGTCTCCTATATTTACATCACCAAGTAAATAGTTGCCTAGAGGAGTTTCCATAAAGATAATACCCTGTAGATCGGGATAACAATCAACAAGATGAGTAATTAACATCCCAAATTGTGTACCCCAATCACCAACATGATTTAACCGCAAAACATCATGACCACAAAATTCTAAAATCCGGGCAATAGAATCACCAATAATAGTAGAACGTAAATGGCCAACGTGCATTTCTTTAGCAATATTCGGACTGGAAAAATCAACAATTTGCTTTTGGGGATTTTTCGCTGTGGGTATTCCCAATCTAGCATCTATTTGAATCGCGTTAAGTTGTGCTTCTAAGTAGGACGTTTGTAATTTGAGGTTAATAAAACCAGGACCAGCGATTTCTGGAGGTTCACAAATATCAGATACATCTAATTTACTGACGATTTCCGCAGCGATAATTCTGGGTTGCTTTCCTAACTTTTTACTCAGGGATAAAGCCACATTAGCTTGATAGTCACCAAATTTAGGATTACTGGCAGAAACCAAAATTGGATCTGTATTAGTATAATCTGTACCAAAAGCAGCCACTAAAGCCTGTGTTAATTTGAGTTTTAGTTGTTCTTGTGTAAGGTTCATTATATCAATTGTATCTGTCTCTGCTGTTGAATACTGTGATATTTAATCATTTGAGATGTCATTCGGAAACCAGTTGTCATCTAGGGCTTGCAAGAGGCTAATGTGAGCATCTGGGGGAAGTGGACATAACTTAGAAACGGACTTGATAGCGACGGGATGAGCTTTTTCGTAGAACGTTTGTAATTGAGAATAAAGGCTAGGACTATCTTCCAAACGCCCTTGAATTTGGGCGCGAAAGTTGACAATTTCCGCAGCCCAGTGATTACCGGATCTTGTTTTTTCAGATTCCCAGTAAGACAATTTTAGTAGATGTTCTAGAACACGGGTCAACAGACTAATTATGGCGCGTTTGTCGTTTTTTCCCATAATTTCTAGTTCTTCGATTAAGCTATCCCAATCTATGCTGTCAAAATTACGGTTTTGAATGTATTGGATAGTATCTTGTGTCCATTGGTTGTGATCTGTTTCATAAAGAGATGATGTCATGGTTTTTTCTCTAGTATTTGTTTGGAGAGATTTACTTATTGATCATCTAACTTAAAATTAATTATAACATCGAAGAGATAATTTAGATGGAAATAATATTTGATTTTTGCAATATTATGTAAGAGGATGTTTGAAAAGTTTTTAATGTATAAACAAACCCCTCTCCAAACCTCTCCCCGAAGCGGAGAGAGGCTTTGAAACCCCCCTTCCTTCGGCACGCTGCGCTAACGTAGGGAAGGGGGCAGGGTAGTTAGGTTTTTGGAGATTATCGGTTTCATCTAAATACTTTTCAAACACCTTCTAACGTGGGTGTTGCCCACCAAAAAATTTTCTACTCTGTTCACTATTGTTTACCCGCTGGTATAGAACTTTTAAATCTTTTTCCACGCATGAAGTGTATCTTCCGCACCCGCTTGTAATCTGACAACTTCTTGACGGGAAGTTTCTTGAAAAACCGCATATTGGCCAATGCACATAGACAGAGACCGCAGAGGTAGAGAAAAAGAGGTGTTCATATCTTATTTAGGATTGCTGTATATGAGTTCTATACGTAACAGTTGTGTTTATTTATTTTCTCGTTGTTCTTGCAGTTTTAGTATCATTTCTGCATGAATCTCACGAGTAATAGGATAGAAGTAAACTAAAATCAAACCTGCAATTAAACAAACAGTTGGTATGGGTCCAACGGCGATACGAATGGCTAAAAGTGCAGATTCAGGTTGTATGGGTAAAGAACTTTGTCCAGCCACAGCTTCTTTAAAACCATAGGCTTGTAAAGTATTACCGACCAAAAATAGCCCAAAAGCTAAACCAAATTTTTGCAATAACACCATGAAACCATAGAAAATACCTTCGCGGCGTTGTCCTGTTTGCAATTCATCTAATTCAATCACATCAGGTATCATAGACCAAGGAATTAGATAAGCTGTGGAAACTCCCACACCTGCCATTATAGCCATAACATACATCAAACCAATTTGATTTGGCTGTAGGAAAAATAATCCAGCAGCAGCAATAATCCAGGAACTCATTCCTAAGAAATAAACGATTTTTTTGCCAATCTTTTTACTTAAATAACTCCAAATAAATAACATAAACAAAGCCGTTCCCTGAACTGCAATCATGACTGTGGGAACATCTCCCTCTTTCAGTTTCATGCAGTTAACGACAAAATAAGGAATAATGCTGGCTGTGATTTGCACACCTAACCAAGAAAAAAGATAAATAGCAATTACAAACAGAAAAGGTTTATTACTAAAGACAATTTTTAGCTGTTCTAGAAAGGGAATTTCTGCTTCTTGTGGTAAAGAAATCCGTTTAGCTTCAAAAGCCAAAATGCGATCGCGCACCCCATAAACGCACCAATACAAGGATAAAACCGAAATCACGGTACACACAGCCGCTAAAATTAGATACTGTTGTTGGCGATCGCTAATTTGTGAGAAAATAATTTTTGATAAAATCAACGATAAAATACTGCCACCAATGGAAAACGTAAACCGAAAACTATTTAAACTAGTCCGTTCATCGTAATCCTGAGTTAATTCAGGAGTCATGGCTGTATAGGGCAAATTCACAACAGTAAAAAATGCCTGAGAGACAATGCCAATTACTACATAATACCAAAATAAACACCAAATATTAACACTTTTATCGGCACTAAATTGGGGGACAATCCACTGCAAGAAAAAGAAAAAACCAAAAGGAATTGCCCCATATAAAAGCCAAGGTAAACGACGACCCCAGCGGCGGGATTGGGTTTTATCAGTCAGCATTCCCACCATAGGATCATTGATACCATCCCAAATTTTGCCAATCATCAAAATACTACCTGCCAAACCCGCTGGAATTCCTGCCACATTGGTAAAGAAAACCAGCAGATAAAATACAGCAATATTGGCAGTAATCGCCGGACCCAAATCTCCAGCCCCATAAGCTAATTTAGTTTTAAAATCTAATTTTTCACTGGTCAGAGATTGGTAAAAACCGTTATTATGAGAATTATCTTTAACCATAAATTACACCCTTATGAATTGACAATTGACAACAGATAATTAACAATTATTAACACACTTATTTTAGTCTTATGTCAGACCTTTACATTTCTTGGTCAGATTATCACCACAAAATTGAACAACTGGCTGTAAAGATTTATCAATCAGGTTGGGAATTTAACCAAATTGTCTGTTTAGCCAGAGGAGGACTGCGAGTAGGAGATATTCTCTCCCGCATATACAATCAACCCTTGGCAATTTTATCTACTTCATCTTACAGCGGCGCGGGTAAACATGAAAGGAGTAATTTAATTATTTCTCATCAATTAACCATGACTAGCGGAAATTTAGGTTCACGGATTTTGCTAGTAGATGATTTAGTAGACTCTGGTATCACTATTCAACAAACAGTTCCCTGGCTACAGAAACATGATGATTTTCCCATTCAAGAAATTCGCACCGCTGTAATTTGGTATAAAGCTTGTTCAGTTGTTGTTCCTGACTACCACGTTGATTATCTGGCTGATAATCCTTGGATTCATCAACCTTTTGAACATTACGAATCTATCAGTCCTTCCGAACTAGCAAAAAAGATGAGTCAACGATGATAATTCTTATCACCTGTTACTTTGTTTGAAAGCGATAGCTGCGCTCGCCGAAGGCATCGCCTAATCCTTTGAGAGTCATATTTTGGGCGATCGCATCATGGGGTATCAACACATAAACCCAAGGCTTTCCATTGTGTTGTAGCATATAATTAGAGGCATTTTGACACCATTTAACGGCTACATTCTTCTTAGCAACTACTTGAGGATGATCTATTTCCTCTCGATTTTTGGGTTCAAGCATATAGATAATTTCTGCTGTTTCTGCTACAAAATCGGGTTGATATTCTAAATAATTTCCATCCCATTGGTAATAAATCTGAAATTGTCCTCTTGCTGGTTTAAACCATTTTATTGCATCTCGTTCTAAAATTATAGATAATACTCTTTCTGCTTCTGATTGAAATTTTTGTTCTTTATAGAGGCATTTAGAAAACCCTGTAAACAGATATTTGGACATATTGCTTTTATCTGGAGGCGAGGTTCTATAATTTAAATAATTCTTCGCATTTGTGGTATATGCACTCTCTTTTAAGGTTGTAAAACCTTTGCTAATTTCGTATTTGTACTCAACCTTATCATCTTCCCAGAAATGTTTTATCATCTGGTTATGGACAAAGTTAGCAATTTCGATTTGGTTATCAGATAAAACTTTCTGTGTCTCTTCTTCTGATAAGTAAGTGAGAAAATGACTAATAACCTGACTTGCTAAATCATAAAGTAAATCAGCATTTTCATCATAACAAATATCATCAAAATTGACTAAATTTTTGACAATATAGTTTTCTAACTGAAATTCTTCAAAATCGTCTGTTTTGATTTCTAAAGATGTAGAATCATCCGTTGCTAACGATTGGATATATAATTCTTTTTTGGATGGAACACGATAATTTAAACCTGTCACATCTAAAGCAAAAGACCTAAAACCTGATTTTACTTCCCTTTGGGGAACAACAATAATTTTGGGAATATCAATGGTTTGTTGAATAACTAAATTAGTGGTTTTAGCCACAATATCTGCAATATCTGGTGGTGTGCTTACACCTTCAATTTCCAGTTGTTCCGGCTGATATTCTCTAGCTACAGCTTCCCGCACTATTGATTGAACTTTTGGTGTTGAAAGATAGGATGTAGTTGGTACTTTTTCCGGCTGACTTTCTAACTTTTGAATCTCTTGGTAAGTCAGGTTTGCAATTTTTTGTTCTATGGTAGATGCAAATATAGACGTTTGAATATTTTGGCTTTCTGTTTCTGGGACAGTTATATTTTTTTCACTCTTTTGTTCCGTCGTCATTCCTAAAGTTTGGGCAAGTTTTGACTGTGAAACTACTGTTTTGTTTTTTTCTTCTAACTCTTCAGATGTGAGAATAATTTGTTGCAATCTAATTTCTGATTCTGGGCGTTTTGCTTCTTCCACAATTTCTTGAAATTTGTCATGGGCAACAATATTTAAACGATCTACAATGGTGATACCTGTACGCTTTCCATAAGGTAAACGTAATCCTCTACCAATAGATTGTTTAATCAAAATTTCCGAATTTGCGGCTCTTAATGGTACGATTGTATAAAGGTTAGTAACATCCCAACCTTCTTTTAACATATTCACATGAATAACTATTTCCGTTGGTTCATCTGGATGTTCTACTTTTAGCAATCTTTCTACCATTTCATCTTCTTGAGTGCCTGTTTTACTAGAATCAACTTGTATGACTTTATCTTTATAGAACCCTGCTGCAAATTCATCAGATTTAATCATTTCTAAAAGTTGTGTAGCATGGGTAGTGTCACGGGCAATTACTAGCATAAAAGGTTTAACAATTGGCTTTACTGTTTGCAAAGCATAGGTTTTTAATTCAGCCTTAATATTTTCGTGTAAATAAATTCCATCTTCTAATTTGATTTGTTCAATTGCTGCTGGTGATAAACTGGCAGGATTAAAGTCTTTACGAGTAACAACCGCAGGATCTTTCACAAAACCATCTGTAATTGCTTTTCCTAAAGAATATTCATAGATAACATTTTTAAAATATACAGGTTTTTTACTGGTTTCTACAGAAGGTGTAGCTGTGAGTTCTAAACCCATTAATGGTTTTAATTCATTAATTGCTCTAATTCCTGCTGATGCTCGATATCGGTGGGATTCATCCATTAAAATTACTAAGTCTTTTAACTGGGAAAGATAATCAAAATAACTTTCACCAATATATTCAGATAGTCGTTTGATTTTGGGACTTTTACCACCGCGCACTTCAGAATTAATTTTTGATATGTTAAAAATATTGATTTTACAAGTAATTTGTGGATCTAAAATTGTTCTCGCATTGGTTTCATAGTTTTCACCTGTGATAATAATTGGTGAATTGATTGCAAATTCAGAAATACCTGTAAATACATATTTGGGATTATTAGGTGTAAAATCTGTAATTAGTTTATTATAAATTGTTAAATTAGGTGCTAAAACAAAGAAATTCTTGATCCCGTGTACTAGATTTAAGTAGCTGATAAAAGCCCCCATTAATCGCGTTTTACCCACACCTGTAGCTAGTGCAAAACATAGTGATGGAAATTCCCTTTCAAAATCTGTAACTGTGTAGAATTGTTGATGAATTTTCGCTAAACTTGTTTCTATATCTGATTGTCCATTGATAGGCAAAATATCACAAACCCGATCCAAAATTTCTAATGATTGTCTTTGCGGAGGGCGCAAACTGAGACGATTAGCAATGTTATTAACGATGTTATTCATTGTATGTTATCCATCTAAAATAATGATTGTTGTATATGCTGTTGTTGTGGTTTTTGTGGTGATGGTTGTTCAATTTTTGGAGTTGCTTTAGGCAGGTTTTCAGTTTTTAAACTGTAATCATCGTGTCCCCATTCACAACGTGAAAGAATTTGTTGAGGAATTTTTTTAATGGTCAGATTTGGGAATGTATCAACTTTGCCACGAAAAGCACTACATAAAACTAATAATGTGCGTTCTTGTCCTACTTCATCAGCAAGTTGAGATAATTGTTCATGACTGAGATTTTGGGTAGTGACATAAATAAAATCTCGTTCTGTAGAATAACCATGTTGCCAATAAAATGTATCTGATGGTGAGTATGTAAAGCCTTCAATTTTGCAGAGTGCTTCGGCTAACATGGCGGGGTTATATTCTTTATTAATAATCCAGTTACCCCATTTGTCTTTTTCTAACAGTGATGGTGCAAGGCGATAATAACGAAATCCGCCGCCAGCTTTCCAGTTTACTGCTTTGCTAATGCCACCTTGATCTTCGCCATCAATTACTTTTTTAAGTCGGGGAATGATATGGGTATGACAATGTTCTCCTAGTTCAATCATGATCCAGCGTCTTCCCATTTTGTGTGCAACTGCACCTGTTGTTCCTGAACCTGCAAAGGAATCTAATACTAAATCACCGCTTTCTGTAGACATTTGTAAAATACGGCAAATGAGATTTTCTGGTTTTGGTGTATCAAATACTTGATTTTCTCCAAACAACGTCTTTTGGTGTGCTTTTGTTTGTCTTGTAGTATCCAAATCATTCCAAATTGTTGGATATGGACGAGAAGGGTTGTCTGGTGCAAATTCTCTTGTGTATGGAATCCATCGCTTTATACCGTTTTGTTCACGCTGTTTCCAAATTAAATTTCCTTTGGCTACTAAATCTTCAACCCCTTTTTTCCCCATTGCCCAGCAAGCTTCTCTACCATCATCATGAATTGGGAAAACTTCTGTGCCATCAGGTGCAATAACAGGGAAAAACATTGATGGTCTATCTGATCTAAGACTGCTTTTGCCATTCTTTTTTAATAATCGATCTTTGTAGGGACGATCTGACTCTGAATCAAGGTTTCTATAAGCTTCGAGAATTGAGTCATCAGGTTTCTGTTTAAATTTAACTAAGTTGGGATTTTTAGCGAAACAGAGAACGTATTCATGATCAGGTGTAATTGGAACTTTATTATCATTAGGGCTATCCACCTTTTTCCATATAAATGAAGTGATGAAACAGTTCCTTCCAAAAATTTCATCACACATTACTTTTAAATAATGTGCTTCATTATCATCAATTGTTATCCATAAAGATCCATCTTCTGATAATAACTTATAGATAATTTCTAAACGATCTTTCATTAAAGAAAGCCAACGGGAATGCTCTAAACCATCATCATAGTAGTTGGGAAATGCGTTACCAGTATTATAGGGAGGATCAATAAAAATACATTTAACTTTTCCTGTAAATTCCTGTTCTAAAGCCTTGAGAGCTAATAAGTTATCTCCACGAATTAAACGATTATCAAAAATATCATTTTCACAGACTCGATGTGTAGCATGATAAGATTTTTCAGAATCTTCCAGCAAAATTCGCGGTTCTAATTTGGGGCGAATTTCTTTACCAATCCATGTAAGTTCTAGTCTCTGTTTTTTAGTCATAATTAGTTTAGCTTTTATCTCAAATGTTAAATATTAAAAAACCTCTCCCTTACCCTCTCCTACAAGGAGAGGGAAAAAGAATAAAAATGAATACTCAATATTTTTTGGTAATCCCCCTTCCCTTGTAGGGAAGGGGGGTAGGGGGGTTAGGTTTTTCATATCTACTAATTTCCCAACATCTTCTAAGCATCCTTGTTAGCCAATTCTTGCATCACCGCACTGGTTAGAGACTTAACATCAGTTAAACTTCTAAAAATAGCAAGATAGCCCTTTTCATCACTAGCAAACTGAGATTCAGCAAGAGTATAAATTAACTCAGCAATTTCTATACCAATTCTGGAAAACTCAGTCAAGTAATCTTGAGATAAATTAACTTCTGGTTTATTGATTAGAGATTTATAGCGTCTTGATAAAATATCTAATATAAACAATCTACCATGTTGATAGAAATTTTTACGTCGAGTTTCTGTTTCTGCTTTGCGAGAATCTTCAAAAATCTGATCAAGATATTGAAATATACGCACATAACGACAAAGTGTAATTCCTGAAAGTTCATTACTAAAAAGTGTAGAATAATGATCCTTATACAAAAGATTCAAGTTTTTCTTAGCTGCAACAATTATTTCAGCATTACCACTAAAACAAGCAAGTGCTATTGCAGCTTGTTCAATGGTAATAGCATCTTGATTATCTGCTGATGGACGATATTGATAAACAATATTTGATACCATACATTCTTGCCGCAACCGTTCCTGATTGGGATCTAATGCTGCAAAATAAATATCACGGACTGTATTTTGTGTATTTCTCGCTTTGGTAATTTCTATACCTATAGTATCTGATTGTGTGCCTACTTCAATGATGGTAACTAATAATTTTGCATTGGGAGATATTGCACGATTGTCATTGGGAGATATTGCACGATTGTCATTAAATACAGATGCAATAGATCCCACTGTTTGCGCTCCATTGACTATCGAAAACCCCTCTAAAGTAAATTGAGTTGAGTCCTGATTGTGTCCAGATGGTAAACTAACTTTTGCACAAGTAATAGTTAATCCATTATTGAGATAAAAAAGTTCTGATGGTTGTTCTTTAACAGTTTCAGCAATTGCTAGGTTAACATCTTCTGTACCCAGGTAATAACGGATATTTCTCTCGAATAATAATTTATTATGCTGTTTATATAAATCTGCTAGTTCAGCAGCATTCACTAATCCATAAAAAGCTTTTCTGGGCTGTTCTAAACAATTCCATTTTTCTAAAGTCAATTTAACCTCAATAGGTACATTTTCTTGTTTTGCTGTCAACCATCCATAAATATTTTTAATATTCAAATCTTGCCATTGAAAACGCGAATCAAACTTATTTAGTTCATTTTCTAATTGATTGAGATCATTAACTACATGAGAACCCAAACTTTCATCTAAATATATATTACAACCAACTATTTTGACTCCATTTCTGTCTAAAGCATCTTCAACATCATGCTGTAAGCGTGAAAAACTGGAATTAAATTTTTGAAACCGTTTATGGACAAGATCCCTAATTCCATCACAGAATTTCTTATTATCACCCATATTTGGGGCTTTCCCCGCTTTAGCCTGTACTAACCAAAGCCGATTATTAACCCGATCAAAATAAACTGCATCAATACCATTATCATCTCCTCCATTGATAATCGAGTGAGCAGCTTGAGAAGGAGTAAGATCAGCAAGATTAGCGATCGCAAATGCAGCCAAAGAACGACTTAAACGATTTTTATAATGTTGTTCTGGTGTCCAATTTCTCTGAAGTTGAGGGATCATCGGAAAATAATCCCGTGTCAAAACTTCAATGATTTGAGTCTTTTGGGCTGTGGTATTCGGCTTAGGCATTGAGCGATTAGAATTGTTTTTAATACATCATCCCAGAATTGGGTACAGGTAAGATACTTATTTTCAAAACAACCATAACCAAACAGGAAGAGTAAACAACAAAACTATCATCCCCATAGCTAAAGCAGTAACAGCCAAATCTCTATCCAAATCAAAGGTTTCTGCTATTACCAAAGTAGCCAAAGCTGGAGGCATACCCATTTGCAAAACTATCACCTGTGCTGCATTACCTGTCACCCCAAACAGCGATAGCATACTACCTAAAATCATCGGCACTAATAGCATTTTAATGAACACACTACTTCCTGCTTCTGGTAATTTTCGCCAAGATTTTAGTTGGGAAAGTCTCATACCAATTAACATCAAAGATAAGGCAACTGCACCCCAAGCCAATTTCTCCAAACAAAATACCACTGGGGAGGGAAGGGTAACTTGATGCAATAATAAGCCAAATCCAAAACTCCATAAAGCCGGATTAATCAAAATTACCTTTGCTATTTGCATCTGATTTTGGATATTATTACCAAACTTAGCAGCAAGAAACACACCTAAACCATAAGCTCCAAACAGCGAACCCAACATATCGTAAAATAAAGCCCAGGCAAAATATTCTTTACCTACCATTGCTAAAGTAATGGGAAAACCCAGATAACCTGTATTACCTACCATTGCTGCTAGAATCAAACTACCTTGAGTTGTAGCGGGGGGAACTGAATGAGTAAGATAGGCTTGGGCTTTGATTCTTAACCAAGCTAATAATGCCCCCAAAAAGATGGCAAAATGAGCTATTATCGGTGCAATCCAAATCTGTCCTGATAAATCTGTTTGTATTAAAAAACCAATAATACTGATGGGTACTCCCACGCAATAGAGAAACTGACCTACGTAAGTCGAAGTATTATTAGGCAGTTTACGTCCCAGTATAAATCCCACTAGGATTAATCCCACTAACTTGATATATAGTTCTAAAAGATTTATCAAAATTACACCATAATTCAAAATTAAGAATTAAAAAAACTCTTTTCTTCTTTAATAACTATTAAACACAAACAGGAGCAAAAACTTGAATAAAGCTGGGTTTCCTAAAAAACCGCACAATTCCTACCCTCTCTCTGGTGATGATATCCCAGTAGCTTTACGCGATACAAATGATGCAGGAAGTAAGATCAAAGTCCAACCTGTGATTTTCATTATAGGTGGATTAACAGGATTTTTGCTGCTGGCTGTGACTAGTGGTTTTTTGTTCTCGTTGACGACACCTAAGCCAACTGCTAATTCTCTAGCTACACCAATTAGTTCTACACCTGTAGCTACCAATACTCCAGTTAGTGATAATGATAATGATACAGTGTTGGGACATTTTCCTTACTCAGAAGCACCAGCATCAGAATTAGCCCCAATTACTAGTGACGGTAGAATCAAAATGCGAAAAGCTGCTGCTGTTAAGTTTCAAGCAATGGTACAAGCTGCTAGAAGTGCAGGTGTAAATTTAGTGCCACTTTCTGGTTTTCGTTCTGTACAGGAGCAAAAGCAGTTGTTTTTCGGTGTAAGCGCACAGCGTAATCAAACTCCGGCAGAAAGAGCCGCCCTGAGCGCACCACCAAATCATAGTGAACATCATACAGGTTATGCGGTGGATATTGGCGATCGCACAGTCCCAGCCACAAACCTTCAAGCGAATTTTGATAATACCAAAGCTTATCAGTGGTTACAAGCTAATGCGGCCAAGTTTAGTTTTGAAATTTCCTTTCCTAAAGATAATCTTCAAGGTGTCAGTTATGAACCTTGGCATTGGCGTTTTGTAGGCGATACTGATAGTTTAGAAACATTTTATAAAGCCAAAAATATCAAACCTGTGCAAACAAAACAATGATAGTCAGAGAATATCAACCATCTGACACTCAGGCAATCATGAAACTTGATTTCCAAGTTCCACCATAAACATAAAATAAATTATTGTTGCTTACAGAAGACCAAGATTGAGAATAAACAAAAATCCAGTCCCCCCTTCTAGTACCGCTTCGCGTTCGTCAAAAGTCAAAAGTCAAAAGTCAAAAGTCAAAACGAATATACAATGAGCTTTCCAGTAGTTTGGAATGGTCTATTTATTTCCGCCGACCTGTACTAGATATTTAACCCTATATAAGATCGGTGCAGTTTCCCCACACCGATTACATAGTTTAACTCGATTTTTCCGTGCCATATTCCTTACGCTAAGGCGGAAGCTTGGGGTTTGGCAAAAATCATCCTCCCAGCGGAGGTTTGTAAGGCGCTGGTAACTACTACTCGCAATTCACCACCGACATAACCTCTACCTTCTTCAACTACTACCATTGTTCCATCATCTAAATAGCCAATGCCTTGAGTTGGTTCTTTTCCTTCTTTGAGAATTTTCAAATCCAGATTATCACCAGGTAAATAGGTCGGACGGACGGCATTTACTAAATCGTGAACATTCAAAACTGGGACTTTTTGTACACTGGCGACTTTAGATAAATTGTAATCATTGGTAAGTAATGTCCCATTGATTTCTTGAGCAAAACGGACTAATTTAGCATCAACAGTAGGAGTGTCTTCATAGTCTACAGGGTTAATTAAAATGCGTTCTGGATAAATTTCCCGAATGCGGTTGAGAATTTCTAGTCCTCTTCTTCCTCTCACCCGCTTTTGATCCTTACTCGCATCAGCCACTTGTTGTAATTCTTGTAAAACAAATTGAGGGACAAGAATTAAACCTTCTAAAAATCCTGTTTCTAGTAATGTTTCAATGCGTCCATCTATAATGCAGCTAGTATCTAAAACTTTGGTGTTGGCAGGTTTGAGAGTTCCTTCCACCACCATGCTTTCAACAGTATTGGGGTTAATTAACCTTAACAAACCTCGTCCGTGAGTATCTGCCAAATTCATCCCTGTCACAGAGAGGATGATACTACCAACAACAGCGACAAGAGGTTTGATAAAGCCAAAATCTGAGGGAATGGGTAATAAAAATAGCGGCGCTAACATGAGATTGGCGAGTAATAGCCCAATTACTAAACCAATGGCACGGGTTAAAATAACTTCTAGAGGCATTTCCCGAACTTGCGACTCTAGACGACGGTATGTAGTCTGGAAACTCAGCCCGACTGCACCACCAATAATGGCAGCAAACACGGCTAGAATTAAGCGTAAGGCATCTAAATTGGTAACTCCAGTGAGAGTACCTGGGGGGAGTAGATCAGTGCTGAAATAACCTATCCCCGCCACTGCCAAGATAAATGAGAGAATAATAATGACATCCAGCATGGTTGTGTTATGTTCCTACAACGATATTTATTCGATAAAGTAAAGTATGCTTGCTTGAGTCCTTTTTAGTGATGGAATCATTTTAGCTGTTCAGGCAGACAGAATATGCCAACATTATAACTAAAGGGTTTTTACTGCATATTATTTTTATTTTTAGGGAAAAAGGATAAAAAGTTGTAAACTAACTCCTCATTTTCATTATTTTTAACAGTCAGATTAAATTAACTTCACTATTTTTCAGAATGAGTCAAAAAGATGTTGGTTGGGGGATTCCCCGTTCTGCTTATGTGCATATTCCCTTTTGTCGGCGACGGTGTTTTTATTGCGATTTTCCGGTATTTGTGGTGGGCGATCGCTCACGGGGAGAAAATTCTGGGACAATTGGCGAATATGTTGAAGTTTTATGTCAAGAAATCAGGATTGCACCAACTTATGGTCAACCTTTAGAAACAATTTTTTTTGGTGGTGGGACTCCTTCGTTATTATCAACAGCACAGTTGCAATCTATATTGACAACCTTAGAACAGCGATTTGGCATTGCCTCTAAGGTAGAAACTTCTATGGAAATTGACCCAGGGACTTTTGATTTCGCACATATCGCCGGTTATCGTAACTCAGGAGTAAATCGGGTCAGTTTAGGTGTTCAAGCCTTTCAAGAAGAATTGTTAAAAACTGCTGGGCGATCGCATTCCCTTGTAGATATATTTACAGCTATAGAGTTAATTCACAAGGTCGAGATTCCCGAATTTAGCTTAGACTTAATTTCTGGCTTACCGCATCAATCTTTAGAACAATGGCAAGATTCCTTAACCCAAGCTGTAGCAGCCACACCAACTCACATTTCCATCTATGACCTGACCATTGAACCGGGAACAGCCTTCAATCGTTATTACAAACCGGGAGATCATCCTTTACCCACAGATGAAACCACAGTCAAAATGTATCAAATGGGGCAAAAAACCTTAACAGATGCTGGGTACGAACATTACGAAATTTCCAACTATGCCCAACCAGGACACCAATGCCAGCATAATCGAGTTTATTGGCAAAATCGCCCTTATTATGGTTTTGGTATGGGTGCAGCCAGCTATATTCATGGTAAACGCTTCACCCGTCCCCGCAAAACCCAGGAATATTACCAATGGTTAAAAAACGGTGCTGTGATTGATTGTGAAGTCACCCCACAGGCAGATGTTTTATTGGAAACTCTCATGTTAGGGTTACGGTTAGCCGAAGGAATCAGTTTAAATTCCCTAGCCGCAAACTTTGGCAATCATCAAGTAGAGAAAATTCAAAGCTCTTTGCAACCATACTTTGTTCACGGTTGGGTAAAGATTGTTGGGGATAGGTTGCGTTTTAGCGATCCCGATGGTTTTATATTTTCTAATGTGATGTTAGCGAAGTTGTTTGAAAAGTTAGGAGAATGATGAATTTTATTTCGCGCAAAGGCGCAAAGAAGCAAAGTTTTATATCCGGCTTGTCCATATCTGCGGCTGGATACGCCTTTTAGGGCATTTACTATTTGAGAAACGGATAATTTAGCAGGATATTCAATCAGTGCATGGACGTGATTCCCTTCACCATTAAACTCAAGCACCAAAAAATTCATTTTTTCACCCACCTCACGAAATGTTTTTTCGGCGTTGCTGAATTGAGGTATGAAATTCCCAAATTGAATCTTTAAAACTCAAACCTCAGTGCGTCTTTGCTACGGCAGTCGCTCATGGGGGAAACCCCCAAGACCGCGCTGCCTCGCCTTTGCGTGAGACTAAAATTCATACCCTTAATCAGCAACGCCCAATATTTGCTTGTCAAGTGATTTTATTTATAGTACATTAATACCTATCACATAAGAAATCCCCCACCTTCACCAGTGGGGCTTTATTAACTATCAGATTTTGTTAAAATCGCATTCATTAGTTTAGATTGGTTAAAGGTATTCGCTGTTTTGGCAACTATAATAAATTTTGTCTTAGCTGCAACCACCCAATCATCTATCCACTTTGACGATTAAGTAAGTCTATAACAAACATGATAAAACCTGCCCTTACGAAAATTGGCGCTCAGATGTCTAACTTAACTGGCGTAAGAGCGATTATGAAAGATATTAACGAAACCCTCAGAGCTAGTAAGGGACAGGAATTATATAATTTGAGCGCTGGCAATCCGTTGATTTTACCAGAGGTAGAAAAGTTATGGCGGGATTGTACGGCAGATTTATTAGCTAGTTCTGAATATGGTGAAGTTGTTTGTCGTTATGGTTCAAGTCAAGGTTATTCACCATTAATTGAGGCAATTGTCAAGGACTTTAACCAGCGTTATGGGTTAAGTTTAACTGAGCGGAACATTTTAATTACTGCGGGTAGTCAAACTATCTATTTTTATGCCGCTAACGCTTTTGGTGGCTATACTGGTAATGGCGGTTTGAAAGAAATTGTCCTGCCGTTAAGTCCAGATTATACTGGTTATGGTGGAGTTTGTTTGTTTCCAGAGGCTTTAGTTGCTTATAAGCCTACTCTAGATATTGATACAGCCGCACACAGATTTAAATATCGCCCTGATTTTAACCAACTTTCAATTACAGAAAATACTGGTTGTGTGATTTTTTCCCGTCCTTGTAATCCGACGGGTAATGTTTTAACTAATGATGAGGTGAATAAGATTACCGCTTTAGCTGCACCTTATAATGTGCCTGTGCTGATTGATTCTGCTTATGCACCTCCTTTCCCAGCGTTGAACTTTACAGAAATGACTCCGGTATTTGGGGAAAATATTCTCCACTGTATGAGTTTATCAAAAGCAGGTTTGCCTGGGGAACGGATTGGGGTGGCTATTGGGGATGAAAACCTAATTCAAGTTTTGGAATGTTTCCAAACCAATGTGGGGATTCATTCTTCTCGATATGGTCAAGCGATCGCCGCCCGCGCGATAGAATCAGGGATATTAGCCCATATTGCGGAAAATGTGATTCGTCCTTTCTATCAACAAAAGTTTGATGTTTTAGAAAGTACATTGGAAGCGGCTATTCCGAAAAGTATACCTTGGTTCTTACATCGCGGTGAAGGAGCTATTTTTGGATGGTTGTGGTTGCAAGATCTACCCATGACTGATTGGGAATTTTACCAGGAATTAAAGAAGGTGGGTGTGATTGTTGTTCCTGGTAGTAGTTTCTTTCCCGGTTTAAAGGAGGATTGGGAACACAAACACCAATGTCTGCGAATTAGTTTGACTGGTAGTGATGAGGAAATTACTGTCGGTATGCAGCGTTTAGCGAAAGTTGCTGAACAGGTTTATCAAGTTGCGGCTGTAAGTGTGTAAGAGAAATGAACCACGAAGACGGGAAAAAGAAGCAAGGGGGCAGGGGGCAGGGTGCAGAGGGAAAGGTCAAAAAGTCACCTGTTCCTAGTCCCCAATCACCAATCACCAATCACCAATCACCAAGCCCTAATCTTGATGATTGGTTGGAAATTGGCAAAATTGTCTCTCCTCAAGGTTTAACTGGGGAGTTGCGAGTTTATCCTAATACTGATTTTCCTGAACGCTTTGAGAAACCAGGAAAACGCTGGTTGTTGCGTCCTGGGGAAACGGAACTTGAATCTGTGGAGTTGTTACATGGACGGTATCTTGATGGGAAGAATCTCTATGTGATTAAATTAAAGGGAGTGAGCGATCGCCATCAAGCTGAAAATATGCGTGATTGTCGGTTTTTTGTGCCGGTGAGCGATCGCCCAGAATTGGCAGCAGGTGAATTTCATGTGTTAGATTTGCTAGGGTTGCAAGTCTTTATGCAATCATCTGGGGAATTTGTGGGAACGGTGGTGGATATATTGCCTTCAGGTCATGATTTATTAGAAGTTAAATTTGATCCTGATTTTGTCACTAACCATGAAGAATTTAAAACTGATAAAAAACAAAAAACAGTTTTAATTCCTTTTGTCATGGAAATTGTTCCTGTTGTTGATTTAGCAACCCGTCGAGTTGAAATTACTCCTCCCCCCGGTTTATTGTCAGTTAATGATTAGAAATTTATCTACTTTCAAAAAACACAGGAAAAGTAGGTTGAGGTAAAATTGAAAATTGATATCCCCAATTTCTTCAAGAATTTGGGGATTTGGATATTAACTATGAATTATCATCAGATTCATCAGGATTAATACCTAACTGACGTAACCTTTCTGCTAGTTTTTCGGCTTTTCTTTTAGCTTCAGTTGCTTCTTGTTGAGCTTCTTTAGCATTCTTCTCAGCAAGAATAGCCCTTTCTGTCGCAGCAACAACTTTTTCTGTTGGTTCAGGAATTAATTCTCCTGCGAGAGTAAACCACCTTAACCCCAATTTAGAGGTTGAAAGGTCAGATATAAAAGTAAAGGTTGTAAAAAATGAAATTCGTCTGGCAAACCTTTTTCCTCTGGGTTTTCATTAGGTAAATCATACATTGTCGGCAGATTTTCCCAAGGGGGAAGGGGAGGATCTGATTGAGAAATCAACGGAGGGGAGAAAGTCATAAATAAATAAAATAAATTTTGCTTTTCTCAATCTTAGTTTAACAAATATTATGGTCTAGCAACGACAAAATCCCCGACTTCTTTGAGAAATGGGGGATTTATGTATGTTGATAATTATCTTCTAAATTTCCGTTCTAAAAAAGCAATAATTTGTGACCATGCGGAAGTAGCAGCAACAGGATCATAACGATAACCGTCATCTCTCATAAAAGTATGTTCGGCTTCATAAGCGAAAAATTGATGATGGATTTTGGCGTTTTCCAAAGCATTGATTATAGTATGCCGATCATGTTCAGAAATATGTGGATCTTCAGTTCCAAATATTAACAATATTTCTGTTTTAATTTCCTCAAATCTGTGAATAGTATCTGCCACACCTTTACCTAATTTACCAATAGGAATACCTGTAGGATAACAAGCAACACAAGCTTCAATTTCACTTTCAAAAGCAGCACGCATAGCTAAATGTCCACCAATACAAAAACCCAATGTTCCGATTTGATCAGCAATAACTGAACTTTCATGTTTGAGAAAATCAATTACCGCACGAGTATCAGCATCATATTCAGAAATTAATGTCCGTCGGGCATCATCATTACCGCGCATTCTGCCAAGATCATTAGGTTCAATAACAGAACCTATCGGTTCAATGCGGTGAAAAATTTCCGGCGCTGCGACAACATAACCAAATCCAGCCAAATAATTAATTAACCGAATTATGGCATCACCTAATTGATAAATATCACTGTAAAAAACAATTCCTGGATATTTACCTGCTGGTTTGGGAGATGCCACATAAACCCGCATTAAACTATCATCAACTTTTAACTCAATATTGCGTTTCAGGATTTGCATTTCTCATATTTTAGTAATGTGGTAATTTGTAATTCTGCGGATTTAATAATCATCAGTAAATTTTGATTAAATAATATGTTCAGGCAAAAGGAATACAGAGATTTCTGTTTATTAAAAAAATGTGCAATTAATTTTGTTCAGGTACTTACAGCGATTTCCAATCATATAAGGTACATCTTAGCCCCCTCATCGCTTGCGGGGAGGGGGTTGGGGGTGGGGTTCTTGTTCCGGGTTTGATGACAATTTGCTGTAATAACAGTTATCGCGCTTGATGCAATACAATCAAGGGCGGGGAAACCCCTACTGAATCTCACCAAGAGTGCATACCGCTATAAGTAATTGGACAAAATTAATTACACAAAAATCTGGGCTGAAATCCTTAACTGGCAAAGAATTGGTAAATAACCAATATGTAATTAATTCTGTCGTGGTACTTAATAACGGTTAAAAAAACCCACCCTTACTAAGTTGAGGGGTGGGTAATTTATAAATTATGGATTTGGGAAAGTGGCAAATTAGAACATACCCATGCCACCCATGCCACCCATGCCACCCATACCGCCCATACCACCCATACCACCCATACCGCCCATGCCACCCATACCGCCCATACCACCATCAGGGGCCCCAGCGGATTGTTTTTCAGGTTTTTCGGCAATAATGGCTTCGGTGGTTAGAACCATACCGGCAATAGAAGAGGCGTTTTGTAAGGCGGAACGAACCACTTTTGCGGGATCAATAATACCAGCAGCAATTAAGTCTTCAAATACCCCTGTAGCTGCGTTATAACCGATATTCAAATCAGTTTCCCGCACTCTGGCAACAATCACAGAACCTTCTGCCCCAGCGTTCTCTGCGATTTGCCGCAAGGGAGCTTCTAAAGCTTTTTTAAGAATATCAGCGCCAATTCTTTCTTCGGGGGTGAGGCTATTTTTAATTGCTTCTATCTTGGTAGATAAATAAATTAGGGTTGCACCACCACCGGGAACAATACCTTCTTCTACTGCGGCTTTAGTAGCGTTGAGTGCGTCTTCAATCCGCAAGGTTCTGTCCTTGAGTTCGGTTTCTGTGGCTGCACCGACTTTAATCACGGCAATCCCACCGGCTAACTTAGCAATGCGTTCTTGCAGTTTTTCGGTATCATAGTCGGAATCAGTTGCAGCTAATTGTTTGCGAATTTGCTCAATCCGAATTTGGATTTCTGGTTTAGCAGCATTACCAGCGACAATGGTGGTATTTTCCTTGTCAATGTTGATTTTTTCCGCTGTTCCCAACATTTCCAAAGTGGCGGTATCTAAGCTTAAGCCAATGTCTTCAGAAATCATTTGTCCATCGGTGAGAATGGCAATGTCTTCTAACATAGCTTTGCGACGTTCGCCAAAACCAGGAGCTTTAATTGCGGCGATCGCTAATACACCACGCGCTTTATTCACAACCAAGGTTGCTAAAGCATCACCGTCTACATCTTCGGCAATAATCAATAAAGGTTGACCGGAACGGGCAACTTTTTCCAAAATGGGGACTAAATCTTGAATGCTGCTGATTTTTTTATCGGTAATCAGGATGCGAGCATTTTCAAACTCCACTGTCATCCGTTCGTTGTTGGTGATGAAGTAGGGAGAAATATAACCTCTATCAACCTGCATTCCTTCTACTACTTCTAGTTCAGTGGTGAAGGATTTAGATTCTTCAACGGTAATCACACCGTCTTTGGTCACTTTCTCCATCGCCAGCGCGATCATTTGTCCAACTTCCCCATCATTACCAGCGGAAACTGTGGCAACTTGGGAAATGGCACTTCCTTCTACGGGTTTAGCGATATTGGCAATTTCTTTTACCAGCGCCTCAACGGTTTTATCAATACCCCGTTTTAAACTAATAGGATTTGTCCCCGCAGCTACATTCTTCAAACCTTCATTAATCAAGGCTTGTGCTAGAACTGTGGCAGTGGTAGTCCCATCGCCAGCTATATCCTTAGTTTTTGATGCTACTTCCTGAATTAGTCTAGCACCAGTATTTTCTAGAGGATCTTCTAATTCAATTTCTTTAGCAACAGTGATACCATCGTTAACAATTTGGGGAATACCAAATTTTTTCTCTAATAGGACGTTACGACCTCTTGGTCCTAAAGTGATTTTCACTGCATCTGCCAGAGCGTTAATACCCCTCTCTAATGCACGTCGTGATTCTTCCTTAAATGCAATAATCTTAGTCATGTTTTATTTTTCTATTGCTTCCATTAGACAATTTAGCACTCACTGACCAAGAGTGCTAATCCCTTTTCCCAATTTAGATTAACAATCAAAATCCCAAAATTGGTTAATATTAACAATTGATACTTATGTTTGACCATAAAACTAATGATTATATTGGGAGCAAATGAACTTAGCCAACTCCCTTAAATCCCTTGGCATTGCTGACCCTAGCGGCTCCGGCTGGTTAGCTGTATTATTTACGTTTCTATTAGCTTTAATTGTTACCTGGCGTTTAATTCCCACAATTCGGAAATTTGCCTTAGAGGTAGGTTGGGCAGATCAACCCAACGCTCGACGACTGAATCAAGAACCTTTACCTAATGCGGGAGGTTTGGCAATCTACGCGGGGGTAATTGCGGCTTTGGTCTTAGCTAGTCTCTTGCGGCCGATTGAACTGCAAGGCGTTTTAGCTCAGGTTTTAACGATTCTCCTCGGTGGTTCAATTTTAGTTCTCGTCGGCTTTATTGATGACCAATTTGGCTTACCCCCGTCCGTGCGGTTATGGGCGCAGGTAACAACAGCACTTTTGTTGGTTGGTAACGGAATTAGCATCCAAGTTGCCTTTGGTACACCCATTGATTCCCTCTTGTCTATGGCCTTAACAGTGCTGTGGGTGGTGGGGATTACTAATGCTGTTAACCTCATGGATGGGATGGATGGTTTGGCTGGTGGGATTAGCTTTATCACTGCTATCAGTTTGTTAGGAGTTTCTGCCCAGTTTGATAATCGCGCAGCTGCTACTCTAGTTTTAGCAGCTTTGGGAGGGGCAGCACTGGGCTTTTTACGCCATAATTTTCACCCCTCACACATCATTATGGGTGATGCTGGAGCATACTTTTTTGGCTATGTGTTAGCAGCAACCAGCATTTTAGGTAAACTCCAACTAAATACAATCTATGCCCTGATACCGACAGTTTTATTTCTGCTCTTGCCAGTTATTGACACTACTCAAGTATTTGTGCGCCGGCTCATGGCAGGAAAAAACCCTCTGAGTACACCAGGTAAAGACCACATCCATCATCGTTTGTTGGCTTGGGGACTATCCCAACGCAATGCAGCTTTTATCCTCTGGTCAATTACTTTAGGTTGTAATTTGCTGGCGATGAAAGTTCAGGGTATGAGTTTACCAGTAATGCTGGCTACTGCTGCCGGTATTATTTTGCTGTTAGGCTTTACCGTTTGGCAAAGAATAATCCGTGAACAGGGAACAGGGAACAGGGAATAGGGGGCAGGGGAGCAGGGGAGCAGGGGACAATGTTTGTCTTTTTCTTCCCAATCACCAATCACCAATTACATCACCATACCACCATCAACGTTAAATACTTGTCCTGTGATGTACGCTGCGGCGGGATCTGATGCTAAAAAGCGCACCATGCCGGCAATTTCTTCTGGTTTACCAAACCGCCCCAGGGGGATATATTGCAGGATACCATCAGCTTTGATATCGCTAGTCATGTCAGTGGTAATAAACCCAGGGGCAACCGCATTTACAGTAATCCCACGAGAAGAGAGTTCTTTAGCTACCGTTTTGGTAAAGCCAATTACTCCGGCTTTGGCGGCACTGTAGTTGGCTTGTCCTGGGTTGCCCATTTGTCCCGCGACGGAAGCAATGTTAATAATCCGCCCAGAACGTTGTTTGAGCATAATTTTACTGACGGCTTTTGTACATAGAAATACACCAGTCAAGTTAAGGTCTATGACTGCTTGCCATTCTTCTAATTTCATTCTTAATAGGAGGGTGTCACGGGTAATTCCTGCATTGTTGACTAAGATATCCACGCGCTGGAATTTCTCTAAGGTGGTTTTAATGAGTGTATCTACTTGATTTTCTTGAGAAACATCTGCTTGGAGAGCGATCGCTTCTCCTCCTGCTGCTGTAATTTCTGCGACTACTTGATCTGCTGCTGTGCTGGAACTAGCGTAGTTAACTACTACTTTTGCACCTTGGGATGCTAGTTGAATAGCGATCGCTCTGCCAATTCCCCGTGATGCACCTGTGACAATTGCAACCTGATCTTTTAATGAACTCATCTGATTTTCCTCAATTTTGTGGAGATACCGCGCTAATTATCTTAGAATAATTTGGTAAGGACATGACTTGAAGACAACCAGAAAGTTTATGGTTAGAAGAAACAGTTATGGTGGTCAAAACTCAAATTTTTTTTTACGTACTTTTTCTCCAACTCCAACCAAAATAGTTGATACAATCATCTCCATTTGCTCTTGACTTAATCAATCCTCAACATTTAAAAACTGGTTTACTAATTGCTGTTGTTGCACCTTATAGCAGCGAGAAGTCCTGTATTTAACAATACCTTTGCTAAATTGAGAGCCGACAAAAATTTTGTCAATTTGTCCAAAACAACTCATAAATCAGTGTTACTTTACAAGATAGTAGACTCTTAAAGCCTCTATACAGCAAGCAATATGCTAAAAAATACCTTGTGAGAAACCTTCAGGGAATTTTTAGGACTTATTGTTTTGCTTTAGAGAACAGCGAGTTATTAGTGAAGGCTTTATAAACTTACCCTCGTAAATTGGCGAAGGTATTAAAATAGAGAAATAAATTTATGATCAACAATAATTTTTTTGGCAGAATTGTAAAAAATAAAGGAACTGAATTAGACCTTGGAGATTTACAGCTAACTAGTCCAAATCTTCAAAAAAATATTCATAAGATTTTAGAACATCCTCTAAAAAAACTAGATATTGGGGAAAATAGACTAAAAATATTACCTACTGAAATTGGGCAGTTGGTTAGCTTAAAAATATTAGCTGTTAGCAACAATCAACTTAGATATTTACCTAGTGAAATTGGAGAACTTACTAATTTAGAGACCTTAGACCTTAGCAATAATTACTTAGAGTCACTGCCACCTGAAATCGGCAGATTGAAAAAACTTAAAAATCTTTACTTAAAAGGTAATAGTCTGAGTTTAATGCCATCTGAGATTTTAAGACAAGGAACTAAAGTAATTTTGCTTTATTTAGAAGAGCAACTTCAGATACAAGGTGTAACTAATGGTTTAGAACTCACTCTGGATAGTTATCCCGGACTCAATATCACTCGTTTGCGTCCCTGTTCTGATTCTACAAGAAAAATTGATTACGTTTGACAATACCTTGTCCAAATTGAAAAAAGTCTTGATTTGTAGGTTGGGTTGAGGCACGTTCACGTTCGCGGAGCGTGGCGTTAGCCATAGTGTGGCGATAGCCATAACCCAAAAAATGCGTCGGGTTGCGCTGTCGCTTAACCCGACCTACAAAAAATGGACAAGGTATTGGTTTGATCAAAAACTTATTTAGTCCGCTTGCGCGGACTTTGTTTGTGTAGCCGCAAATTCTATTCGCCTAACTATTATGATTAGTAGATTCAGCTTTAGGAACTACAGAATTAGAAAGCGGTGGAGGTGTAGGGATTTTCGATTCTAGATGGGTTTTGCTATTAGTTTGATTCAAAAGAATCATAGATAACAAACCATCTGCTAAACCATTATTACTACCATTATTACCACCAACAATGATATCAGGAATAATGCGGACATTGCGATCGCCCACAATTTGCATTAACTGCATTGCTGTGTAACCTTGCAGACCTAAAGCTTGTACACCTGTCCGGTAGGTTTCCGCCTTAGCGTTACCTGTCGCCCGGATACCTTCAGCTTCAGCTATGGCTTTAAGTTTAGTGGCTTCAGCTTCACCTGTTGCTTGCTGAATTTGTGCGTTAGCTTGCAACTCGGCAATTGTGACACCTTGTTCCGATTTTACCAACTCTTGCTGAATATCTGCGATCGCTGTTTCCCGGACTAACATTTGTCGTTGGGTTTCTGCCATTTGCTGAACTTCGTAAGTTTTGCGTTGTTCCTCAGCAATTTTCCGGTCTGTCAGCGTGTGCATTAATTCATTCGGTGGCGTAATCAAACCAATCAACGAATCCACTGCTTGCACATCATAAGCACGTAAGGCAGATTTAACGTATTCAGAGGCTTCAACTTGACGCTCACTTCTGGCAATCAAGAAATCCAGGATAGTATATTCTTGAGCCGAGTTGCGGAAATAATTCCCCACAATGGGACGCAAAACCTGATCAATGACATTTTGCATCGAACCCAAGCGGGAAATCACTTTCGGAGCATCTGACGCACCAATGTGAATAATTTGGAATATCTCCAAATCAAAGCTAAAACCATCAAATGACAGAAGTTTCAGCGCCGTTAAATTCGTATCATACCCATGCTGACCGCTAATTCTATCAGTAAAGTTTAAGACAATGTTTGTTGTCGGCACTAGCTCAACTTTCATCACTTTAGTATTGAGCGGGTGCTTCCCAGGATATAAAGGCTCAACCCAAACACCCTTATGTCCTTGATTAACCAAATTTCCGTGAGTGAAAGATGCCCCGCTCACATCTTCCTGTTCTTCACCAACAAAAGAAATCACCACACCCACATAGCCGATAGGGATTTGAGTCATCGGTACTTGTTCAATACTTACCAACCAAGGATTGAGATTCCACGAACCCGATAATAACACCTGTTCTTGTAAACCCCGTTGTCCTCCAGCGTCAATAAATTTTTGACCATTCTGAAAATTATTATGTCCGGTAATAGCACGCCCAGCAATTTCACCTGCGGCAATTGGTGAACCATCCAAAGTAGTCACAATACCAACTTTTTCCGCTGCTATTTCATAGATTTGTAACTGTTCTGGACGCATACCCTCTTTACTGGCATTTGCTGCTGTAATCACTTTAAACAGCGCTGTATTGATGCGGTAAGTACCTGCGGTGATAAAAGCAATTTGCCGTCCTTTCTCCCCACCTTTGGTTAAGAATTTCCGAGCATCTTGAAAATTATCACATTCGACAATTTTGCCCAAAATCCGTTCTGGAGGGTTAGAAGCCCCATCAGCGGCGACAATCAGAGCGATTTGACCTTGGGGGACAACAATTACCGACTCTTTTTTCACTGCATATTGCCAAGGCCAATAACCCCAGTGCCAACCAGGGGCGAGGGTATCGGCTTGTAAACCCGCTTCACCATTGAGGGCTATTAATCTACCAGGAGGTAATCCTTTACCGGAAAGGGTGAATTTTTTCACCACAATTCCCACTTCCCGTTCACCGATAACTACCAGTCCCCCAAATAAGAAACAACCACCAATAATAATGGCAGGAATAATGATTAAAGGCTCAATTCCCATTGATTGATAGGGGATTGGACGAGTTACTGATTGAGTAACTACGGGTTGAGTTTGGGTAGAGGGAATAGAAACAGAAGTAAATTCTTTTGCTGTCAGTGTTTTTATGGGAGTGGCATTAGCAGCATTAACACCACCTGCTAAAGCTAAGGCTGCAATTGCAGATGTAGCCACGCTGACAAACTTATTTTGCTTACTTTTACCAAGAGAAAACGGAAAGCTTTTCATATATGTGCCTCTTTGGGCAACTAATCATCTAAGGTATCACTTCATCAGGAGGGAATGATTTTTCTTAAACTTAATGTAATTTTTTAACCCAATGTTAGCACCCCAGCGGTAAAATCTGCTACTAGTCGCTTACTTTGTAGCCAACGTACACCTAAAAGAATATCTTGCAGTTCATTTCCACCCAACACTGGGATGATCAACTCTTCTTCATCACCTTGTCCAAATTGAAAAAAGTCTTGATTTGTAGGTTGGGTTGAGGCACGTTCACCTTCGCGGAGCGTGGCGTTAGCCATAGTGTGGCGATAGCCATAACCCAAAAAATGCGTCGGGTTGCGCTGTCGCTTAACCCGACCTACAAAAAATGGACAAGGTATTGTTGATAAAGATTAAACTGAGCTTCTCCGTATGCTGTCTGCATATCTTCTTTCTGGTTTTCCTGTTCGATGCGTGATAGCGTAGCGTGCCGTAGGTATACATTGTAAGAGTCATATCCCCGATTTCTTTAAGAAGTTAGATATTTTATGGCTTAAGTTTTGTTAGAAAATATTACAATATATTTCTTGATTTTAATTTGATGCTACAATGTGAGGCTGAATATTAAGGGGTTGGTGAATTGGGGTATGAAAGTCGAAAATTCCATCTCTCAAACTCTTACTCTCTGCGCCTGGAGCGTCTCTGCGTGAAATAAAATTATAATTTTTGGTAATTCAATATGATTGACAATAAAATTAAACCTAGACAAGCATTAAGCAAAACATTTCTGAGAATTAAACCAATTAGAAATGAGTTTGAGATATTTAAAAGGAATCTGATTACACTACTTAATCAAATTGATGAAAACGAAAGAGAGGAATTTCATAAAAATATTCTTACTGATTTTTTGAAAAATACCTATTATGGTGCTGATTACTTAATAAATATTAAAGCCAGTAATGACTTAGTAATTTATAATGGAAAAGATACTAAAAGCAATGTTGGTGTGATTTTAGAGGCTAAAAAGGTAAATAACAATGAAATGCTCAAGGTTAATAATTTAAATACTAAAGCATTACAACAATTAGTTTTATACTTTTTACGAGAACGGATTACAAATAAAAATCCAGAAATTAAATATTTAATTGCTACTAATATTCATGAATGGTTCATTTTTGATGCAACACTTTTTGACAATTTGTTTGCTCAGAATAAACAATTAGTCAAGCAATTTACTGATTTTGAAGAAAAACGTCTATCTAATTCTCGCACGGATTTCTTTTATAACGAAATTGCTCAACCTGCAATAGATAAAATTCAAAATGAACTAATTTTCACACATTTTGATATTAGAGATTATGAACAGTATTTAATTAATCAAAATCCTGAAAATGATCAAAAACTGATTCCTTTATTTAAGCTGTTTTCACCACAACATTTATTAAAGTTACCTACTATTAATGATAGCAATAGTTTAAATAGAAACTTTTATAGTGAATTACTACACATTCTTGGTTTAACGGAAATTAAAGAAGGTAGTAAAAAATTAATTCAGCGTAAATCAATTAATGAAAGGGAACAGGGTTCATTAATTGAAAATACTATTACTCGTTTGCAAGAATTACGCAAAATTGACAGATTAGAAAATTTAGAACAATTTGGAGAAAATACCGAAGAGAGACTTTTTAATGTTAGTTTAGAATTAGCTATTACTTGGATTAATCGCATTCTCTTTTTGAAACTTTTAGAATCCCAATTAATTAACTATCATCAAGGTGATAAATCTCTTGGATTTCTCAATATAGCAAAGATTCAAGATTTTGGTAATCTCAACCGTTTATTTTTTGGTGTTTTATCTCGTAAACCAGATGAAAGAGACGAACATATAAAAAATATTGTTGCTAATATTCCTTATTTGAATAGTTCTTTATTTGAAGTATCAGAAATCGAACATAAAACCATAGTTATTAGTAATTTAATCAATGATGAAAAACTTTCTATTTTTAACAAAACAGTTCTTAAAGATAATGGTAATACACGGACAGGGAAATTAAAAGCACTAGAATATATTTTTGCATTTCTTGATGCTTACGACTTTAGCAGTGAAGGTGCAGAGGAAATTCAAGAAGAAAATAAAACTTTAATTAATGCTTCTGTTTTAGGTTTAATTTTTGAGAAAATTAACGGTTATCAAGATGGTTCTTTCTTCACTCCTGGCTTTATTACTATGTATATGTGTCGGGAAACTATTCGCAGAGCAGTTTTACAAAAATTCAGGGAAATTAAAGGTTGGAACTGTGCAAATATTGACGAATTGTATGATAAAATAACAGATAAAAAAGAAGCTAATCAGATTATCAATAGTTTAAAAATTTGTGATCCAGCAGTAGGTTCTGGACATTTTTTGGTTTCAGCTTTAAATGAAATTATTACTATTAAAAGTGACTTGAAGGTTTTACTTGATAGACAAGGAAAAACTTTAAGAGATTATGATGTAAAAATTGAAAATGATGAGTTAAATATTACAGATGACGATGGTAATTTTTTCAAATATAATCCTAAAAATTCAGAAAGTAGACGCATACAAGAAACACTTTTTCATGAAAAACAGACAATTATTGAAAACTGTTTATTTGGTGTAGATATAAATCCTAATTCAGTTAATATTTGTCGGTTACGTTTATGGATTGAGCTTTTAAAGAATGCTTATTATAAGACATCATCCCTAACTCCTCTCCTACCAGGAGAGGGGAATATAGGAGAATTGGAAACTTTACCAAATATTGATATTAATATTAAAACTGGTAATTCTTTAATCAGTCGTTTTCCTTTAAATTGGGATTTACGGACAATTTTGAAAAAAAGCAATTGGAATATTGAAAGTTATAGAAATGCTATAACAACCTATCATAATACTGATAACAAGGATAAAAAACAGGAAATAGAGAGGTTAATTAATGATATTAAAAGTAAAATACGTACAGAAATTAGTAGCAATGATCCGAATATAGAAAAGCGAAATCAAAAAGTTGCAGAACTTCGTCATTTACGAGATCAGAAGTCATTATTTGCAGAAAGTAAAGCAGAAGCAAAAAGTCGTCAAAAAAAGCAAGAAGAGTTAGAACAGCAAATTAATCAACTTAATAGTGAAATTGAGGATAAAAAAAGTGGTAAATTGTATCAAAATGCTTTTGAATGGCGGTTTGAATTTCCTGAAGTTTTGAATGATGAAGGTGATTTTATCGGTTTTGATGTCGTAATTGGCAATCCTCCTTATTTTTCACTATCTAAAATTAAAGAAAAAAATCAAACTGCTTATTTTGAAAATAATTATCAAACTTATACAAGGGGTTCAGATATTTATTGCTTGTTTTACGAAAAAGGAAGTTGTTTGTTAAGAAAAGCAGGATTTTTAACTTACATTACTTCTAATTCTTGGTTAAAAACTATTTATGGTGATTTACTGAAAAAATATTTAATTGAAAATCTCCAACCTCAAACTTTATTAAATATTGAAGATATGCAAATTTTTGAGGAAGCAACTGTAGAATCAAATATTTTCATCTTGAAAAAAGATAAAGTTAATGAATTTTTTGATGTTGCTAGTTTAACGAATAATTATCTGATTGGTTCTTCATTAGAAGAGTATTTTGATAAAAACTATTTTCAATTTACAATACCTAATACATCAGAATGGATTATAGGTAATGAAGAAACCGTAAGTTTGAAACAAAAAATAGAGCAATCCTCTAAACTTTTAAAAGAATTTGATATTAATATTAATAGAGGTTTGCTTACTGGACTAAATGCAGCTTTTATTATCAATGAGGAAACTAAACATCAATTAATTGCTGAAAGTTCTAATTCTGCTGAAATAATTCAGCCAATTTTAAGAGGTAGAGACTTAAAAAAATATAGTTATGAATTTTCTGGATTTTATCTAATTAATACACATAATGGAGTGGCAAAAAATAACATCGAGAGAATAAAAGTTAAAGAAAATTACCCATCTATTTATAATTATTTAATTTCTTTTCTTCCTCAAATTGAACAAAGACAAGATCAGGGTAAAGATTGGACAAATTTAAGAAACTGTGCTTATTTAGATGATTTTAATAAACCTAAAATTGTTTGGGGTGAAATTTCTGATAAACCTAAATTTGCTTTTGATGACTCTAGCTATTATGCTGAAGCTACTACATTTTTAATGACTGGTGAAAAACTTAAATATTTGTTAGCAATTTTAAATTCAAAACTATCAGAATGGTATTTTAACCAGATTTCAACTACCACAGGAATGGGTACAAATAGATGGAAAAAGTATAAAATTGAAATGTTACCCATTAAAGAAACTACGGAAACTGAAGAATTGTTATTAGAAAAAATGGTTAATCAGATTCTCACCGCTAAAAAATTAGATCCAAAAGCAGATACAACCACATTAGAAACAGAAATAGATCAGTTAGTTTATCAACTTTACGAACTAACAACAGAAGAGATAAAAATTATAGAAGGATAAAATAAGGGTGGACAAAATAGCCCACCCTCATTAGTCTTTGATACTCTACACAATTTAAACCGAACCACCAGCAGCTTGAAAACGAGCGCGAGCGCGTTTAAAGGCTTGATTTGCCTGGAATTGTGCTTTCCGGTCATCTGCGCTAACTTGATTTAAGCCAGATTGTGCTGTATTAAAAGCAGTGCGGGCTTCTTCAAGGTTTATTTTGTCGCCACGTTCAGCACTATTGACTAGAATTGTGACTTCATCTTGATCAACTTCAGCAAAACCACCTAAAAGAGCGATCGCTTGCCAACCAGCACTTTTATTAGCCCGAACACGCATTACACCTATGTCCAAGGCTGTCAGCATGGGAGCGTGTCCACTGAGAACACCTAACTGACCAGTAGTGCTAGGTAAAATTACTTCATCAGCTTCAGAATCCCAAACAGTTTTGTCTGGGGAAATTACACGAACAGTTAATGTCATTTGTCAGTTGTCCTTTGTCATTTGCCTTTTGTCAATTGTCAGTTGTCAGTTGTCAGTTGCATAAAAAACCACTGACCACTGACTAATGACTAATGACTAACCCTTGAGCTTTTCAGCTTTAGCCTTAGCTTCGGTGATATCGCCTACTAAGTAGAAAGCTTGCTCAGGTAAAGCATCCAACTCACCAGAAAGAATTTGTTGGAATCCTTTAATGGTGTCTTCCAACTTCACATACTTACCAGGAGAACCAGTAAATACTTCAGCTACGAAGAAAGGTTGAGACAAGAACCGTTCAACTTTCCGCGCCCTTGCCACAATTAAACGATCTTCTTCAGACAATTCATCTAAACCTAAAATGGCGATGATGTCTTGGAGTTCTTTATAACGTTGCAGGGTGGATTGTACAGCCCGTGCAGTGTTGTAGTGTTCATCACCAACGATGTTGGGTTGCAACATGGTGGAAGTAGAACCCAAAGGATCAACCGCAGGATAGATACCTTTAGAAGCCAAACCACGAGACAATACTGTTGTACCGTCTAAGTGAGCAAATGTGGTTGCAGGTGCGGGGTCAGTCAAGTCATCGGCAGGTACATATACAGCTTGAATAGAAGTAATAGAACCTTCGGTGGTGGAGGTAATCCGTTCTTGTAAAGCACCCACGTCAGTACCCAAAGTAGGCTGATATCCTACTGCAGAAGGCATCCGACCCAAGAGCGCGGACACTTCAGAACCAGCTTGTACAAACCGGAAAATGTTATCAACAAATAGTAATACGTCTTGCTTGTTGACATCACGGAAATACTCAGCCATTGTCAAACCAGACAAACCAACCCGCATTCTAGCTCCGGGTGGCTCGTTCATTTGACCATAAACTAGAGCAATTTTGGATTCGTTGAGGTTATCTTTGTTGATAACTCCAGATTCCATCATTTCGTTGTAAAGGTCATTTCCTTCGCGTGTGCGTTCACCCACACCCGCAAATACAGATACACCACCGTGTTGGGTAGCAATGTTGTTTATCAATTCCATCATGATCACGGTTTTACCAACACCAGCACCGCCGAACAGACCGATTTTACCACCGCGTTTGTAGGGAGTTAGCAAGTCAACAACTTTAATCCCTGTTTCAAACACAGAAGGTTTGGTTTCTAAATCTGTGAATTTAGGAGCATCACGGTGAATAGGTAGAGATGCTTCCGCGTTTACGGGACCTTGGTTGTCTACAGGTTCGCCTAAAACGTTGAAAATCCGTCCTAATGTGGCTTTACCAACGGGGACGCTGATAGGAGATCCAGTATCAACTACTTCTAAACCACGAACTAAACCGTCGGTGGTACTCATAGCAACTGCGCGAACTTGGTTGTCGCCTAGCAATTGCTGTACTTCAACGGTCAAGCTGATGTTTTGTCCAGCTTCATTTGTACCTGTGATGGTTAAAGCGTTGTAGATTTGGGGTAATTTACCGCCGGGGAATTTAACGTCTACAACCGGACCAATTACTTGGGTAATGTAACCAATGTTTGTTTTTTCTGCGGTGGTGACCATGCTGCGCCTAAATGAATGAAGCTATTTTTCACAAGTGGGTTCGTTTAAAACCCTAGATCAAGCGATATCATCTTTTAGGTTAGCACTTAACGACTCCACCTTTGCCTTAAATTCATTATTAAGAAGAGATCCCCGATTTTGTGAAAATCCTGGAACTGCAAAATAAATTACTTCCACAAAAAAGCGCAAAAAGAGAGTATTGGGGATTGACAACGGATTTTATATTTGTTACAATGGGCTTGATAAGGAAGATATATCAAACAAATATAAATAACCCGGTAGGGGTTTAGGATTGCTAAACCCTCATATTATAAGGGTTTCAAGAGTGTCAAGAAAGATATGGCTAACGCATAGTGCCGGGAGAGGTTTGGAGAGGGGTCAAATTCTTTTCGTCAGTCTCCCCACTTCAAAACCCCTAAAATCCGGTTTTAGTTCCCCAGCTTAGAAACTGACTCTGTATGCACAAAAATAATTAATTCTGACGAAGACTCCACCAGTTTTCAGCTTGTTGATGGATAGAGTGCAATTCTTCTGAAGACATTTTATCTAGATGTTTTAAAATTAAGCTCATTCGTCCTTGAGTTTGCAGTTTTTCTCTGTGTCTATTCAGAAAATCCCAATAGAAAAAATTGAATGGACAGCCATTTTCACCTATCCGTTCTTTGTGATTATAAACACAGCTTTTACAATAGTCACTCATCTTATTTATATAGTTAGCAGAAGCAGCATAGGGTTTAGATGCTAATACTCCTCCGTCTGCGAATAAACCCATACCAATAACATTAGTTTGCATCACCCAATCATAAGCATCAATAAATACTGCATGAAACCAATTTTCTACAGCTTGGGGTGAAATTCCTGCAATTAAAGCAAAGTTACTCAATACCATTAACCGCTGGATATGATGAGCGTAACCTGTACTTTTGATCTGGGTGATAGTTTGGTGTAAACAATTCATGTTTGTTTCACCTGTCCAGAAAAATTCGGGTAATGATTGGGTGTGACCAAACCAATTCTTTTCGGCATATTCTGTATCTACAAAATGATAGATGCCATACATATATTCTCGCCAACCCAATACTTGACGAATAAAACCTTCCACACTATTTAAACGTAGTTGGTGTTGTTTATATGCTGCTTCAGCGGCTTGAATTACTTCCAATGGTTGGAGTAAGCCAATATTCAAATAAGGAGAAATTAATGCGTGCCACATTGTCTGTTCTCCGGTAATCATCACATCTTGGTAAGTACCGAAATCTGATAAACGATGTTGAATAAACCAGTCTAATACTTGAAGTGCTTGTTGACGATTTACTCCCCAATCAAAGGGTTCTATTTCTCCATAAGTTAAATGAGAAAGAGAGTTAACTTTGTCTATAACATCGAGAGTAATTGCGTCTGGTGTAAACCATTGGGCTGGGGGTGGATGTAATTTACCTTTAGGTGGTTGACGATTTTCTTTATCTAAATTCCACTGTCCTCCAATTGGTTGTTTGTCCTCCATTAAAATTTGAAAACTTCGTCTTCCTTCTCGATAAAAATCTTCCATTAATAGGCGTTTGCGACTTTTCGCCCAAGCAGTAAATTTTTCTGTACTCCATAAAAATTGATTATTAGGAATTAAGGTGATTAGACAAGGTAATTGTAAATTTTGAATTATTTGGATGAATGGTTTATCATTGGGTGTCATTACCCGCAATTCGGTAATTTGATTAACTTGAATCCATGCTTGGAGTGATGTTTGAAAATCTGTGGCTATTTTGTATGTGACTGCATATTTCAGTTGTGCTAATTCTGCTGCAAAATGGCGCATTGCTGACCAAATTAACACTAATTTTTGGCGATGATATGGTCTGATTTGGATATGCTGTAATGATTCGATGAAAATTACAGGTGTATTTATTTGATGATTACAGCTTTTTAAGGCTGATTGTTGTAGGGAAAGTTGATCGCCTAATATCCAAATTCCAATCATAGATAATTTTAGATTTTATGTCAATTTAAGTTTTTTGATTTTGGGATTTAAATCTACCGGCAATAAATTCTCTCTTTTCTAAATGTTTGGTTTTACGTTTGGTAACTCTTTCTCTCCACATTTGAAAACTAGATAATTTCATTTCCCTTCTCATCAGAGCAATTACCTGTTTTTCCAAAAGTCCAAATTGTTTTTCTATAACATCAAATGGTGTCCGATCTTCCCAAGCCATTTCGATAATCCGATCTATACTTTCAGGATCTAAGTCAGGTAGTTTCATGTTGGAACTGGTTTGAAAAGTTTAATAAGGCGGTAACAATTATAAATCTATATTGATTATACTACAATGATGCTCTTTTTTCTTGTTTTCAGGTTCTAGAACGGATATATCCAGTCCATGTTCCATAAATCTCTTGAATAATCTAAAATGGGAGGAGACACAAAAAACTCTGTACTTTCCTCTAATCGCTTCATCCTGATTGCTTATGAACTTCTCGTCAGCACGACAGTATTTTTACCAAGAGATTCAACAACCTGACGAGGATATCAATCTCGCAAGGGCAGCTTTATATATCGCCCAGGAAGAATATCCAGAGATTGATACTGAAGAATATTTAAATGCTATTGATACAATGTCAATGGAGTTAGAGGAACGTTTGCCTTCTTTTCGCTATCCTCTACGGGTTATTCAAAGTATTAATCAATATTTATACGAAGAATTGGGCTTTGATGGTAATAAGCTTGATTATTATGACCCCCGCAATAGTTTTTTAAATGATGTCATTGAACGGAAAACGGGTATTCCGATTACTTTGGCACTGGTTTATATGGAGGTAGCCAAACGGATTGATTTTCCGATGGTTGGGGTAGGAATGCCGGGACATTTTTTGATTCGTCCAGACGTGGAAGATATAGGGATTTTTGTGGATGCTTTTAATGGTGGTGAGGTGATGTTTGCCCAAGACTGTCAAGAAAGACTTTCACAAATTTATCAGCAAGAAGTGACACTCAAACCTGAATTTTTAGCGGTTGTGAGTAATCGGCAATTTTTAACACGAATGTTGACTAATTTAAAATATATTTATCTTCAAAAGCAGGATTTAGAAAGGAGTTTAAGAACTGTAGAACGGATTTTATTGTTGTTTCCAGAAGCAAGTTTTGAATTAAGAGATCGGGGATTACTGTATTATCAATTGGGGCAGTTTTCTCAAGCTGCGGAAGACTTACAGATTTATTTAATCAAAGTTCCTGATGCTAGAGATGGAGATGTAATTCGTCAATTACTTGCTAAGTTGAATTAGTTAGTTGTATAATTTCTTAGGAGTCTATCGAGTCAGGAGATGTTGTTATGCTGACCATTGATACTAATAAAACATTATATGAGCAAGATTTTTATCTGTGGATACAAACTACACTTACACTTTTGAGAGAAAGAAAATTAGAACAATTAGATATTGGGAATTTGATTGAAGAAATTGATAGTATAGGAAGGAGTGAAAAGAAAGAACTAAAAACTCGCCTAGTTGTCCTAATTGAACAGTTATTAAAACTACAATATTTGACAGAGGAAAAAGATTACAATGCTAGGGGCTGGCGTAATACTGTCGTTGAACAAAGACGACAAATAGCCTATACTCTAGCAGATAGTCCGAGTTTAAAAGGTATTTTAAATGATGTATTTATAGGTTGTTATACAGATGCTAGAAATGATACAATAAATAAATATCAACTTCCCGCAACTTTATTCCCGGAAGAGCCATCTTTTTCTTTAGTTGAGGTTCTCAATGCAGATTTTATGCCCTAAGTCTGAGTATAGTTAAACAATAAAGATGGTGCTTTACGCTGTCTCTAACACACCCTACTAAAAATTTGATCAGAATTCATATTTTTTTTCTGAGTCTAACTTTAATCAGCAATTCATCTTTAATTCGGTTCAAAATTGAAGTTTCATTTAAAGTTGATAGAATTTGACTAACTACTGCTTTTGGTCCATCTGGTCCCCAAGTTGCACCATTGGCTAAATAGGCTTTGGTAACTTGACCGATACTGTATGAAGATACTCCAGCTACACCTGCTTGGGTTATAGCTATGGATAAATAGGGTCCAATTGTCATGCCGGCGGTTGCTGTTGCAGAGATACCCAGTAGGGTTTTTAAACTACTTAAACCCAAATTTGCTAATAGTTCACTAGCACCGATACCACCCATACTCAGGGCGATTTTTTGGAGTAATTTGACTGCACCGGTTTCGGTCATGGGGATACCGTAAAGCTTGGATAAGCCTAAAATTAAGGAGATATCTATAATTACGGCGCTGAGTATATCCACTACTGTAACAGGATTGAGTGCGATCGCTAATGCTTTAGTAATGACTGCTTTCCAAATTAACTGATTAGCATTTTCTTCTCTAATTATTAGTTTACGTTGTACCAATTGCTGATTAACATCATCAGCATAAAGCATAGTATTTAAAGCTACTAATGCCTTACCTTCATGGTGCAGAATTTCCAATATTTTCAATTTTAATTCGTCAACTTGTGATTGTCCTTTTTGGAGTTTTATACCTCTAGTCCCATCAGGATTTTGTACCGCAATTCTGACTAATGGTGAAGCTGCGGACATAACGATTTCTGCTGGTGAAAGTAATTCCCGCACTCTATCATCTCGAATTTTTTCATAAATTGTAATTCTGTCAGTTTCGGGATATTGATCAACTTTATTAAAGACTAAAATAATCGGTTTACCTACTTCTCGTAATTGCGATAATGCTATTTGTTCAATCTTCGTCATATCTCCCGAAATTACAAATAAAATTAAATCTACTTGCCTGGCAATTTGTTCAGCTAAAGCTGCGCGAGTTTCACCGTCTACTTCATCTAATCCAGGAGTATCAATTAATTCAACTTGGGATTGACCATTGCTGGGTAATGTGGCTTTTAAAGTCCCTAAAGCTGCTTCAGTAATACTCCAATTTACTGTTTGTGCATCACGAGTAACACCATGTAGGGGACCTGTAACAAAGACTTCTTGACCGACTAAAGCATTGAGAAGGGAAGATTTACCCCGTCCTACCATCCCAAAAGCAGCAATTTGGACTACCATGCTTTCTAGTTTATCTAGCATGGTTTCTAAATCATGAATTTCTGCTTCTAACCCTGATTTTTCCACAGGGGAAAGATCAAGATTTTTAACTAAGTTTCGGAGTGCGTTTTTGGCTTGTTTGTAGTTAAGTTCGGCTTGGATATCGTCAAAGGTAAAAATGGCATTATCCAATTCTTCTTCCCAATTGGGGATGGATTCGGGTATAGTGTTCATTTGAGAAAGCGAAAAACAGGGAGTAATTAAAAGTTACACTAGCACAAATACAGTATATGGGATTTTTTAAGCAAGACATATTAATCAGATTTTACTCTGTGGGTGCAGGTTATTTCCAAATTTATGCCTTTAGAAGATGTCGAAGCAGCCATGAAGCTGATCACGGTTAAGTTTAAGGTGTAAAATATTGTAAAGTCTAGTGATGGGTAATGCCCACCCTAAATGAATTATGATTAGGTTAGCCGTGATTCAGTGTTAACGGTATAATTCCAATATGTAATATTTCTCAAGGAAGAAAATTCACATGAAGTTACTACAAGTTCAAGTACCCGATTTCCGCGTTTTGAAAGATGTTGATATTAAGTTTGATAGAAAGTTTGTCCCTAATATCTTTCCTTTAGGAAGCCTCAATGGAGGTGGTAAAAGTACACTTTTACAATTAGTTTTTGTGTTATTACATTGCTGCACAAATCCAGAAAGAAAAATTTTTATAAAGAATTTACTACATGGCTTTACACTTAATGATGACTCTAGTGATAGAGTATTAGCTATCATCAAAATTTGGGATGGTGAAAAAGAAGTTGAAATTAAATTTCTAGCTTGTCATAACACTTATATCGAAAATATATTAAAACAAGATCATAAATACAAAAACAATGAAGACTGGAAATTATCTAATTTTGAAAAACTAGAAAATATCACTAAGAATATTTATAAAACAGAACAAGATATTGAACAACTAGAAAAAGCAATTAATAAATTAGAAATTCATGAAAAGCTAGAAAATGATGATATTAAGCACAGACGATTCCAACAAGTAATGCGTGAATTATTCTATAATAATATAATATCCTCTAGAATAAGAAGATTGCCAGTTGCAGATTTTAAAGAAGAAGTTGAAGAAATGCTTGATTCATATCAACTAAATCTTGATGAACTTTCGCAGGAAAAAGAAAAAATAGATATTGTATTGCAAAAAATATCCACATACTTGCATGAAAAAAACATTATATATATATGTAATTATTCTTCAGGAATTAATACTGAAGAAAATGAATTTGTATTATGCCAAATTGGTGATAATTTAGATATCAATAAAGCAGAAGCCTGGTTAGATGAAATATCAAATAAAGTATTCTTAGCTGCTCCTATTAGTCAAGTTTTTCTATTTACTCATCACGAATACAGAAGACGATTCTTTGAACAAAATGGTGATAAAAATTATGATTCAGAATTAAAAATGTCTAAATTGAAACTACCAGGATTTTTTACTTATGATTTTGCTCAACCGATGATTACAGTATTCACAAATGCTATAAATGAAGATTACAGAGATGCTATAAAAACTGAAGGTGAGTATGGTAAGCGATATAAAGCATTATTAGATGATTTGAATTCATTCTTGGTTTATAAAAAAGTAAATATTTCTACAGATTTATCCACAATCATCTTCCAGTTAGACACAAATGATGAAAATATTAAACTTTATCCTGAAGATTTAAGTCATGGTGAATTAAAAAGATTGAGCATTTACTTATGGATAAAGTATAATAAAATCGAAGATGCTATTGTTCTCATGGATGAAATTGAAATAGGATTTCATCCAGATTGGCAATATGAAATAATTAGAGATTTAGAAGAATGGTCTCCTAGTAATCAATATATTTTAGCAACTCATTCTTATCAATTATGTCGAGCGCTTACACCGGCTCATGTCAGGGAACTAAAACCAAAGCTTATCAAATCAGATAATAATATTCCACTATGAATACTTATCAAAAAAAACTAATGCAACATTGTAACGAAATTCTGGGAAATCCAAACATTAGACAGAGAATTGTTGTTTTGTGTGAAGGTCAAGGTAGTATTTTAAATTTAAGTGATGAAACAACAGTAAATTACGGAAAAATGAAGCAAATGCCAGATGCAGATTTTTACATAAAATGCATTCCAAAGACATGGAAAACATACAAACCAGAATTTTTTAATTGTCAAGGTAGAACAGGTGTTATAGATACTTATTTTAAGCTTTTAGAATTACATGAAGAAGGTAGTAGAGAGTCATACTTAAATCCTGATAAGCTTTTTGCTATAGTTGATTTAGATTTACAGTCCCAAAATATTGATAATTACGGTTTCTCTAATACAGAAGAAATTTTCTTAAATCTTTATCACCAAGGTCAAATTAATGAGGAAAATGCCAGAAACCATCGCATTTGGGTGACGGGATTAATTCACAAAGAAGCATATTTCATCATACCTGAACTGCAAGAAGTTTTTGATGATTATATTAATGTTCCTATGTATAATAGTCAAAAACTTATTCTTGAAGATGTTTATATTACTATGGCAAATGCTATTATTAATAGTAATGACTTATAAAATAACTTATCAAAGGTTTCTAATCGCATTAGTCATTGTTCAGGATTAGATTGTACAGCAGAAGTGTTGAATGTTAGGAAAAGATTAAAAAAAAGTACCATAATTTGATACAATCTAAAAAAATATAGATAAAGAATTATCAAATTATGCGCTTAAAGAATTTCCCAGAAGTGGTCAAAACAATATTGAAACCATTGCCCAAAAAAGATTATCCAGTTCTGGACACATTTTCATTTGTATCAGTGTGGTTACAGTATGTCATGGATAAAAGTATAGTGAGTATGAGAGATTTATTTCAAAGACTAAATAATCAAGGGATAGATTTAAAAATATCAAATTTTTCCAAGGCAAGTAAAAAGAGAGATACTCAAGTATTTTTGGAGATAATAACTGAATTAAACAATCAACTGAGAAAGAAAAAAGGAAAGGAAGAAACCCAAGCATTATTTCCTATAGATTCAACAATTATTACATTAACAAGTAAATTATTATGGAGTCAAGGATATCATCAAGTAAAACTATTTTGTGGGTTAGATAGTTTGACATCAGAAGTTGGTGGAATGGTGATTCATTTTGGGCAAGGACATGACCATAAATATGGACAAGAAACAGTAGAAGCAATTCCGTCAAAAGGAGTAGGGATAATGGATAGAGGATTTGCATCCTCCGAAAGAATATCTGAATTAAAACAACAAAAAAATAAAGCTTTTGTCTTAAGAATTAAAAATAATGTCACTTTAGAAATGCTAGAAAATGGTAATTGTAAAGTTGGCAAAGATGAAAGAGAAGTGGAAATTAGAGTAGTAGCATTTTGTGATATAGAAACTAAGAGTGAATTTCGTTTAGCAACAAACTTATTAAATGAAGGAGAAGAGCAAGTTAGTAATCAAGAGATTATGGAAATTTACATACAAAGATGGCAAATTGAATTGTTATGGAAATTCTTAAAAATGCACCTCAAGTTAGACAGACTTATGACAAAGAATGAGAATGGAATTAGAATTCAGATAATGTGCTGTTTAATCGCTTATTTGATATTGCAACTAATAGAAATACCGCAAGAATTTGGCAAAACTTTATTAGATAAACTCCGTTATCTTCAGTCCTATATGTGTCAGGAAATAAGTTATGTTCATTGGTTTAGAAAACTTATTTGGATAAGATGAAAAATAGCACTTATAGGCTAAGTTTATTTCAATATGTAAAGTTTTATTACGCTATTCAACATTTCTGATTGTACAGATTTAGAAAAGTTACGTGATTCCTGGAAAGAACAGTTTGAAAATTCAGATGAAACACGCAGGAATGAGTTAATTTATGCCTTATTAATGCTTAAAAAAGTTAAGGATAAAAACACTAAAGAGGACTATTGGGAAGACATTAAACCACCAAGTGATTGGACTAATACAGAGGAGGTATTTAGGGATGAACTATTAAGGCAAATAGCTAAATTTTACTCAGAACAGAGTAATTATGCTAAATATCATATTCCTGCTTTTATGCAATTTTTAAAACATTTTTCTACTTTGAATTGATTTCACCCTATTCTCTCCTTTCCCCCGCAGTTCTAATCAATTCCCCTATCAAAGCCACAATCGCAGTCATAGAAATCAACATCACACTTAAAGCATTAATATCCGGTTTAACTCCCGTTCTAATGCGGCTAAAGATTTCCATTGGTAAGGTATTAGTCCCACTTCCCGCAGTAAAACTAGCAATTAAAAAATCATCCAAACTCAATACAAAAGCCAATAAACACCCAGAAATAATTCCTGGCATTAATTGAGGTAATAAAACTAAAATAAAGGCTTGTGTTGGTGTCGCACCTAAATCTAAAGCTGCTTCTTCCAAATGGGGATTAATATTATTCATCCGCGCAGACACTACCAAACCAACATAGGATAGACAAAATACGATATGGGCGGCGATAATAGTCCATATACTCAAAGGAATAGCAAAGGCTGCTAAACATACTAGGGTAGAAACTGCGATCGCAATATCAGGAATTAATAACGGTAAATAAGCAATTCCCTGATATAATTTCTTACCAGGAAAGTCATAACGTGCCAACCCCACAGCCATTAATGTTCCCATAACAGCAGAAACCCCCACAGCACAAAAAGCCACCACCAAACTATTATATAACCCCGATAAAATCCGGTCGTCATTAAATAATTTTCCGTACCATTCCAGGGTGAAACCTTGCCATGTAGCACTGTAGGGAGACTGATTAAAACTATAAAAAGCCAGTACCAGGATAGGTAAGTACATAAACACAAATATAATCAGTGCAAAAATCACCTGCCATGAAACACGCGGTTTATTTATTTTTTTGTATATATTCATGCTACTTAATCAATGCAAATATTTGGTTATCGTGTCATACTATACTGATTTTTTTGTTCTCAGTCAAGTTAAAAATTACAACCATGATGATTATATTCTGTCTAATTTATTTCTTAAGTATCAGGCATTTACATTACCTCAGATAGACAAAAAATATCAAATATAAAACATAAGATTTGGTAGTAATCATAAAGAAGGGTGGTTTTTATATTTTTAGCTATTTCTGCGTTAGTTATTTCATTTATTCATCAACTAACTAGAAATAGAAATCTGATATCTTAGGAGATTGACATGAAAATTGCTCAGGTTTCCCCACAGTGGGAGAGAGTACCCCCACCAGCTTATGGTGGCATAGAATTAGTAGTGGGGTTATTAACTGATGAACTAGTCCGTCGAGGACATGAAGTGACATTATTTGCATCAGGAGATTCTTTAAGTTTAGCCAAATTAGTATCAGTGCATCCCCGCGCTTTAAGGCTAGATCCTACAATTAAAGAGCCGGCTATTTATGAAATGCTGCTATTAGCTTCAGTTTATGAACAAGCAGAAAATTTTGATATCATCCATTCTCATGTAGGACTAGGAGCGCTAGTTTATGCCAATTTAGTCAAAACTCCTACAGTTCACACTTTACATGGAATTTTTACTCCCGATAATGAAAAAATCTTTAAATATGGCAAAAAACAGCCTTATATTAGTATTTCTAATTCTCAAAAAGAACCCCGGCTAGGATTAAACTACGTAGACACTGTTTATAATGGCATTGATGTTAGTAGTTATGAATTTTATCCCCAACCAAATGAACCATCTTATTTAGCTTTTTTAGGGAGAATGTCCCCAGAAAAAGGACCACATTTAGCAATTGAAATTGCTAAAAAAACTGGTCGGAAGTTAAAAATAGCAGGTAAGGTAGATTTAGTAGACTTGGAATATTTTGACCAAAAAATTAAACCACATATTGATGGTAAACAAATTGAATATTTAGGTGAAGCCAATCATCTACAAAAAAATGCCCTTATGGGGGGTGCTTATGCAACTTTATTCCCCATTACTTGGCGAGAACCCTTTGGATTAGTCATGGTAGAATCAATGGCATCAGGTACACCTGTAATTGCCATGCGAATGGGTTCAGCAGAAGAAGTGATTGTTGATGGTGAAACAGGTTTCCTTTGTAATAATGTGGCAGAATGTATTCATTCTCTTGACAAAATAAGTAACTTAGATCGTTACGCTTGTCGTGAATATGTGGACAAAAATTTTAGCGTTCAGCACATGACTGATGGTTATGAAGCCGTTTATCGCCAGCTAATTGCCGAAAACTTAGCTCAACAAAATGGTTTTCCCCGCAATGCTTTAGTTACTTAGTAGGGGTGCTTGTCGGTTAAGGAAATGTAGGTTGGGTTGAGCGACAGCGAAACCCAACAAGATCCTTGATAATGTTGGGTTATGGCTAATAGACATCTCCGGTAAAGATTGTAGAGACGTTCCATGAAACCTCTCTACAGGGGTTTCATGTCACGCATATTTAATTTTCACCAGATGTCTAATGACAAAGAACCCAGATGTGTAGGGGTAAAGCAAAAGCTTAATGGTGTCAACTTAAGCCCTGGCGAATGGAATTCACGGCTACACAAACAAAGTCCGCCTGCGCGGACTAAGGAAAAATCAAGGATTGAAACCCACGCAGGTGGGTTTTGCCTGTGTAGACGCGGTTTCTAACCGCCCGTTTTACGTTAAGTTGACACCAATGAAGCTCTTGCTTTACCCCTACGTTTAGAATCAAACAATCAAGCCGTTTGCAGTATAGTTCCTGACTCCTGACTCCTACTCTAAACAGCTTTTTGATGTCTGACTTCAACAACTGTATGCACATTCCCACGAGGGGTAAAATCTGTTTTCACAGTAATTGCTAAAGGATCACAAGCTGCAACTAGATCATCTAAAATTTGATTGGCTGTTTCTTCATGGGAGATATAGCGATCGCGGTAGCTGTTAATATAAAGCTTGAGTGCCTTCAACTCTACTACCTTTTCATCGGGAATGTATGTAATATAAATAGTCGCAAAGTCAGGATAACCGGAAAAAGGACACTTACAAGTAAATTCCGGTAAAGTAATATTAACGTCATAGCGTCTGCCAATGCGGGGGTTAGGAAATGTAATTAATTTCCCCTCCGCAATTTCGCGTTCACCATATTTCATTTCTTGACTTGCTGGAGATACAGTTTCAGGTGCAAAGTTACTCATTATGTTAATAAAAAGAAATGCAGAGATTCACAATTATTAACTTAACAGTTTTTAACATTTCTCCCCAGCTTCATGAGTCACCTACTCAATTTCTTTTTCCCAATCTGGACAACTTTCATCATCCCAACCATGAGGGTGCATACCACAGACTAGCAAATTACCACTGTAAACTTGTCCGTGATAGTTACTACAACCAATACAAGCAGCATTTTTTTCTAGTGTAGCTTCTACTGCATAAGGAAAACCAGGATCTATATCTTCAGAAATGTCCCCGAATTCCCAATAAATTTCCAAAAATGGTTCGGTCAAGTCCTGTAAAAACTGTTCGTGCAAAGTAGCGAAGGTATCAATATCAGCCACCAATGCGTTTTGTACTTCTTCAGTAATCTCTTCCGTAATCTCAAAAAAAGCGTCTACCATATCATTTATTTCTAGGAAGAACTGCTCTACTTCATCAGTCACGGTTTCAATCATGCCTATTAAGTCTTTTTGCCACTGTTCCATAACTTATACTCTAAAAGGCTAAAAACATGACGCTTAACACCGTTTGACTGGAAGCTATGGAGTTTACGGTTGGTAATTGCAACTCAAACCATCTTGGGTACAGCGTCATTTTTTGAGAATTAAAAGAATTAAATGTTTCTGATACCCAAAATCAAAAATTGCTTTTTACGGTTCACGTTGCAGCCGTTTTAACTCTTCCTGTAGTTCTAACACTTGATTCCGTAGTTCATCTACATTATCGCCATTTTCTTTATTTTCTTTTTTCGCCTCTTTCACAGTTGGTTCTTCGTCAACCTCTAAAATTTCAATCCGACGAGGTTCAGAAGGGGCTGTTTTTTCAGGCGTTTGTTCAGATGTTGATTGCTGTTGGGCTTGCTTCATCATATCTTCGACAAAGCGGCGAGCTTCTTCCGTGTTCATCTCACCTTTGGCTACCATTTCATCTGCCAATTTTTGAAATTGCGATCGCAGTTCGGCTAACTTCCCCCCAGCTTTTTCGCCAGCGTAAGAGGCTAACCCCACACCAAGATAAAAAGCTTTTTGTACAATATCTCCAAAACCAGGCATTGCTGCTGAAAGCTCCTACAAATAAGGCGACCCGGAGACTACGCCTACCACAAGCATCCCTTATTGCTGCTACCTTCCGGTCCTGACAAAGTTTGGGCGTTGAAGTTGCATAGATCCAGGTCTTCCATCATCATAACACGAAAATTCAAAATTTGTGGATTATTCCACAACAATTCGCCATTCAAATAATTGGTAGCTGACACAATCGTTCTGTACCAAGGGGTCAGCCAATACTATTGCTTGTGCCTCATCCATTGATGCCGCCTCAAATAACATCATTCCACCACCCTTTTGCGCCCAATAACCTGTTTTAGCTTTGTGTCCTTTAGTAATCAACTCTTGTACATAGGCTCTATGGGCAGGTACATATTGGTCAAAGGTGGGTTTCTCAACCTTACCAGTTTCAATTTTGACAAACCAAGCCATATCTTCAGATGAGATTTTAAATGAATAATTTCTGATTTATCACAAAATATCATGATTTGTTATCATATTTGTGCTGATTCATATATTTTTATGATTTATGTAATATTCCATAGCCACACGCTACCCATTTACACATCCATACTGTATAATTATGTAGTAAAAGCAGGAGAATTAAATGAGTCGCTTTTTCGTTGCCCTCTTACCACCACAAAATATCCAAGAATATGCAAACGAAATTAAACAGTATTTTGCAGATAAATATGCCTCCTACAGTGCTAAAAAATCACCCCCCCATATTACCTTACAGCCGCCCTTTGAATGGGCAGATTATTCCCTATTGAGTCTAGAAACATCTTTGGAAACATTCGCTATTCAACAGCAATCAATTTCCATCACATTCAACGGGTTTGCTGCCTTTCCGCCTCGTGTTATATACATGGATGTAGTCAAAAGTCAACCACTTTTGAATTTACAAACAGATTTAGTTACACATCTACAAACCAACTTAGGGATTATTGATCAAGTCGGAAAAACTCGCCCCTTTATCCCCCATCTCACAGTAGCATTTCGGGATTTAACAATGGAAAGCTTTCGGACTGCTTGGCCAGAATTTGTCCAGCGTCAGTTTTATTCTGAATGCACAGTAACTCATTTAACTCTACTCCTGCATGATGGCAACTGCTGGAATATTAAATCAAAATTTCCGTTTCTACCATCCGGCAAATGATGCTAAAATTTGTGAGATTATCTAGAAATTTACTAATAATTTGTTAAGTTTTTAAAATTTGGTTGAATTAACTGGCAATGACTGCAATAATGATTCTACTGCTGAGAACAGACAACTAGTAAATATCAAAAATTCATTCACAAAAATGGATGGAAATTGTTTACTTATTGTTATAGGTAAAAAGTAAGTTTTAAATTTGCTTTTTCTTAATTATTAAACTGATTAAATCCAGTCCCCATAATAACACAATGCCTAGCAAATTAAATCTCAATAGCGGTGAAACTCTCCAGAAAGGTGCCACAGGATCACAAGTTCGACAACTCCAAGAAATCTTAAAAGCACTTAATCTAAACCCAGGAAAAATAGATGGTGATTTTGGTAATAACACTCTCAAAGCCATTAAACAATTTCAAAGTCAAAAAGGACTTGAAGCCGATGGTATCGTTGGGAAAAATACTCAAAATGCCTTAAATAATGCCCTGGGAGAAGCAACAACAAGCGCAGCATCATCTACATCATCCCCTACTGTAAGCGCCCCTAAAAAAGGTTTTGGTGGGACAACTGGAAAACTACCACTTCCAGGAATTCCTCTGATTAAAGAATTTGAAGGTTGTTATTTAAAAGCTTACCCAGATCCTCTCAGTGGTAATTTACCTATCACCATTGGTTGGGGTACTACTAAAAAAAGAGATGGTAGTAACTGGAAATTAGGTGAAAGCATCACTCAACAAGAAGCAGATGATTTATTGATGCTTCAACTAGAGAATAGCTATCTTCCACCTCTGCAAAAAATTCCGGTTTGGAATGAATTAAACGCCAATCAACAGGGTGCTTTATTGAGTTTTGGTTATAACTTGGGTGCTAACTTCTATGGCAGTTCCAACTTCTCAAGCATGACTAGAGTTTTGAGAGATAAGAAATGGAATGAGATTGAAGAAACTTTTCTGAAATACAGAAATCCCGGTAGCAATGTAGAAGCTGGATTAAGACGCAGAAGACAAGCAGAAGCTAATCTATTTTTAACTCCAGTTTAGTTAATATAGCAGTTATAGCGTTTTCTAATCATATCGAGTATATTATAGCCCCCTCCTCGCTTGCGGGGAGGGGGTTGGGGTTCTTGTACCTCACTGAATTGAAAAACGCTATATCTTTAGAATACAATACAATCCAGGGCAGGGAAACCCCGCCCCTACTAATTACTTACCATTGGGACGCTGAATAATTGTCTCTACTACCCGTCGTTTTGCTTGTGGGTCAATTCCTACTAAACGCACATATTCACCATTATATTCAGATAAACAAGATTCTAAAGTAGAAATAGCATCGGAATGGGCATCAATATTAAAAGAACCACAACTTTGCCAAGAACCTGTCCGAAACCGTCTTTCATCAACGTGTTCAATGCCAATTTTACAACCTTGAGATAAAATTTGGCGAACTTGTTCTTGAGTTTCTAAACTTAGATGAGTAGGTTGATTAACCGTAGGTTTGCTAACTGGACTTTCCACAACAGGTAAACTTGCTTGAGAAGCTTTACCGCGATTTAAACGATTATATTCATCTACTAAATGAGAAGTTTCTACCCGTTTTTGTTCACCAACCATAAATTTACCAGACTCAATTAAATGAGAGAGTGTAAAATCTGGCTTTTTAAATGCTGGTGGACCTTCTAAACTATTAACAACTCTTAAAGAGACATTTTCAAACCCAATTTGATGGATAAAACTACGAATTTGTTCATCATAAATCCGAGAACGCAAAGCACTAAAAAAGTCAATAGATTGATGAGGAAAAGTATCAACTAATTGGGTAATTTCTCGGTCTAAAAGTCCATCAGGTGCAAAAATTCCCCCCACAATTCCTATTTTATCATCGCGGTTTGGTTCCCAATAAAATTTATCCATTCTCCCATCACGAATTAATGGTGCATAGAGAGTAGAAAAATCATTTCCGGTGACAATAATGGGTACACGACATAAAGGATTGGAATCATAACTTCCCGGTAACTGCACATCTGTGGGATTATCAGCAATATTCATCAATGTGGCATTTACCAACTGAGTATTTACTGTATATTGAGTTCCTTCGTCAAAACGTCCCGCACCTGCATCTAAATCATTAATCATCAGTACGCACATTTTCCCCCGCACTTTGATTAATTCTGCTGTTTCCCGATAACGCAACCGAATTAACCGCGCTGGATCTCCTGCATCTGGACTTTCTAATTCTCCTCCAGATATTAAGGTGACTTCGATACCCATTTTCTCAAAGACTAATTCGCATTGAAAAGTTTTCCCCTCACCTTTGCGTCCATGAATACCTAAAATTAGAGGAACGCGAATCCCAGGAATATTTAAGAAGTTTTTGGTGATATGAACTGCAAGTTTATCAAGAAAACTAGGCGCAATGTAGTAACTCATAGAATGTATCCCTGGTTATGTTTTATTTGTTAGTTGTTAGTTGTTAATTATCTAAGTCACTTTCGAGAACAGAGGCTAAAACTTGTTTTGTGTTAGTTTGAAATTCTGTAACATTGACTCGATTCAAAAACCAAATTGATATCAACATTCCCACAGCTTCTAATAGAAATACCATGCCATAAGCTAAGACCAAATTATCGGGTAAAAACTTGCGTCCTAAATCTAAAACAGTACCACCAATTACCGTAGCAATGCCTCTAGATAAAGACTGGGCAAGTCCCCAAGCGCCAATGAATGTACCTGCGGCTTCAGCAATTGTTAAGTCTAACATTAAAGTAACGGCTGCGGTAGTGACAAAACCAGTAGATAAACCAAATAAAACTAAAGTTGATTTTAGGAGAGATGGATTTGCAGAAAATCCAGAAACACCTATTAATAAAGCGGCAACTGCTACTAAGATACAACCTAACTTTATAGTCCTTTTTTTACCCAAACGGGGAACAATGAAAAAACCTGTGATTCCATAGGAAATTAATATCCCTGTCCCGTAAAAAACGTTGAGTTTGGTACTTTCTGCTAAGGGCATTTTAAATACTTGCCCTGCATAAGGTTCTAAAATGGGATCTTGCATAAACAAGCTGATAGTCATCACTAATAAAAATGTGAAAAACAAGCCTGTTTGTGGACTAGCTGTTAAAATTTTCCAAGCAACTTTTAAGGTAATACCATCTTCCCGATTTCCTTTATTGGCACGGGTTAAGAAACGGGAATATTTGTTTTCAACTCCTACAGTTGCCACAATTGCTAAACTAAAAACGATGCTGGGAACAATTATAAATAGACGATTAATTGCCGCTTGTAAAGTTTCTAGAGGTGCGTCTGTGCTTAATTGCTTTAATAAGCTGGAACTGATAATTGCCCCTACTATAATCCCTACCATTAACATTGACCAAACAATCCCCACAACTTGGGAACGGTTGTCTTCTTCGGAGATATCCACTAATAAAGCTGCAAATGCTGTACCACTAGCACAAATTGCTAAACCGTAAATTGCGAACACTAACCCTAAAACTGCTGTCCAACCGATGGTTTGGGTAGTCCATGTCCACTTATCACCAATATTAGCCGCATTTAACTGCCACATTACTTGTACCGCTAAAAATGCAGCGATCGCAAATATTCCTGCTCCTCCCCATACATAAGCCGTACGATGATAACCTAATAAGGGTTTAGCGTCGGACATTTGCCCAAATAAAATCCTTGTCGGTGCGATAAAAGAAGGTATTGCTAATACTAAACTACCTATAGTTGCCGGAATTGCGATTTCCTGAATCATGACACGGTTAAGCACTCCCAGAGTCAAGATAGACATCATACTCAACCCCATTTGAAACAATCCTAGCCGAAACATCGTCAATATCTTGACTTTGGGGATAGATAAGGATTGATTTAGGGTGTCAAATGTATCATCCATTGCCATAGTTGCTTTTTTCTCTCGTTTTCTAAATAGTAGCACTCTCCGTATATTTCCAAAATCAAATATGAATTTTATATGATCTCAATTAAATGGTAAATTTATTTTATAATCATCAAATTTAATTTTCATTAGAATATAATTTTCTCTATGAATATTTCATCAATTACCATTACTCAGTTATTAGATACAAATTTGGCAGAACTCAGAAAAATCAGTCGAGAGATTTGGTATAGCCATTATTCGACAATTCTCAGCCATGCACAAATTGAGTATATGCTCAATAAAATGTATGGCATAGGAGTCATTGAACATGAAATTTATCACCAAGGCATCTTTTATGATCAAGTTTTACATAATTCTCAATTAGTTGGTTATTTATCTTATGGTTCAGAAACGATAAATACTACAAATTATTTAAAACTACATAAATGTTACTTATTACCATCATTACATGGTTTTGGCTATGGTCAAAAGATGTTATTTCATATTTGCCAAAAAGCCCAAGCAATGAACAGCAAAAAAATCATCCTCAATGTTAATAAAAGGAATGAAAAAGGAATTAAAGCCTATTCTCGATTTGGGTTTAAAATTATTGATAGTCAGATAAAAGATTTTGGTAGTGGATTTGTATTGGATGATTACATTATGGGTTATGATATTTGAATAATTCAATAATTTGTGATTCACTTCATATCAATAAATTATCCAAATTACAAAAAAGGGAACAGATAGGAAACTAAAACAATACAATTGAGAGGGCGGGGAAACCCTACAGCTTTTGCAATTTAATCACTGTATCTCATCCAAGTGCATACCGCCGTATCAGCTTTGCATAAATGAGAATGAAAAATTATTAATTTATTCTAAAGTTTTTTGATTCTCAAGATACTTCCTTGTACGGTTATCAACGCCAGAAATCTCTCCCTATTTCCACCCTAACAAAGAAAAGACGCGGTAGATTAGAGATAGTGTCACTTCTTCAAAACCGGAGAAGTGATCATAAAAATACAGTTGTCTCCATAAATGTGTTATGAGTAAAAAAATACAAGGATTCCTCAAACCCCTATTTAAAACCGTCTTTATCCTTAGCTTAGTGCTAACTTTGGCTTTTGGTCATGCTAATGATGCATTAGCAGCCCGTAGTGGTGGCAGAATTGGTGGTGGTTCTTTTAGAATGCCTTCTAGCCGAAGTTATGCACCCCGGACAAGTATGCCCGGTAATGGCGGCTACTATGCCCCTTATGGTGGTGGTTTTGGCTTTCCGTTTCTTTTACCCTTATGGGGTTTCGGCGGTGGTTTTGGTGGGTTGTTTGGGATTTTAATCTTTTTTGCAATGGCGAATTTTTTAGTCCAAACCTTTCGCCGTGTTACCAGTGGAGAATCAGAAGAAGTTAGCTATAGCAGCAATCCCTCCGTGTCTGTCACCCTGTTACAAGTTGGTTTATTAGCCCAAGCCAGAGATTTACAACCAGAACTCAATCGGATTGCGGAAACTGCTGATACCAACACCCCAGAGGGAAGAAGCGAAGTTTTACAAGAGGCTAGTTTGGCTTTATTGCGTCACCCTGAATACTGGGTATATGCAGGTAGTGGAACTCAACAAGCAAAGTTAAATTCTGCCGAATCCCAATTTAATCGTTTGTCTTTAGCTGAACGCAGTAAGTTTAGCGAAGAAACTCTCTCTAATGTCAATAATCAACTCAAGGCTGTTCTTAGTAAAGAAGCCTTACCAGGTGAAGTGGATAACCCCACTCGTTTGATTAGTGAAGGTCCTGGAGAATATATTATCGTCACTTTATTAGCAGCGACTTTGGGTAAATGTGAAATTCCTGCTATTAATAATGCTGATGATTTACGCCAAGCCTTACGTCAAATTGGTAGTCTTTCCGGTGAACAACTGTTAGCAATTGAATTGCTGTGGACTCCCCAAGCTGAAGGGGATACACTGACATCAGATGATTTGTTTGCTGAATATCCTGATTTGAAATTGGTTTAATTGGGGATTGGGGCTGAAAACAGTTAGAAGTGACTTGTAATCGAAAATTGGGACATTCGTTTTAAGATTATTTATGTCACAATTGAGGAAACTACCATTTTTAATTCTACTGCTGTACAAGCCCTAACCTGTCTCAGGGTTTGCCAGATGGTCTCTAACAGCTTTCTAGACATCCACTTAATTCGGTTTAATGAAATTAAGGGATATGTATACATTTTGGCAGGTGATGAAATGGAAATTCTAATCTTTCCTGAAGGAAATTGGAGGTTTATTTATGAAACCTAATTTTGATCAAATGCCGACAGATGATTTAAGAGCTTATGTACGGAGAAACCGTGATGACTGGGAGGCTTTAGATATTTTGGTTAGTCGTCGGACTCCTGATTCAGAAGCTACATGGTATGCGCCAATGGTGACGGCAGAAGGTGTACCAATAGAAGAAAATATCCAGTTAGCGGCAAAAGGTATTCAGGAACGAGTTACCTTAGAGCGAGAAAAAGAGTCCATTAGGACTGGGATTGAAGCACATGAGGCACTTTATAAGGGAATGATGAAAGCAGATGCTGAATGGAGGGAAGAAAAAAAGAAAATCAATCAATAATCTCGGAATCAATAGCCTTATGAAAGGCTATTCTTCCGGGAATATTAACTATTTAGGAAACTGTCTTTCTCGGACTTCAACAGCGTAATCTTGTACAGCGTTGGTAATTGTTTCTCGCAAATTTGTATAAACTTTGGCAAATGGTGGTTGTTTTTCCGAAAGTCCGAGAATATCAGAAGTCACTAATACTTGACCATCACAGCTAGAACCTGCCCCAATGCCGATAGTAGGAATACGGAGTTTTTGTGTAATTTGCAGTGCTAGTCTTGTGGGAATATGTTCTAATACTATCGCAAAAACACCAGCTTGTTCAAGAGCGATCGCTTCATTGAAAATTCTCTCTCCTGCTTCCTGGGTTTTTCCCTGTTGTCGTAACCCTAATTGATGGATTGATTGGGGTGTTAAACCCACATGACCCATAACCGGAATCCCAGATTGCACTAACCGAGTAATGGTTTCCACCATTGCGGGATAGCCACCTTCTAATTTTACCGCTTGCGCCCCCGTTTCCTTCAACACCCTACCGGCAGAATGCATAGCTTGGGAAATACTTTCTTGATAAGTCAAAAATGGTAAATCCACCACAACTAGAGCATTTTTGACCCCACGTCGTACAGCTTTAGCATGATGGATCATTTCATCCAAAGTTATTGGTAAAGTAGTTTCATAACCCAGGACAACGGCAAGAGAATCACCAACTAGGATCAAGTCTACAGCAGCTAGATCCAAAAGTTGAGCGATCGCATAATCCCAGGCAGTTAACGCAACAATCGCCCGTCCCTGTTGTTTCCATTGAGTTAATTGTTGGGTAGTAACTGCCATAAAGAATTGATCATTGATAATTGTCAATTGTTAATTGTCAACTGATAATTGTCAATTAAGTAAGTAGGTGGGCGTTAAAAATTGTGGTTGGGGCAAGGGAACAGGGAACAGGGAACAGGAAATACAGAATTGATACCTACTGAGTCTTATTCAAAAATCAAATAGGAGTCCTAATATTACTATTACTTTCTCAAATTCGAGACTATTCTTATCTCCTTCTAATTCTTCCTCCTGACTCCTGACTCCTAACTCCTGACTCCTGACTCCTGACTCCTATTTCACATACCGACCAAAACCAAAATGAGGTTGAGCCGTACCCACTGAAGGCATTAACCAAGCTAAACCCTCCGTTGTTCTGATAATATTTTCATCCTTTATACTCAAAACGGCTAGAAGCTGGACTTTTTTATCATACAAAGAACAAGGTTCAAAGCCTCTCCCTGCACCTCTCCCTAACCCTCTCCTCTTAGGAGAGGGAAAAGGAATAACATTTAATACTGGAAAGGTTTGGAGAGGGGTTTCATATTTGGTTAAACTATGAACTGTTTGCAGTATAGCTTAAGTGTAATAACCAACAGATAAGCGAGAGTCCTATAGATTTTAAGCCGTAGCAAACATTTCAAGTTAGTATTAAAAATTACATTAATTGACAACGAAGCCCTGACATCATTAGCTCTCTAGAGTTTAGATATACACATTTGCAAATAAATCTTAACAAAATGTTAAATCTTTATGTAATAACAAATTTAAATATATCAATTAACAAAATTTGCAAAATAACTTATTGAATTATTGATATATTGTGGGGTAAGCTACAAATTCCGTGATGTGCAGTTTCTTCTTTTCTTGCTCATCCCCTAACTAAACTTGTCTTCAGGAAAAATGCCTCATGATCGCTCCTTACCCGCTTTAGGTAAAGACATCAGGAAAAAAAAGAGAATTGCAGCAAACCAGCTTTATATTTGGAATGCGGCTTTCAGGCAAAATTCCCCAGACGGCTTGTAAAGCCAATTTAGTCGGGTATGCAAACTCAAGATGAAAAGATTTTGTATTTCTGGGACGAAAAATAACAGCGTCAAACAGTACGTCTGAAACATGGTAAACAACTTGTTGCGGTGATTGTGACTGCAACCTAATTTGTGCAGCAGTAATACTGCCACCATAGAAATTGATCGCCCCTAACCATAAGCAAAACTTATAATTTCATTAAGAATGAATTAAGAGTAGGAATGAGAAGAAGTGGCACATAACGTGATTTGATAGTAAAAAGAAAGACTTCTTGGAAGAAAAATATGTCTTACGCGCAAACTAAGACTCAGGCTAAGTCTGGGTACCAAGCTGGGGTTAAAGATTACAGACTAACTTATTACACACCTGATTACACTCCTAAAGATACAGATTTATTGGCAGCTTTCCGGATGACTCCCCAACCCGGAGTTCCTCCTGAAGAAGCTGGTGCGGCAGTAGCTGCTGAGTCTTCCACTGGTACTTGGACAACAGTTTGGACAGACTTGCTGACCGACCTAGATCGCTACAAAGGTCGTTGTTACGACATCGAACCAGTTCCCGGCGAAGATAACCAATATATTTGTTATGTTGCTTATCCTTTGGACTTGTTTGAAGAGGGTTCTATCACCAACGTACTAACCTCTATCGTAGGTAACGTATTTGGTTTTAAAGCTTTACGGGCATTACGTTTGGAAGACATTCGTTTCCCTGTAGCTTACATCAAGACTTTCCAAGGACCTCCTCACGGTATCCAAGTAGAGCGCGACAAATTGAACAAATATGGTCGTCCTCTGTTGGGTTGTACAATCAAACCCAAATTAGGTCTTTCCGCTAAGAACTACGGACGTGCAGTATACGAATGTTTACGTGGTGGTTTAGACTTCACCAAAGACGACGAAAACATCAACTCTGCACCATTCCAAAGATGGCGCGATCGCTTCTTGTTTGTATCCGAAGCTATTAACAAAGCACAAGCAGAAACTGGCGAAATCAAGGGTCACTACTTAAACGTTACCGCTCCTACCTGCGAGCAAATGATTCAACGGGCTGAGTACGCTAAAGAACTCAAACAGCCCATCATCATGCACGATTACCTCACCGCAGGTTTCACCGCTAACACCACCCTGGCTCGCTGGTGTCGTGACAACGGTATTCTGTTGCACATTCACCGGGCGATGCACGCTGTAATTGACCGTCAAAAGAATCACGGTATCCACTTCCGTGTATTAGCTAAAGCCCTCCGCTTGTCTGGTGGTGATCACATCCACACCGGTACAGTAGTTGGTAAATTAGAAGGTGAACGGGGAATCACAATGGGCTTCGTTGACCTATTGCGTGAAAACTACATCGAACAAGACAAGTCTCGTGGTATTTACTTTACCCAAGACTGGGCTTCTTTACCCGGTGTAATGGCCGTTGCTTCCGGTGGTATCCACGTATGGCATATGCCCGCGTTGGTAGAAATCTTTGGTGACGACTCCGTACTACAATTCGGTGGTGGTACTCTCGGACATCCTTGGGGTAACGCTCCTGGTGCTACAGCTAACCGCGTAGCTCTAGAAGCAGTTGTTCAAGCTCGTAACGAAGGTCGTAACTTGGCTCGTGAAGGTAACGATATTATCCGCGAAGCTGCTAAGTGGTCTCCTGAGTTGGCTGTTGCTTGCGAACTGTGGAAAGAAATTAAGTTCGAGTTTGAAGCAATGGATACCGTCTGATAATTGAGGATTTGGGATTTTGGATTCATAAACAATCCAAAATCTAATAATCTAAAGGGCTGGGTCAAGCATGGATTTAAAGCAAATTGCGAAAGACACAGCCAAAACTCTCCAAAGCTACCTGACTTATCAGGCTCTGAGGACTGTATTGGCACAGCTAGGCGAAACAAATCCTCCTCTAGCACATTGGTTGCAAAACTTCTCCGCTGGCAAAATCCAAGACGGAGAAGCTTATATAGAGGAACTGTTTCTAGTCAAGTCAGATTTGGCTTTGCGAATTATGACTGTCAGGGAACACATAGCGGCAGAAGTGACGGAGTTTTTACCAGAAATGGTGATAACTGGGATTCAGCAAGCCAATATGGAACAGCGTCGCCAGCATCTCGAACGCATTACGCAACTAAGTTTATCAAGTCCCAGCCTCGAAATTGAAAGACAGACAATATCTGATGCTAATTTAGATAATTTATCTAATTAGTCAGTCAACCAAGTCATAAAAAATCTCCCCCACTTATCAAAAACTATGCAAACTTTACCTAAAGAGCGTCGTTACGAAACCCTTTCTTATCTTCCCCCTCTGTCTGACGCGCAAATTGCCAAGCAAGTTCAGTACATTATTTCACAAGGTTTTATTCCTGCAATTGAATTCAACGAAACTTCTGAACCTACAGAACTTTATTGGACAATGTGGAAGTTGCCTTTGTTCGGCGCTAAAACTGCTCAAGAAGTATTGAGTGAAGTTCAAAGTTGCCGTTCTCAGTATGGTAACTGCTACGTCCGTGTTGTTGGTTTTGACAACATTAAGCAGTGTCAAGTTATGAGCTTCCTTGTTCACAAACCCAGCAGATACTAAGAGCTAATTAGCTAATAGTAATTTGATCAATTAAAAAGAGAGGTAGAGTTTTCTATCTCTCTTTTTTAGGTTTTGATAGAGAATAGAATTATCCGTTGAGTCGCACACACAAAGCTAAAGGTGGTAATTATGCAACAAATTACCGTTAATGAAGCATCTCAACACGTATCTGATTTAATTGAAGTAGCACTTGGTGGTGATGAAATTATCATCATGAAAGATAATCAACCTGTGGTGAAATTAATTCCTGTATTACCAGTTAAACACCGTCGTCAACCTGGTAGTGCTAAAGAAATGGTAACAATGGCTGATGATTTTGATGCACCTTTAGAAGATTTTCAGGAATATATGTGATGATGTTTTTGATAGATACACATACATTTATTTGGTATGTAACAGATAACTCTCGACTTAGTAATCAAGTTTTAGAATTGATTAACGATGAGAATAATCAGATTTTTTTGAGTATAGCTAGTGTTTGGGAAATGGGAATTAAACACGGGTTAGGAAAGCTAACGTTTAATCTTCCATTTCAGACATTTATGACGCAGCAAATTAGTATTAAGATTAAAAAACCACCTGCATAATCAATACCTTGTCCAAATCGAAAAAAGTCTTGATTTGTAGGTTGGGTTGAGGTACGTTTACGAAGTGTGGCGATAGCTTGCGTGGCGACGTAGGAGCCATAGCCATAACCCAACAAATGCGTCGGGTTGCGCTGTCGCTTAACCCGACCTACAAAAAATGGACAAGGTATTGATAATTATAAGGTATTCTAGAGGCTTTTGGTGCTTTACGCGATCGCTAACACACCCTATTAAAGTAAACTAGAGTTGGAGGTAATAATACCTGAGTTAGACATAAGATAATTTGCGGAAAACTCGCCCCAAGTACGAGTCTCAAACCCTTATTCTATCCTTAAAAAAATCATAACACCGAACACCCAACTCAGGTCTTGTCAGTTTTTTATATTACTATTTTTGCTACTAACTAATTTTTTCCGGATAGAGATGAAATATTCAGCACTTATATTTTAGGGGGTTTTACTTTTTATAAGTGATGTAAGCGCAGTGAGAATTATAAATTTTACACTTACTATTGATCAATTGTTGAGTTAGATTAAAAAATGAGCCTTGAACATAGGCTTGATTGTGCCAAATATATCCATGATTACCATTTAAAGGTATTCAAGTTTAAAGTTAGCTAAATGCAATAATTGATACTCTAATAAACGAGAATGATTATGTAATCAACAAACGTGGAAATAATGAGCGTCATTAAATCATTATTTGGAAGTAAATGCTATGACTCAGATTACAAAAGCACTAATATTTTCTGGCGTTTTGGCACTAAAATAGCCAGTATTTAGGGTATTCTAAAGGAAATAGTTAGATTTAACAATTTCCCAAGCAGTTTCTGAGTAATCTCTTGGCAGTATTAGTGATAAATCATGACTATCTTTAATTATGCAGATAAATTATCCAGCATTAATCAACCTGGGCAAATCAAACAATGATCAGCGGTAAAATAGGTTAATAATTTGTAGTTTTGTCAGTCAGGTGTTTGATAATATTAATAATAATTCAGGAGCCATAATACTTGGTAATTTGGGAATATAGAGGATAAATATTTGATGAAAATAATCTCATATAACTCTAAAATCCATTATTATTTTGGCTAATCTGAATGCTCACAAATTTAATAAAGGTATTGCATTTTTTTTGAATTAGCAACATCTAAAAACTTTATTTCTATATCCGGCAAAATTCAGCAAGAATTTAGTAGTGCTACAACCGAATAGAAGTAATAGTTTTTTATTGAATTTAAGATAATGCCCTAATTCCAGTTAATTTATCAAGCTTAATTATGGAAAATATATCACAACTAGGGTCACAAGTTAGAGATAAAACAGCTTACCCAGATATCCTCGTTATTTCCCGAATATTTCGCCCAGATGAGGGTATAATTGGTGAATATGTCTATAATCGCTGTTTACAAGATCCAGATCGGGTAATTGTCTTAGCTGGTGGTTGTGCTGGAGATAAGAAATTTGATAAATCCCAACAATTTCCTGTTTATCGTTGGTTTAATTTGCCGGTTTGGTGTAATCACTGGCTGGGAAATATAATCCAATCTGGCTTTAATATTATTGCTGCTTTTTTATTAGCTATTAAATTATATTTTCGCTATCATTACCGCTACATTGAATGGTGCCACGGTTATGATTTTCCAGCGTTATTGCTACTCAGTTATATTTTACCAATTCGCTTTTTTATCTATTTACATGGTAATGATCTAATAAGTGTGGCTAGTAATCCGTTATGGCGATGGCTATTAAAAGTAACTCTCAACCGTGCCGATGGAATTGTTTGTAATAGTTCTTATATTCGCAATTCTTTAAGAAATACTTTTCGGTTAGATACACCCACTCATATCATTAATCCGGTAGTGAGGCCAGAAAGATTTGGCAATCCCACTAGTTTGAGTCATATTGATGATTTACGTAATCGTATCCGTCAGATTTATAATATTCCTGAAACAGCGATAGTTATTCTTTCTGTGGGTGATTTAGTTAAATATAAAAACCTTAATCGGGTAATAGATAATATTCCCGTATTGCTAAATTTTGGTGTGGATGTTCATTGCATTATTTGCGGTGAAGGATCTTGTGAAATTCAGCTAAAATCTCAAGCGGAAAGGTTACGAATTGATCAACGGGTACATTTTGCTGGGTATGTACCAGAACGGGATTTAGCTGGTTATTATGCAGCTTGTGAGATTTTCGCTATGTTAAATTCAAATAATTATGAAGATCAAACTATAGATAATTTTGGTATGGTTTATTTAGAAGCTGGTTATTTTGGTAAACCTGTAATTGCTTCTCGTTTAGGTAGTGTTTTAGATGCAGTTCATCATGAAGAAAATGGCCTGTTAGTAAATCCCGATTCTGGATATGAGGTTTTGCAAACTTTTAATCGGTTGTGTCAAGATTCACAGCTTCGGGAAAAACTCGGCCGTCAAGGTAAGGAATTAGCGAAACGGAAGACCTATCATCGTTGGTTATATAGTCCTGAATCTTGTTCCTCTTGCTTGTTAAATTAACCACCACCAACGATGGTGACTACTTCCAAGCGATCGCCATTTTTGATTTGAGTTTCAGTCCAAAATTGATTATGTAATATTTCACCATTGTATTCTACTGCAACTAAACGCGGATTAAAACCTAACTGTTGCAGTAATTTGGGTAAAGTAATTGGGGATAAACAATTACGAGTTTCTCCATTGACTTGGAGATTAATTTGATTAGACATAAAACTGGGAGAAATTGTGAATTTAGGAATTATGAAATTTATAGTAGTTTGGGTTACATCTATTGAGAATAGACTTGTCCAAAAACAATGAAAAGCCTCTATTTTTCCACATAATTTATTTTAAAGATAGGTTTAATACCTGATAGGGAGAGAAGAAGGACAAAAACTCATGTAGCCAGAGATACATAATGTAGGATAAAAAAAGATAGGTCATATATATTCTTTTGCAGAATGCCAAACTAATTCAATTAAATTATAATCTGGACTATACCGTGGTAAAAACTCCAAAATAATATTTGGCATTTCTGACTCAATAAGAGCTAGAACCCACATTCCGCACCCCCCGGTGTCACAATCGGTTTTTTCTGATTTTTATCCCCATTTAATGTTGTATTTTGTACCAAAACCAAGAAATATTGGTAGGCGATAGCGAAGCGCTGCTGCAAGCAGTTCGCTAAAACCAAATCTCCAAACGACCAATTTTCGTTGTGTGACAGTTTAGGGTGCGGAAGGTAGGCTAGAATGTCTTTTATTTTATGAAAACTAAACAAAGCCCCCTCTAAACTAATAGAGGAGGCATTGTTGTATTAAAAAAATAGACCTGGCATCGAGCTATTTTCACGTGGGGCTACCCCCAAACTATCGTCGCCGCAGCAGCGTTTCACCTCTGAGTTCGGGAAGGGATCAGTGTGGTTCCACCGCGCCATAGACACCAGGAAAGACTGTAGTTGCTAATTCGTAATTCGTAATTCGTAATTCGTAATTTGGAATTCGTAATTTGGAATTCGTAGTTTGGAATTCGTAATTTGGAATTTGGAATTCGTAATTACAGCAACCCTGAAGACTGCATTTGAGAAAGAGAAATCACAATAACTTGATTGAATAGAGGTCAAGCCCTCGGTCTATTAGTACCCCTCAGCTTCATACATTACTGCACTTCCACTTAGAGCCTATTAACGGGTGTTCTGCCCGTGACCTTACCTACAAAACGTAGTGAGAGTACTCATCTTGAGGTGGGCTTCCCACTTAGATGCTTTCAGCGGTTATCCTCTCCGCACTTGGCTACCCAGCGTTTACTGTTGGTACAATAACTGGTACACCAGCGGTGCGTTCCTCCCGGTCCTCTCGTACTAAGGAGGACTCCTCTCAATACTCTTGCGCCTGCACCGGATATGGACCGAACTGTCTCACGACGTTCTGAACCCAGCTCACGTACCGCTTTAATGGGCGAACAGCCCAACCCTTGGGACGTACTTCCGCCCCAGGTTGCGATGAGCCGACATCGAGGTGCCAAACCTCCCCGTCGATGTGGACTCTTGGGGGAGATCAGCCTGTTATCCCTAGAGTAACTTTTATCCGTTGAGCGACGGCCATTCCACTCTGCGCCGTCGGATCACTAAGGCCTACTTTCGTACCTGCTCGACTTGTCGGTCTTGCAGTCAAGCTCCCTTCTGCCTTTACACTCTTCGCACGGTTTCCAAGCGTGCTGAGGGAACCTTTGCGCGCCTCCGTTACCTTTTAGGAGGCGACCGCCCCAGTCAAACTGCCCACCTGAAACTGTTCCCTCTCCGGCTGACGGAGATGGGTTAGAATTCTAGCTTCGCCAGAGTGGTATCTCACCGTTAGCTCCTTATTCCCCAAAAGGAATAACTCACCGCTTCCCACCTATCCTGCGCAAGCGAAGCCCGAACACAATTCCAGGCTACAGTAAAGCTTCATAGGGTCTTTCTGTCCAGGTGCAGGCAGTCCGTATCTTCACAGACATTCCTATTTCGCCGAGTCTCTCTCTGAGACACCATCCAAATCGTTACGCCTTTCGTGCGGGTCGGAACTTACCCGACAAGGAATTTCGCTACCTTAGGACCGTTATAGTTACGGCCGCCGTTCACCGGGGCTTCGGTCGCCAGCTTCACTTTCGCTGACCAGCTTCCTTAACCTTCCGGCACTGGGCAGGCGTCAGCCCCCATACGTCCTCTTTCGAGTTGGCGGAGACCTGTGTTTTTGGTAAACAGTCGCTTGGATCTCTTCACTGCGACCCACTTATACAGTGGGCACCCCTTCTTCCGAAGTTACGGGGCCATTTTGCCGAGTTCCTTAGAGAGAGTTATCTCGCGCCCCTTGGTATTCTCAACCTCCCTACCTGTGTCGGTTTCGGGTACGGGTGTTCTATCTTCATCACATATATAGCTTTTCTTGGCACTATCCTTCACCACTCGGAGTTCGTAAACTCCTCCCAAACCAATCAGGGTATGGCTATCTTTCATGCGTCCCTATCTATGCTCCCACAGAACAGTAAGTGACTATTGACACTTTGTCCATCGACTACGCCTTTCGGCCTCGCCTTAGGTCCCGACTAACCCAGAGTGGACGAACCTGGCTCTGGAACCCTTAGGGTTTCGGGGTGTATGATTCTCACATACATTTGCGCTACTCAAGCCGACATTCTCACTTCCGTTTCGTCCACAGCTGCTCGCCGCTACTGCTTCTACCTACGACGGAACGCTCCCCTACCGATTATTTTTAGTAATCCCACAGCTTCGGTACATCACTTAGCCCCGTTCATTTTCGGCGCAAGATCGCTTGACTAGTGAGCTATTACGCACTCTTTCAAGGGTGGCTGCTTCTAGGCAAACCTCCTAGTTGTCTAGGCAATCTCACCTCCTTTATCACTTAGTGATGATTTGGGGACCTTAGCTGGTGGTCTGGGCTGTTTCCCTCTTGACAATGAAGCTTATCCCCCACTGTCTCACTGGCTGTGTGTTCTCTGGGTATTCTGAGTTTGTCTCGATTTGGTACCGGTCTCCCAGCCCGCACCGAAACAGTGCTTTACCCCCCAGATTTAATCACAACCGCTGCGCCTCAACACATTTCGGGGAGAACCAGCTAGCTCCTGGTTCGATTGGTATTTCACCCCTAACCACACCTCATCCGCCGATTTTTCAACATCGGTCGGTTCGGACCTCCACTTGGTGTTACCCAAGCTTCATCCTGGACATGGTTAGATCACCAGGGTTCGGGTCTATAAACACTGATTTTCGCCCTCTTCAGACTCGGTTTCCCTTTGGCTCCAGCATTTTCGCTTTAACCTACCAGTGCCTATAAGTCGCCGGCTCATTCTTCAACAGGCACGCGGTCATCCGTTAAATCGGACTCCCACTGCTTGTAAGCTTATGGTTTCATGTTCTATTTCACTCCCCTTCCGGGGTTCTTTTCACCTTTCCCTCGCGGTACTTGTTCACTATCGGTCACACAGTAGTATTTAGCCTTACGAGGTGGTCCTCGCTGATTCACATGGAATTCCTCGTGCTCCATGCTACTCGGGATTCAGCTACTATCCTTTGGTTTTTGACTACAAGACTTTCACTTCCTCTGGTACAGTATTTAGCTGTTTCGTCTAACCTCAGTGATTCGATATTGCTGTCCCACGACCCCAAAGGATAAATCCCTTGGTTTAGGCTCTTCCCCTTTCGCTCACCACTACTTAGGGAATCTCTAGTTTGATTTCTCTTCCTCCAGCTACTAAGATGTTTCAGTTCGCTGGGTTGGCTCTTTCCTGTCTATATATTCAACAGGTAGTACATAGGGTTGCCCCATTCGGATATTTCCGGCTCATAGTTTGCTTCCAACTCCCCGGAACATTTCGTCGGTAACCACGTCCTTCTTCGCCTCTGTGTGCCTAGGTATCCACCATTAGCCCTTATTAGCTTGACCACAATTTTTTCTTGTTTGCTTTCACATCCATTCAATGTCTGTGTCTGCCTGCTATTTCTCTTTCTCTTATGCAGTTTTCAAGGTTCTGGCTGGAATTTCACCCAGCAGTCTAACTGTTATGGTTAGGTGCTGACTTTGATTCAGTGATGATCCAAAATTCAATTTTTGAACTAAGCCGAATAATACTTTGAAAGATATCTACCAATCTCGACCGACCTAGGTTAGACCAATTTAGTTTCTATTAGCAATTGACATTGCTCTCGACAATCTAAATGGATTAGGTCTCCCTAAAAGGAGGTGATCCAGCCACACCTTCCGGTACGGCTACCTTGTTACGACTTCACCCCAGTCATCAGTCCTACCTTAGGCATCCCCCTCCAAAAGGTTGGGGTAACGACTTCGGGCGTGACCAACTTCCATGGTGTGACGGGCGGTGTGTACAAGGCCCGGGAACGAATTCACTGCAGTATGCTGACCTGCAATTACTAGCGATTCCTCCTTCACGAAGGCGAGTTGCAGCCTTCGATCTGAACTGAGCTACGGTTTCTGAGATTCGCATCACATCGCTGTGTAGCTGCCCTTTGTCCGTAGCATTGTAGTACGTGTGTAGCCCAAGACGTAAGGGGCATGCTGACTTGACGTCATCCCCACCTTCCTCCGGTTTGTCACCGGCAGTCTCTCTAGAGTGCCCAACTTAATGCTGGCAACTAAAAACGAGGGTTGCGCTCGTTGCGGGACTTAACCCAACATCTCACGACACGAGCTGACGACAGCCATGCACCACCTGTGTTCACGCTCCCTAAGGCACTCCTATATTTCTACAGGATTCGTGACATGTCAAGCCTTGGTAAGGTTCTTCGCGTTGCATCGAATTAAACCACATACTCCACCGCTTGTGCGGGCCCCCGTCAATTCCTTTGAGTTTCACAGTTGCCTGCGTACTCCCCAGGCGGGATACTTAACGCGTCAGCTACGGCACAGCTCGGGTCGATACGAGCTACGCCTAGTATCCATCGTTTACGGCTAGGACTACTGGGGTATCTAATCCCATTCGCTCCCCTAGCTTTCGTCCCTCAGTGTCAGTTTTGGCCTAGCAGAGCGCCTTCGCCACCGGTGTTCTTCCTGATATCTACGCATTTCACCGCTACACCAGGAATTCCCTCTGCCCCGACCATACTCTAGCTTTGTAGTTTCCACTGCTCTTATCACGTTGAGCGTGACTCTTTAACAGCAGACTTACTATGCCACCTGCGGACCCTTTACGCCCAATCATTCCGGATAACGCTTGCATCCTCCGTATTACCGCGGCTGCTGGCACGGAGTTAGCCGATGCTTATTCCTCAGGTACCGTCATTCTGTTCTTCCCTGAGAAAAGAGGTTTACAACCCAAGAGCCTTCCTCCCTCACGCGGTATTGCTCCGTCAGGCTTTCGCCCATTGCGGAAAATTCCCCACTGCTGCCTCCCGTAGGAGTCTGGGCCGTGTCTCAGTCCCAGTGTGGCTGATCATCCTCTCAGACCAGCTACTGATCGTCGCCTTGGTAGGCTCTTACCCCACCAACTAGCTAATCAGACGCAAGCTCTTCTTCAGGCAGCAAGCCTTTCACCTCTCGGCACATCCGGTATTAGCCACCGTTTCCAGTGGTTGTCCCCGACCTGAAGGTAGATTCTTACGCGTTACTCACCCGTCCGCCACTATCTCCGAAAAGACCGTTCGACTTGCATGTGTTAAGCATACCGCCAGCGTTCATCCTGAGCCAGGATCAAACTCTCCATTTTGTTTCTTTCGAGTTTGTTGGCTCCGAAATTAGTTAAAATCTCGAATCCTCTTTCAATTATCTTTACGACGAGGATTGGTTTAATCTATTCTTTCAAAGTATTATTTTTTCTCGGTTCAGTTGCCGGAAGTTGTTTCTCTTTTCGGCACTCATCTAATATAACAATCCTTTCTCTTTCTGTCAAGGGGTTTGATAAATATTTTTTAGCGGTGGGTAAAACCAGAGGCTATTTCCAGTTAAGGGCTTTATATGGCAAGGGTTAAACGGATTTCGATAACTTCAAATATCTACTGGGTGTTGCCCATAATAAGGTAGAGCTTCTGACCAATGGGGATTTTTTCCTTGCTGCCAATCTAAATAGGCTAATTCCAAAATGCTGTTGACGGTGGCTGCTAAGTGAGATGTGGCTGATATTAACCGATTGGTATGCCAATTAGTTAGGATTTCTTGCCATGCAGACGGGGTGAATAATGTATCTGATAATAGGGCTGTAATGCCCGAATTATCAGGGTTGGGTTGATAAATAGCACCAAAAATTTGTCCCCGTTGTGCTGGCATTTCTACGGCAATTATTGGATGTTGGCAGTTTTTTTGGGATTTATGGGCTTGCCAAGCTACTGCGGCTAGGGTGGAAACTGTAAATGCTGGAATGTTTAGCTGTTGTGCTAGTGTGCGCGCAGTGACAACTCCGATGCGAGTTCCTGTGAAACCACCAGGTCCTTGGGCTACGGCGATAAGTTCTAGGTCTGCCCAGGTTCGTGGTTTAATTACTTCAACTAGATATTGATGAATGTGACTGGATAGGTCACGCCCTAAGTTCCAAACTTGAGATTGGGGATAGTCTGCAAAGTTGCTAATTGCTAAACCGAGTTCTGGTGTGGTGGTGTGCAATGCTAGAGCGTATTTATCTGGTGGAAGATGTTTAATTATGGTTGTCAAGGTAAATGCAAATATATTTTTCTGATAAATAATACAGCATAATTCAGATGTTAAAGGTGAAACAACCTTAATTTTGGGCTTTTACTCTTTTTCTGCTAGAAAATACCAAATGTGAATGAACCACGAAGAAGCGAAGGACACGAAGAAAGAAAGAAAGAAAGAAAGAAAGAAAGAGAATAATTGGAAGTTAATGGAGTTTGTGAGAATTGGTGTTGCTGATTTTGGCTGTGAATACTCAGCAACATCCCAAAATCTAGCCTAATTAGGTGGGGACTAATTCACCTGGACGCAATTTAGACCATTTACCTGTTTCTTGTTTGAAGCTGAGACAACCAACAACGTCCCATTCCATTTCAATTATTTCGCCTTGTGTGCGAATATTGACGTTGATGGAGGGTTCGTTGGGGTCAAAATCTGGTGTTTCTGTCAGGTGTGGCTGTTGGTGCTGGGTTTCTACGGCGTTGTAGGTGACGCAGCGGTCTACATAGCGGCAATTCACGCAAATACACATAATAGATCCAACTTTGGGAAGCTTTATAGTTAATGTAGCTTAATGCAAAATAATCGGCATTAGTTACTAGGTTGATTTTTATGACAATGGATGAATTAGTTGCTGCTCGTTTAGCTGCCAAAAATTGGCCTTTTAGTCTGGAATATTTGCCACAACCTGTTTATATGGTGGGTGGTGCGGTGCGTGATGCGATTTTGGGTAGGGTTCGGGAATATGTGGATTTAGATTTTATTATCCCAGTGGATGCGGTGAAGGTAGCGCGAAAGATTGCTCAACGTTATCAAGCTGGTTTTGTGTTACTTGATGCCCAAAGAAAAATTGCCCGTGTGGTGTTTCCTGAGGCTACGGCTGATTTTGCTCAACAGGAGGGGGAAAGTTTAATTACGGATTTGCATAGAAGGGATTTTACTATTAATGCGATCGCCTATAATCCCCATACTCAAGAAATTATTGATCCTTTGCAAGGCTATAAGGATATAGAATCTGGACTTTTACGGATGATATCACTTATAAATCTACAAAATGATCCTTTGCGGTTAATGCGGGCTTATCGTCAAGCTGCCCAACTTGGTTTTACTATTGAACCAGCTACTCAAGAGACAATTCGCAGTTTAGTAACAAGCATTGTTCAGGTAGCAACGGAACGGATACGGGTAGAAATTGGTTATTTGTTAGCAAGTTATCACGGGACATTTTGGCTAAATACTGCTTGGAAAGATGGTGTTTTGACTAGTTTTTTTAAGAACGCAACTGATGAAAGTTTTATTAAGTTAGCTGCTGTTGATCAAGCTGCCGCTTTAATTAGCCAAGGTTGGCAGGAGTTAGGAGAAGAATTAGCAAATTATGTGCGAGAAACTGTGAAAACTTCTTGGTTAGCTACTGCTAAACTAGCTTGTCTTGTGGACTTAAGCCCGGAAATTGCCGAAGTTGAATTACAGGAACTTACCTATAGTCGAGCAGAAATTAGAGCGGTGACAACGGGATTAAGACTGTTTGCGGAAATAAAGGCGATAAATATGCCTTTGCGAAAACAGTATTTTCTGTTTCGGGAAATGGGAATTTTATTTCCGGCTGTGTTGGTATTAGCTTTAGCAAATGATATTGTGGCGAAGGGGATGTTTGAAGAAAGTATGTTAGTTAGTTATGAACCTTTAATTAAGCGCTATCTTGACAAAAACGATGTGGTTGCACACCCTATTCCTTTACTCAATGGTAAGGACATGATGAGGGCGTTAAACATTCCAGCTTCACCATTTGTAGGTGAGTTATTAATGGAGGTTGGTGTTGCTCAAGCTGAGGGGAAAATTTCTACAGTAGAAGCAGCGATAGAATTTGCCAGAAGTTTAGTCAAAAACTAAATTTGCTATATTCACTTTTGAGTTGTTTAATTTTTATGGAGTCGGGAATGAGTCTGATTTGGCAGGCTGATTTTTATCGTAGTCCGCTAAAAAATGTTGAAGGGCAGGTGTTATGGGAGTTGTTAGTTTGTGATGAAACTCGCAGTTTTGCGTTTACAGCAAGTTGTCTCCAATCCCAGGCTAATTCTACTTGGCTTGTCCAACAATTACAATTAGCGGGTGAGGACAAGTTACCAGATTTAATTCAAGTATTTCGTCCTCAGTCTTTAAGTTTAATGACAATTGCGGCAAATAATTTAGGGATTCGGGTTGAAGCTACTCGGAGAACTTTGGCTCTAAAACAGTGGTTAGCAGCGAAACAATATCCTGTAATTGTAGATAAACTACCTCCATTACCATTACCGGAAAATCTATGGGGGGAGGAATGGCGGTTTGCGACGATTCCATCGGGTGATATTGTGGATGAGTTTATAGAACGGCCAATTCCTTTTTTGCAAATACCAGAATTTCTCAAACCGATTAATCTGGGTTTAGCTTCAATATTACCTATACCTGGTGTGGTGATTTACGGTGGGAGACAATCTATGCGGTTGGCGCAATGGTTAAAGGAAAGTCAGCCTGTTTCATTAAACTACATCGCTGGTGCGCCCGATGGGTTAGTATTAGAATCTGGTTTAGTAGATAGGTGGGTGTTGGCGACTTTTAGCGATGAGGAGGTTACTGCTGCGGGTAAATTGTACCAAGATAGAAAACAACTAAGTCAGGGATTGCATTTCTTATTAGTGCAACCAGATGATTCGGGAATGACTTATAGTGGTTTGTGGTTATTGCAAGATGAAGATTAAAAACTGATGCTTGTTATATTTTGTTACCGAGGACAAGCCTACTTAAACATGAAAATTAATGTATAATAAGAGTCTTGGGTGTTAGTAATTATTTATATAGGAACTTGGCAAGTTAACCAAATGTCATCATAATGATTAAAGAAATCATAACTTAGTCAAGTTTTCTTGACCTTTTAAACGAAAATTAGATCAATCAAAGTTTAGTCGAGATATTCAGCTAATTCATGTAAGCTAGAAGCAAATGAGCGAAATTAGTCAGCGCAGGGTTGTTATTGGTGATGTGCATGGACACTATGAATGTTTGATGTTGCTGTTGGAGAAAATAGCCCCTACATCAGAGGATCAAGTATATTTTTTGGGAGATTTAATTGATCGTGGTCCAAAAAGTGCCGATGTTGTTGAGTTTGTTAAAGAAAATGATTACCATTGTTTGCTAGGTAATCATGAGCAGATGTTATTGAATATAATGACTGGTAAGAATGGTGCGTCCACAAATATGCAAACGTGGTTATATAGTGGAGGACAGGCTACCATTGCTAGTTACCAATCGGCAACAATTCCGAAACAACATCTAGATTGGTTTGAGAGTTTGCCCACATATTTAGATTTGGGAGATTTTTGGTTAACTCATGCGGGTGTTGATCCAAAAAAGAGTGTCCAAGAACAGACTGCGGAAGAACTATGCTGGATTAGGGATGAGTTTCATCGGATAGAGCAACCATATTTTGCAGATAAGTTGATTATAGTTGGTCATACTATAACTTTTACCTTACCTGGTGTAGCTCCTGGTAATTTGGCGCAAGGGCAGGGATGGTTAGATATTGATACTGGTGCTTATCATCCCCGTAGTGGTTGGTTGACGGGGCTGGATATTACGAATAAATTGGTTTATCAGGCTAATGTGTTTAGTAGGTCTGTGCGGACTGTGGCTTGGGAAGAGGTGATGACAATTGTTCAGCCACAAGAGTTCGCAGGTAGCCGCCGTCATAGAAAACGAGAATAATTATGGCAAAAATGCTCTCATTTTGCTTTGATACAAGGGATTATCTAAACCATAATTTTGACGGCTGGGTTGATTATTAATCTGATTTTGCAGAGAGATGACGCGATCGCTCGCTCCTGGATGTGTACTTAAAAATGTAGGTACGGAACTACTTCCTTGTAGCTTTTTCATGAAAGAAACCATTGCTGACTGAGCATAACCAGTGCGGGTTATGTTTGCTAATCCTCTTTTATCAGCATCAAATTCGTCTTGGCGACTGCGGGGAAGATTAAGGGCGAGTTGCACACCAATTCCTACAGCTTTACTTTTATCTAAACCGGATACGGTAGCTACACCACTGGTTATAGCTCGTTGTCGCATTTGCTTAATTAAATGTTTGCCTTCGATATGTCCCATTTCATGAGCTAATACACTGGCGACTTCGGCTTCATTATCTGCTGTTTTTAACAAACCTGTATTTACATAAATAAAACCACCGGCGGTTGCAAAAGCATTAATAGCAGGATCTTCGACTACTTGGAAAGTATAAGGAATATTTGGGCGAGTGCTATTAGCTGCTAAACGTCTACCTATTTGTTCAACATAGCTGTTTAGTTGTGAGTTACGAGAAATTCTGACTTCTTGCTGTATTTCTTGATTCATTTGCTGCCCAAAATCAACTTCCTGGCGATCGGATATATTAGATAGGTTAAATATTTGGGTTACTTGTGGGACTATACGGATCAGATCGCTAAAACCTATAGCTTTACTTGATAATGGTGTACTCAGGCACACAGTTAGAGCAACGCTTACAGAAATGAACGGATACAAACAACGACGCTGCCACAAACGATAATTTGTCCAAATTCCTTGAGAGTTAATCATAATCCATTTATATGAGATTGGTGTGAGAACTTAAAATTAGAGGACGAATTTTCAGTTTACTAAGTTGCATTTTCAACTCCAGATAGTGCAAATAACCAATTCAAATAACTTGCTGCTACTATGACACTGAAGCTCCTGCAATCATGATAAACTGTCGCATAACCATAATGTCTAGTTTCTGTCAATTCTGATTCAGTGATCAAGATTGTGGATCACTTGAAAAAACTTGACGGTACAATCAATTACTTCACTGAAAACTTAACTGCAACTTAACCAAACCTGATTATGGCTATTTTAGATTCTAAAGGTCGCTTGTTCGGTAAAATCAACCTATTAGATTTAGGGGCTGCATTAGTAATTTTGCTAGTGATAGTCGGTATCTTTATTTTCCCTGGTACTTCTGGTTCTGTGGCTCAAGTGGGTGCGAAAACAGTACCTATTGAGGTAGACTTACTGGTACGTGGACTCAATGTTCGTAATCCTCAACAATTAATGAAAGAAGGATTCACAAAAGGCGGTAAAACTAATGTGATTATCCGTAATCAACCCTATGGTCAAATTGGGATTAAATCGGTTGAGCAGTTAGAGAGAACACTGACAATTGGTCAACCAGATGGTTCTGTGAAAGAATTACCAGATCCTAGAAAAATTAACTTTAGTACAGATTTTCTCTTGACTTTAGAAGGACAAGCTAGAGTCACTAAGGATGGGCCTGTCCTTGGTAATAACAAAGTGAAAATTGGAATGCCTTTTGAATTAGAAGGTTTTAACTATAACTTTAATGCGTCTGTAGTTGATATTCGATTACAGAATAAATAGTATTTTGTTTAAGGATAAAATTCTCCTGGTTTCATCCTTAAAATTAGTAAAAACTATCCATTTATATTTTTGTAATCAAGTAGGTAAATACTGTGGCACAGGCTTCGTCTTCTTGGCGACAATTGATTAATCAAGTTTCAGAAATTCAGATCAAGATTCCCAAACATCAAGTGTTTAAACATCTCTCTGAACCTGGTGTTTTGCTGGGATTACTGACAATTATTGTGGCTATGCTGCTTTGGAGTTGGCAATTGCTGTTAGCTCTAGTTGTGGGTATTGGGATGATGGTATTTACTTACTCAGTGCAAAAATGGAATTGGCAATTGCGCTGGTTAGAAATACGTAAGTTGATGAGTAGCACTAATAGTAGGTTAGCTTATGCGATCGCTAGTGGTGGTATTGCGACTGTGATAACTTACATGGCTTCGGCAATTTGGGTTGATGCTCCTAGTCATTGGTTGGCTGCTGGTGCTATTGTTCAAGGCATGGGAACGCTATTAACTTTAATTTTGCTGGTGTGGCAAATATTCAGTGTTCAAGGAAATCGAGAGGAAGATTATCTTGATCAATTGTTAAACAATTTAACGGAAAAGGATTCTTTAAAACGGTTACTTTCCATCCGTCAACTCAATAAACTGATTACCCGTCAGCGAGTTGATACGTCAATACAACAAGATATCGGGGAATGTTTACAACTATTACTGAGTCAGGAACAAGAAGTCATGATTCGGGAAGCTGCCTTGGATTGTTTGCAAAATTTAACTGGGTTGCAAGTGCTAAAGCCTATTCAAACAAAGGTATTTATACCTGTATCAGCCAAATTGAAGAGCAAAGTTATTGTAGATTGAGCTAATTGTTCTATTTTGTATTTTTAGTTTGGTTATTTTGCTTTAATTCTTCTTTGAGGACTTGCTGGTAAATCTTGGGTAAGGAACTACTAACAGAATTATTTTCTATCCCGTACCCTAAACTTGTCCATGTAGGGGAGAGTTTTCGGAGAACGTCATTTAATTTTTGTTGCTGCAATAGTTTAGGGATATCTACACCCCAAACTTTTGCATCATTTAACCAACGGTAAACTACTACATCTTGATACTCTGCTTCAAAGCTATAATTAGTCCAAAACATCATTTTTGTAGGTTTTGGATGATAGCGGGTGGCAATTTGATCCCACGTAGTATTAATAATTTGATATCTACCTGCGGCTGTGGAACAATTACCTGTATTCGGTCCTGTGATGATAGTGACACATTTTTGAGGATGATGAGTGAGATCGTGAACTTGTTCACCACCATACAAGAGAGAGTAGGGACGATTACCACTGGCTTCGCTGGCGGATATAGTTCTCATTAATGCCCGAATATAAGGATCTCCACCTTTCATGACTAGGGGAGGCTGTTTTCTGGTAAATATAGGTTCGGGGGATAATTGTATATCCCCAAGAATATACCACTGAAACAGGTAAACAAAGCCCAAAAGTGAGGCTATGGGAGCGATGAGTTTTTCTACACCTTTCAGTTCAAAGTTTTTCAGAAATTTAACTCCTTTTAGTTATTTCTTTGGACTAATAAGCAAAAATTAACTTTTTTTTAATTCGGAAGATTACTCGGCTCGGTAATATTGCTATGATGACTGCATTTTGGTATTTAGCTACAATATCAATTATTGAATGACTGTCAGTAACCCAGCCCTAAAGGGACTGAGCTTGGAAGAAATTGCAATCTGTACTGACCACACCACCCTAAGCGTAGTCTAAGGGTAGCCGTTATTTGAGTCACGACACCTCGAAATGCGTAGCTAGTTTCCCGCTCTGTCGCTGTAAGTTAAACAGTTCTAAGGTAACAGGAACAGTGTTTTCAGCCTAACAAGCTCTTATAACAGGTCAAGGCTAACATCACCCCAGAAATGGGAGTTGGTTTCCAGATTCCAATCAAAAATCTGGGTTCAATTTTAACATCCACAGCGGTTAAAACCCCTCCTGTCGCGGCTGGTGATCTGCCTCGAACCATCCATTTCAGCGTCTTTAGACACGCTCGGTTCCCACTTACCGCGAGGTTTTATGAATTGCTTACACCTAAATTTACCATTTTTCTCGTTGTTGACTGACCTACATAATTAGTTCATGCTGTTTGTGTAAAGTTAATGACAATTTGTTGAAATTTTCGTGAAAATTGGATTTTGATGCGAAAAAGCTTCCCTGAAGCGGGAATGATGAATATAGACAACTTTCCAGATATAGAAAAAACAAATTTATGGTTACAAACAATAGTAAATATCAATCATGGGAAGTAGTAGATGAGACTGTATTACAGGAGGCTCATCTAAGCGCAACTAAATTTTATGGTAATTATCAAGATGCTATGGAAATGTATGCTCCTGTGGAGCAGGTAGAGAAGTATTTTAGTACTCACTCTTCCTGGTTTGGTCGTTGTGCAGAACCGATGAAGGTAAGCCGGATAGGTGAAAATAGTTATGCTTTGGCGGTAGGTAAATTTGGTGCTTTTGGTTACGATGTAGAACCGAAGATTGGCTTGGAGTTGTTAAAACCTGAAGATAATGAATTCCAAATCCGAACTATTCCTGTACCTGATTATCAGTCACCTGGTTATGAGGTAGATTATAAATCATCAACACGATTGATAGGTGATTTAGATGGGGTTACGCGGGTGGAGTGGGAGTTGGATTTGGTTGTTGAGTTGCAGTTTCCCAGATTTATTCAGCGATTACCCTATTCGTTAATTCAGTCTACTGGCGATCGCATCCTGAATCAAATTGTCCGTCAAGTTTCCCATCGTCTCACACACAAGGTACAAAAAGATTTTCATCAATCTCTGAATATTCCTTTTCCGCAAAAGAAACAGAAGAAACAGAAGAAATAGGGAACAGGGAACAGGGAACAGAAAAATCAATTGTGTAATTTATTGTGTCCTATTACTTAATAACGGTCTCAGGTAATGTTGTCCGTATTTAGTATACTTCCTAACTTTATGGTCGGCGATACCTTCGCTTAGGACTGTGTTAAACTATAAAAAATAAATTAAGGTGATGAAGTTGCTATGGTATTAACAAAACCAATCATTGCACCACCAACTACATCTGAAGACGATCAAATCACACTCCCCGACCATACACAATTGCCAGATTCAGATGGAACTTTTGTGAAAAACTTTCAAGAACTACCACAAAGTATAATTCTCACAACTTCTATAGAACCAATTTTACAAAAACTACACCCTGACGGACGATATTGTATTGGACAGGATAGCGGTATTTATTGGCGAATTACAGAACCACCAGTCAGAGGAGCAGAAGCGCCAGATTGGTTTTATGTTCCCCATGTTGCTCCTTTATTAGCAGGAGTATATCGCCGTTCTTATGTAATGTGGAAGGAAATTGTTGCTCCATTAATTGCTATTGAATTTGTCTCTGGTGATGGTTCAGAAGAAAGAGATAGGACATCATTGTATGATATTGATGAACAAACTGGAGAACCAAAGAAAGCTGGTAAATTTTGGGTATATGAACAAGCAATTCGCATTCCTTTTTATGCTATTTATGAGGTAGAAAAATCATCGGTTGAAGTCTATCATCTTGTAGATGGCAAGTATGAGAAAATGCCAGCTAATGAACGAGGGCATTATCCGATTCCACCCATGGGAGTGGAGTTGGGGATTCAACAAGATACGGAAATACCTTGGTTACGTTGGTGGACTGAAGATGGTGAGATGTTGTTGACTGGCAATGAACGAGCAGATCAACAACAGCGAAGGGCAGATGAGCAACAACAAAGAGCAGATGAGGAACAACGAAGAGCAGATGAGGAACAACGAAGGGCAGATGAGGAGCGCCAACAAAAAGAAAAATTAGAGGCTTATTTGAAATCTATCGGTGTTAATCCTGATGAAATTCCGTAGAGGATGTTTTAAAAGTTGATGGCGACTAGAAGTCGCTACTACACAAACAAAGTCCACCTACGTGGACTAATGAGAAATAAAAGGTTTCAAACGCAGGTGGGTTTCGTCTATATAGCCGCGACTTCTAGTCGCCAGGGTTGGTTATATAACAACTGACAATCTATGCTTTAGTGAGGATTCTTTGGATGATTTGGACACCAGAGAGTGCTTGCCAGATAAAAAGCCCTAAAATAGCAAAATTTAACAATATATGAGTTATTCGCGCCCAATTTGCGCCTTTTTGCATGAAAGGAGATAGAGATGCGGAAAAAGCTATTAAACCTGTCATCCCTAATCCGGCTAATAGATGAGGTCCGACAAACAACTTACCATTATTAATGTAGGTAACAGCCATACCACCGATTGAACCTGCTACCATTAAAGCTAACATAATAGAACCAATTTGGTGATGTTTAATGGTATAACGCCCTTTAATTAGTTCTTTCTTTTCTTCTCCCTGAGCATTTCTGGTACGCTGTACTTGTAATCCTAAATATGCAGCATACAAGGAAAGTGCTAATAGTACCCACATAGTAACTGGGTGAGCGAAGTTCAACCAGAATCTGATTGTTGGAGTTAGTTCAAAAGCCATATTTTTTACTTCCGATTATTAAATCTTCATAAAACTTAGCATACATTTATTTTTCTTCCGTAGCAATTTTTCAATCTTGCCAAAGTGTAATCTGGAGTTGGAATCAGTCACATCTACCAAAACAGGATATAACCAAATGATAGAAAATCAAGATACTTCGTTGTTGAAGGCTGTGAAAACTGGTGATATACAGGGAGTGTTTACGCTGCTGTCGGACGGTGCTAATGTGGATATTAGCGATATGAATGGGACTACAGCATTGATGTTTGCGGCGAATTTGGGTTATACAGAAATTGTGCGATCGCTCTTAGATGCTGGCGCTAACATTAACTTAACCAGAAAAACCTATAATTTAACAGCACTAATGCTGGCTGCTAGTGCTAATCAAATAGATGTTGTCAAATTGTTAGTCTCTAACGAGGCAAATGTCAATGCTACCAATGATGATGGTAGTACCGCATTAATGATAGCAGCTCTGAAAGGTCATCTTGAGGTTGTGCAAATTTTATTAGCCGCCGGTGCTGACATAAACATTACCGATAAAGATGATGATACCGCGTTAAAACTAGCAGTAAAACATAAACATCCAGCAGTAGTTAAAGAAATATCACAAAATAACCATATTGTCAATAGTCAAAATCTAGAAGGTGATACAGGATTAATAATTGCCGCAGATTTAGGCTATTTAGAAATAGTCCAAGCATTGTTATCATCTGGTGCTGATGTTAACATCAAAAACGTTGATCATGGAACAGCATTATTAGCAGCCACAGCAACGGGAAACACTGCTATTATCACCGCTTTATTAGATGCTGGTGCAGAAATTAATCATCAAGATAAAGAAGGTGAAACAGCCTTACATCTTGCCGTTGTCGAAGAATATATAGATGTAGTCAAAATATTAATCCAACGAGGCGCAGATGTGCAAATTAGAAACCATCTGGGAGATACACCCTTATTAATAGCCGCATTCCAGGGATATAGCGACATAGTAGCAGTTTTACTAGACGCAGGAGCGGATATGGAAAAGAAAAACTTTGGCGAAGTTGCACTCACCTTAGCAGTATCCCAAGGACATTTTCAAACAGTGAAACTCTTACTTAAACATGGAGCAGATATTAATAAATTAGCAGATGATGGTAAAACCGCTTTAGTCAAAGCCATAGCTGCCAACTATCCCGAAATATTCCAATTACTATTAGAAACAGGAGCAAATGTGAATCTGCAAAACTCCGCCGGCGCAACTGCTTTAATGTTAGCTGTAGCAGAAGGTTATAGTCAAGCAGTGGCAATGCTGTTACAAGCTGGGGCAGATGTAAATTTAAAAAATCAAGGGGGTTATACAGCCTTAATGATTGCCGAATTTAATAATTATCGTGGTATTTGTAATATGTTAAGACAAGCTGGAGCGCAAGAGTGAAAATTGCAGTTTAAATAACTGTGATTAAACGATTAAATTCATCCCCAAACCATGATTATTTTCACCGGATTGCAGTAAATTTAGATCTTGCCCAGAATTCAACCAGCCAGATATACGATTTTTAGAATACAAGCAAATAGAAGTACAAGTTTCATCAATTCTGACTGCTGTTAACCCTGCTAATCCTGCTTGTTCTAATTTATCATAAATCCAAGCAGCGATCGCCTCACTAGTTGGTGATTCTAAACCCATAGATTCATTTAAATAATAGTGATCTAAATAATTCTCAAGCAAGGGTTGGAGATATTTTTTGATTTCTGAATAGTCCATGACCATACCCTGTTTAGCACCTTCTGTCACCAAGGTATCACCAGCTACATAAACAACCCCACGCCAACTATGTCCATGCAGCCGGGAACATTTACCATCATGGTAAGGCAATTTATGTGCTGCTTCAAAGCGGAATTCCTTAGCTAGTAGCCACTGCTGATTAGTCATTGTACCCCGATATACTTGTGTGTTTGCAAAGATAGTCTATAGTCAGGTTTTTGTTGTAATATCTGCAAAATCAGCGGTAGTGATTTCGACGAACTGTTCCACTCAGGTTGTAAATAGACAAGCAAATTAGGGTGAGTAGATAGATATTTTTCATAAAAATCAATTTCTCTCCCAGTTTCTATGATTATTTTAACTTCATTAGCTCGACTCCAAAACTGACTTTGCACCGGGTATTTAGCGTTAAGATGTTCCTTGGGGGATAGAGTAATCCAAGCTGGGGGGGAAACTTCTTGCCAAAAAGAGCCTGATGTTTCAATGCTAACCAACTTATCTGCGACTAACAAAGCTTGTACTAATTCCGGTAAATGCTTATGAATAAATGGTTCTCCACCAGTTATTACCACTCTGGGAGATTTTATTTCCCCTAGAAGTTCAGCAATAGGACGTTCTATTCGGGGTAAATTTGCTCTTGGGTCAGCATAACCCGTATCACACCAAGGACAAGCAACTGGACAACCAGATAAGCGAATAAAGTCTACTAAGCAACCAGTCCAGTATCCTTCTCCCTGAACTGTACTTTGAAAAGTTTCATGAATTGGTAGCTTGATTTCTGAAAACGACATTTTTTAAATCCATAACCTCTTTGACTACCAGCTTGCCATAGAAAAAGTAAAAATCTGTAGGACTTACGCAAGAGATGCAAGGTGCGTCAGACTGCGTAAATCCTGCAAATAAACAGATTGTTGATATCTGACGCACCCTACCAATGTGCCAATTGCGTAAGTCATGCTCTTTTATTGTATGGGGTTTTTATGTAAAATTTATACTTTACTTAAGTAAATATTGTTGGATTTAAGAATAATTAATCAAATAAGATTTTGATAAAAATCAACAATTTATCAATTATTAAAAAAGAGAAACATCAAGATAAAATTCTTACACGACAAGGGTAGAAAGAAGTAAATTCATCTTTCACCGTTACCTTGTTTCTGCCTTGATGTTTCCTACTGTGCTAGATTTGAACAATATACATTTTTTTATTTGAAGGGGAAGTATTGGAATTATCAATTTTTATGTAATAAAAACTACGTGGATTATAAATCAATCTATCTTAGGTGTGGTTTTCTCAGCATTTGTGGCACTTTCGAGTAATCATAAAGAAAAAATTAATTTTTTTGAACAATAAGATCCCCGACTTCTTAGAGAAGTCGGGGATCTTAGTCTTGCAATGTTCAAAAATCAAATATGATGACTATATATTTTAACAAAACAAAAAAATGCAAATTATACAGAGTCTTCATACTGCTGTTCTAGTGACTGATTTAGAACAGACTGAATATTTTTATAGTCAGGTATTAGGACTAAACAAAGTAGAACGTCCTCTAAAATATCCCGGTGTCTGGTATCAAATTGGTAATTATCAACTTCATCTCATAGTTGCGCCTACTGTACCAACCGATAAGCAACAGGAAAAATGGGGACAAAATCCTCACATTGCTTTTGCTGTGGTTGATTTGCAGGTTGCGAAAGATGAGTTAATCGCTAAAAATTATCCTTTTCAGGCTAGTGCTTCCGGTCGGGCAGCAATTTTTATTCAAGATCCAGATCGCAATATTATTGAACTTAGTCAACAATGAGATTATTCTCCATAACAAAAGTTAAAATGGATGGATTGTGAAAAGATAAATAGCAAATGTTTTGGGCTGATAAAATCGCTGCTGATGCAGTAGGCTACCAGGTAGTTAATGATTCTAAGACTCCATCAGGACGGGTACACGTTGGGTCTTTGCGGGGTGTGGTTATCCATGATGTGATTTACCGGGCATTGAAACACGCAGGTAAACCTGTTAAGTTCTTATATGGTGTGGATGACTATGACGCACTGGATACAGTTCCAAAATACTTAGATCAGGAAAAGTTTTCTCCTTATTTGGGCTTTCCGCTGTGTAATGTGCCTTCTCCTGGTGATGATGCTAGTGATTATGCTAAATATTTCATTGGTGAATTTTTTGAAGTTTTCGAGTATTTAGGAATTAAACCAGAAACTTATTTTCTCCGCGATTTATATCGTTATGGAAAACTTAATTCCTATATTGACACTTTCTTAAAAAATGCCCATTTGGTGAGAGAAGCTTATAAGGAAGTAAGTAAAGCTGATCGTCCAAATAACTGGTATCCTTTTCAAGTTGTTTGTGAAAATTGCGGTAAGATTGCCACAACTGTCACGACAGATTATAACGGTTCAGAAGTATTTTACACCTGCAAACCTGATGCAACTGATTATGTAAAAGGTTGTGGACATTCTGGCTGGGTTTCTCCTTTTAATGGTAATGGTAAATTACCTTGGAAAGTTGAATGGGTGGCTAAGTGGGATGTGTTGGGTGTAACTATTGAAATGGCTGGGAAGGATCATTCTCAAAAAGGTGGTTCTCGTGATGTTGCTAATGCGATTAGTCGTAAGGTTTTACAAAAGCAACCTCCTTTTCATTCTCCCTATGAATTCATTCTTGTGAATGGGACAAAGATGAGTTCTTCTAAGGGAGTTGGTTCGAGTGCAGAAGAAATTGCGGCTTTACTTCCACCGGAATTACTGCGCTTTTTAATGTTGCGAACTCAGCCAAGAACGGTAATTAATTTTGCGCCAAATTATGAAACTACTACTCGTTTATTTAGAGATTACGATACTTTAATTAACAAGTATTCTAAATCTCCTGAATTAACGGAGGAATTAATGCCGTTATTTTACGCACAGCTAGGGGATGAAGTTAAAACTTTCCAACCTTTTGATTTTAGTACGCTGATTTCTTTGTTGCAAGTTCCGCGTTTAAATATTCAGGATGAGGTTGTCCAACGTAGTTTACAGCCTTTAACTGAGTATGATCAGGAAATTATTAATCAAAGAATTGCTGCTGCACAATTGTGGTTACAAGATTATGCAGATGAGGAAGAAAAGTTAGTTCTTTATTTGGAACAAGTTCCAGAGAAAGCTAATGATTTGAACTCTGAACAAGTTGCTTATTTGCAAAAGTTGATGGAGAATTTGCAAAATATTCCTCATTGGGAAGCTGAGGCATTGCAAACTATCATTTTCTCCACTACTAAGGAGTTAGGGATTCAACAACCAATTGCTTTTAAGGCTTTGTATCTATCTTTCTTGAACAAAGAAAAGGGTCCAAAGGCTGGTGGTTTGTTTTCTTATCTGGAGAAGTCTTTTGTGATTTCGAGGTTGCAAGATGTTGTGGCTTTGAATGGAGAAACATTGATTCCTACCTATGCAGAAGAGAAAGTTTTACAGCCTGTTGAAGAACTGACAAGTTTACCTGACGTAGTCTAAGCACTTATTGTCAAAAAGTAGCTAGTTATAAAGGGTTCAGATGATTATCTTTTTATCTGTCTCTTGATAAAAGTATTTGTGTTCCCTGTCTGTGACAGGGAATATAGATTGTCAAAAGAAAGAACCTTTTTAATTGCATTCCCACATAGAACTTGGGAACGAGGAAAAATCAATCAATATGACAGTAACTTGTTTTAGGTGATTGAGTTTCTATGATAATATCTGTATAACCAGATACTGATAAAATATTCTCTACTATCTCTTGGGCATTTCTATTTGCAGCTTCAAGAATGCCATTTTCACAAGCTTCTAATCTAATTTTTTCAATTGCATCTTTTTGGGCTTTTTCTTGTAAATCAATTTCAGTATTTGGTCCAAACCAATTACGATGATGATCTAAAAGTTCCGATCTTTCAACATCAAGAACAGTCTCAATAATGTATGGAGGAGGCAAAATAATTTTAACTTTATGATTATCTGCGTCTACCTCTTTAGCTTCTAATCCTCGCATATCTATACCAGCACGAATAATCCCCACACCTTCATAAATAACTTTTGTATTTCCCAAAGTTAGAGAAAATAATCTATTCTCTTCCGTTTCCACTACTGTAGCTTTACTCGACATCTTTACCGTGTTGAGTTCACTTATATTTTTAAGTCCACCAAGAATAACGGTTTTAATCTCTGTAGTGCTATTGGTGGTAATCCAAGGCAAACTCAAACCACGCCAAGTGAAGAATAATAGAGCTAAAAGCAATAATGCAATGCCAATACCAATAGATTTCAGAGATAACTTATCTTGTATTGTCTGTTTAAATGCACTGAAAGAAGTCATTTTTATGCTCCTGGTTAATTATAAGTATATACTCTGGGAGAGCATAAACAGTTATATGTTATTGTACAACCGTACTTATACTTAGGATAGCTGGTATTTGCGTAACATACCAAATATTAAATCCCTCGACGAAATTGTTTAATTGCTTCTAAGGGAGAAGATAATAATAAACAACGATTCAATAAAGATAAATCTAATTTCGGCAACAATTCACTATTATTAACTTTCTCATATTCTTCTTGTCGCAAACAGTAAATTCCCAGTGTTCCATCTTCCCAAAACCAAACTTCGGGAACTTGCATTAATTTATATTTCTTCAGTTTGATAGGACTACCACTTGTAATAACTATTTCAATACATAAATCTGGTCTAGGTTTATCAGCTTGAAAACAATAGGATAAATCGGCTTGATACTCAACTATACCAGGCAGAATTTGTGAATAACTACCACTGGGGAAAAATTCAATCTCCTCTATTTCAAAGTGTCTGGTTAGTAATGCAGCCATTAAACTACTAATTGCTTCATGTGGTTTACTGATAGTCACAATTTCTAAAACTCCTTCACAATAGAATAAACGCACTCCTGGTACATTTTCAAATGCTTTTTGAATTGCTTGGAACTTTTCCCAAGTTACTCCACGACGGTAGAAGTGTTGTTCTTCTTCTACTAAATTAAGAGAATTTTCTAAAGTTTGAGTCATGATATCTCTCACTTTCCTTAGTTATTAGGTTGATGTTATTAACCAATTATCAAAAGAAGTAAATTTTTAAGGTGCGTCAGATATCAAAAATCTATTTATGGCTGGCTGAGTTATCGAATCTGACGCACCCTACAATAGGTTGGTGATTTCACCGTTTAGCTAATTCTGGAGTTTTTCCTTTTAAGCCAATCATTAATTTCAGGGCGAATATTTTAACTATGGGAACTCGCTGCATAATCCACAAACCTAAACGGCGAATTATGACTATTGGTAAGAAGTTGTTAGAAAAAACTCGATCTAATAAGTCGGTGAAACCTAATATGGCGAGGTTTTCTTTTTTTCTCCAGCTTTCATATTGCTTGAGTATGGAAATATTACCAATATCTTGACGATTTTGATGGGCGGTTTGGATGATTTCGGCTAATGCGGCTGCGTCCCGAATCCCTAAATTTAAACCTTGTCCACCAACGGGATGACAGTTATGGGCAGCATCACCTATTAATGCTAATCTGGGGAGAACATAGCGATCGCTCTGCATTAACTGTACCTGAAAAATAAATCTGTCTCCCAATAATTCCAATTTTCCCATTTGTTGACCATAGCGTTTCGTCAGTTCCGCTAAAAATTCCTCATCATTCAACGCACACAAGGCTTTTGCTTCTTCATGGGGTGCAGTCCAAACAATGCGACAACGGTTTCCTGGTAAGGGTAAAATTGCAAAGGGACCACTTGACCAAAACTTTTCATAAGCGGTGTTATTGTGAGATTTTTCTGGTTTGACAAAAGCCACAATACAGGATTGCCAATATTTCCAACCTTTAGTTTTAATGCCCGCAGCTTGACGAATGGGAGACTTTGAACCATCAGCAGCGACTAACAATTTACTGCGAATTATCTGATTTTCGTCGCCAATTTTGATATTAATAGTAACTATATCTCTTTCATTTTGTGTACTTACCACTTCCGCTGGACACAAAATAGTTACATTTGCACAACTTTGGACAAATTCCTGTAAAGGTGCTAATAGTGCATAGTGTTCTGCTACATAACCTAATTCTGGTGTCCCTAAATCATCGGTTTGGAAGTTCACCACATCAGGATAATCAGCATCGGAGAGGCGCACTTGGTTATATTTAGCAATGTTGGGGAGAATTTTGTCCCATAAACCAATTCCTTGGAAAATTTGGGCAGACAGCAGATGTACAGCATAAGCCTGTCCTTTAGCCACTGCGGCTGATGCAACTCTAGCTTCAATGAGGAGAATCTTTAAACCAGAATCTTTTAAAGCTGCGGCTAGGGTTAAGCCGACAATGCCACCACCGACTATGACCAAATCATAATCATATCCCCAGTAGGTTTCTGTGGGGGCGTGGGGGCATGAAAGGGTAGGAGTAAGCGGGGATATGGACATTGTGAAAATAAATTACATAGTTTTAATTATTATTGTGACGCGATCGCCACTGATGATCAAGATAAATGGAAAAAACAATCACGGATTACACAGATTACACAGATTGAATGATCATGAAATCCTTAATTAGGTTCTGCTGTGACAGACTCGATAGAGAGATTGATGTTATTTTGTTTTTGCACAAATTCTTTTATCCCCATCGCCATACAAATTATGACACTCAATTTATATTTACTGCGGCATGGCGAAACTACTTTTAGTCAAAGTGGTAATTTCTGTGGTGAAACTGATGCAGATTTGACAAAAGAAGGGATGCAAATGGCATCTAGTTTTGCTGATGTATATCAAAAATTGGACTGGTCAGCGGTTTATGTTAGTCCAATGAAACGCGCTATTTCCACTGCCAAGCCATTTTGTGATGCTACTGGTATGAAGATGCAGGTGCGGGAAGGACTTAGAGAAGGTAGTTATGGACAATGGGAAACTAAGAGTAAATCGTTTGCTCAAGAAAATTACTCAGAAAACTATGTAAAATGGTTGACAGAACCGGCTTGGAATGCACCCATTGGTGGAGAAACTGCGGTAGAGATTGCTAACCGTTCTATGCCTGTAATTGCGGAAATTCAAGAAAAATATCCCCAAGGTAATGTTTTAGTCGTTTCCCATAAAGCCACGATTCGGATTATGCTTTGCAGTTTACTGGGGATTGATTTGGGACGCTATCGTTATCGGGTGAATATTTTGGTCGCTTCAGTAAGTATGGTTAAATTTGATGTGCATGGACCTTTGTTGGAAATATTAGGCGATCGCCATCATATACCAGATCATATCCGCTCTCGTCCAGGAACATAATATAGCAGGAGTCACCGAGTCACCGAGTCAGGAGTAAAAACCTCTTGTAGACGGAGTTTCATGAATACCTACGGTACGTTGACACGAACAATTCATGTCCTAAGCGCCTTGACCGTTGCTATAAATCAAGACTCTTTCAACACCCCCTTATTCACCTTAAAGCCAAAATATTTCCATTAACTCTACTTTAGGTAGTAGCAATATTTCTTGAGGCTGAGTAATCTTAAACTTATTAATGCCTGAAAAACGTGTAAGTACCCTGGAGATCATTTCAGGGTCTTTTTTTATCGAAAGCAAGAAGCAGGGGTAGAGATTAAGGGGAAAATTATTATTACCAATTACCTATTTTCGAGCAAAATGTTTTTCCATGATTTCTAAAATCATAGGTGCAGCGACACTACCACCACCACCACCGGAATGTTCAGCAAAGGCCACTATTAAAATTTCGGGTTTATCCGCAGGCGCATAAGCACCAAACCAGGCGTGATTTTCTTTAACTCTTCCTCTCCAAGCTTCTGCTGTACCACTCTTACCAGCTACAGGAGGAAGATTGGGGACATTTAATACCTTACCTGTACCTTCACTAATTACCTTCCGCAATCCTTCACGGAGAACTTTGAGGGTGGTGGGTTTAAGATATAATGATTCTCTCCAGCTTTTAGCTTCTTCATTATCCTTTAATAAATGGGGTTGAACTCGATAACCACCATTGGCAGGTACAGCAAACATCACAGCGGTTTGTAAAGGAGTAGCTTGTAAAGCCCCTTGGCCAATGGACATATTGATAGTATCACCCACACTCCAAGGTATCTTCCAGGCTTTCTGTTTCCAATTTTCATCGGGAACTAAACCTTTAGATTCTTCTGTAGTAAATTCAAACCCGGTTCTTTGACCAAATCCATATTTACGAGTCCATTCAATCAATGTTGGTCCACCGAGTCGCTTACCAATTTGATAAAAGAAAGTATCGCTACTCCACTGCATAGCCCCTACAAAACCTAAAGGACCAAAACCAGCGTGATTCCATTCACCAAACCTAGTTCCACCAATAGTTAAAGAACCGTAGGTTTGTAATACTGTATCAGGAGAAAATTTACCTGATTCTAGTGCAGCGGTTGTGGTGACGATTTTAAATGTACTGGCTGGAGGAAAGGCGCTAATGGCCCGATTAACTAAAGGATGACCAGAACCTTGAACGGTTTCCCAATCTTTTTGAGAAAGTTTTTGTTTAGAAAATATATTCGGGTCAAAAGTAGGATGAGACACCATTGCTAAGACAGCCCCATTTTTGGGGTCAATGGCGACTATTGCGCCATTGCGTTGACCTAAAGCTTTTTCTGCGGCTATTTGCATATCTAAATCTATGGTTAAGTGCAGATCGTTTCCAGCTTTTGCTTGCTTACTTCCCAAGACTCGTAAAGGTCTACCGCTACCATCTACTTCTACCTGCTGACCGCCCCATTCACCTCTTAACAATTTTTCATAAGCTTTTTCTACCCCCATTTGACCCATGACATCTCCTAAGCGGTAGCCTTCAGCTTTCCTTTTTTCCAACTGTTCAGCAGTAACTTCACGGGTATATCCAAGTATGTGAGCCAACTCTTGACCATGAGGGTAATAACGCACAGCTTCCGTATTTATTTCTACTCCGGGTAGTTCATTTTCATACTCCTTTAATGCTGTTACCTGTGCTTCGTTTAAATTTCGAGCAATGCGAATTAGTGATGAAGGATTGACAGCAGATTGTTCAAGTATTTTCTCGATATCTGTTTGGGGAGTGTCGAGAATTTTGGCTAAACGTGGACCAACTACCGACCAAGAGGGTTTGGTATGTGCCATTGGCCATAAGTACACAGATCGGGGATAACGGGTGCTGGCTAATAATTTACCATTTCTGTCAAAAATATTACCTCTTTCTGGTTGTTTGGGAATAATCCGAATGCGGTTGGATTCTGCGCGGATGCGGTGGTTTTTTCCTTCGATAATTTGTAAATATATTAATCTAGCGCCGATTCCAGATAACATTAATAATGTGAATAAAATTACAAATGTGGATTGGACACCACGTCCAACTGTGCGTGTATTTTTTGTTATACTAAGTAATGATGGTAAAATAGTCATAGACCAAAATAATTTTGATAACTAGGTAACAACTGACAACTGACAAGATTAAATATCAGGGTATTTTACTGAAGATTATGGCTCAAACTGCGATGCAGAATCAAAGAGGTTTAAAACCATTACAGCCACTTGATGTTGAATTGCGTAATGTATTCAAGTTTTTCAATCAAGAACCCGCAGTCCACGGAGTGGATTTGGATGTTAGACAGGGAGAGTTCTTTAGCATTTTGGGTCCTTCTGGTTGTGGAAAGACAACTACGCTCCGCTTGATTGCTGGATTTGAAAGGGTGGATGCTGGTAAGTTACTCATTCAAGGTCAGTTAATGACTGATGTTCCTCCTTATCGGCGACCTGTGAATACTGTATTTCAAAGTTATGCTTTATTTAACCACTTGAATGTGTGGGAAAATATTGCTTTTGGATTGCGATTAAAAAAAATATCCAAATCGGAAATTGCTAGTCGCGTTACAGATGCTTTGAGGCTAGTAAAGATGGAAAGTTTGCGATTGCGTGTTCCTGGTCAACTCTCTGGTGGTCAACAACAGCGGGTAGCCTTAGCAAGAGCTTTGGTGAATCGTCCCGCAGTTATCCTCCTTGATGAACCTTTGGGAGCATTAGACTTAAAACTTCGCAAGGAGATGCAGGTTGAGTTATCCAATCTTCATAAGGATTTAGGGTTAACTTTTGTGATGGTGACACATGATCAGGAAGAAGCATTATGTTTATCCGATCGCATTGCGGTGATGAATCAAGGCAAAATAGAACAAATTGGTAATCCTAGCGAAATTTACGAACGTCCGCAAACACCTTTTGTGGCTGACTTTATTGGTGATACTAATCTATTTAGCGGTGAAATTGTGGAAGTAGATGCAGAATCTATGAAAATTTCTACTAAAACCGGATTAACCATGATTGTTAGTCGTCACGAACAAACTCCTCTAGAAATAGCTCAAAGTGTTGTTGTTAGTGTCCGTCCTGAAAAAATCCAACTTTCCCTTTATCCCACTAATATACTCACAAATTGTTTTGAGGGACGGCTAATTAATGTCATGTATTTAGGGACTCATGTTAATTATGTTGTGGAATTAATCAATGGTGTTCACCTCAATGTTTTACAACCTAATACTTATGCTAGTTTACCAGATAGGAATACACCCATTTATGCTTGGTGGGAAAAATTTGACTGTTTAGCTATTAGTCAAGATGTAAATTAAATGACTAACAGACGTAATTTTCTCAAAAAAATGGCGGCATTTTCTACCTTATCTTTAGGTAGTTGTGGTTGGCGACTAGCTAATGTGGGGTCAAACTATGTTAGCTCTAATCAAAGTGACAAACTATATATTTATACCTGGACTCAATATACAGATAAAGAATTACTAACTACCTTCACGATCCAAACAGGGATGAAAGTAATAGCCGATGTATATGAATCCAATGATGTCATGTTAGCTAAGTTGCAAGCTGGAGGTGGTGGTACTTATAGCATTATTTACCCCTCTGACTATATGGTACAAAAGATGGCGGAAAAAGGGTTATTAATAGAAATAGATCATAGCCGTTTAATTGGCTTAGATAATTTATTTCCCCAATTTAATAATCCTACTTATGACCCGAATAATCGTTATAGTCTTCCTTTTAATTGGGGAACAACAGGTTTATTATACAACTCAGAACAACTGGTAAATGCCCCGGAAGATTGGGAGTATCTTTGGCAAAATCAAGATCAACTAAATAAACGGTTTACCTTACTCAATGATGTACGAGAGGTAATGGGTGCAACCTTGCGAATGTTAGGTTATTCCTATAATTCCCAAAATGAAACTGAGGTTAAACAAGCATATCAGAAATTGCAGATATTAAAACCTGCGATCGCCGCTTTTGATACAGACGCTTGGCAAAATAAGATTCTGGCGGGAGATTTAGCGATCGCTATGTGTTATTCTGCTGATGCCGTCAAAATTTGCAAAGAAAATCCCAAGCTCAAATTTGTAATTCCTCGTAGTGGTTCTTCATTATGGACTGATACAATTGTCATTCCCAAATCTAATCCTAATATAGCTGGTGCTTATGCCTGGATTAACTTAATTTTGCAACCAGAAGTAGCAGCAAAAATTTCCGAACGTTTGTATATTTCTACTCCTAATCAGGCAGCATTTGAACAATTACCAAAAGCAATTCAAAAAAACACTAATTTATTTCCTCCTGAATCACTTTTAGCCAAGTGTGAACGTCTAACCTCTTTAGGAAAATTTGAAGAGATTTATGAACGTTATTGGACTCAATTACTAACTTAAAAAATGATTAAGGAAGTAGGGGTGCATGGCTTGCGCCATTCAGTAGTCAGAAGAAAAAAGAAGAAGTAAACTATTTTGCCGTATGGCTTTTACCGTAAATCTTAATATCTCATTCAAGTGCATACCGCTATATAATCACTAATTTACAAATGGAATCTTCTAGCGAACTGAAAAAAATAGAGAAATTACAACCTGATTGGAAAAATTGTCTACCAACCTGGGGATTACTAGCACCATCTGGTATTTGGTTATTAATGTTGCTAGTTTTGCCAACAGTAATAATTTTTGAATTAAGTTTAGTCCCAGATATTAGACCAGGTGATTTAGTAAATCCTAGTGGATTAGGTAACTATATTCGCATTTTTGAACCGCTTTATTTAAAGGTAATATTTAATTCACTTCTTCTGGCATTTGGAACTACTATTATCACCTTAATTTTAGGCTTTCCCGTTGCTTATTGGATTGCTTTGATAGCACCAAAACGGTGGCAAAATTTGTTATTATTAGCCTTTGTTTTGCCTTTGTGGACTTCTTCCTTATTGCGTTCTTACGCATGGATTACAATCTTACGTCCCACCGGATTATTAAATAGTTTATTAACCAGTTTTGGTTTACCTGCTGTGAATATTTTGAACAGTAATTCAGCAGTATTAATTGGTATGAGTTACAGCTTATTACCTTATATGGTGTTAATTTTATATGCTTCTTTAGAAAAGTTAGATAAACAGTTATTAGAAGCTGCTGCTGATTTGGGTGCAAATCCAGTACAAACCTTTTGGAAAGTGACTGTACCTCAAGTTTTACCAGGAATCACTGCTGGTTCGCTGCTAGTTTTTATTACTGGGTTAGGGGATTTTATAGACCCAGAATTACTGGGTGGTGCTTCGAGTATGACCGCTGCGCGGTTAGTTTATAATCAGTTTCTGGGACATAGTCAAAATTGGGGTTTTGGTTCAGCATTGAGTATGGCATTGATTTTGATGGTGAGTATTGCCATTTCTTTAGTGATTAAATTTGATCAAACTAAATAATTGTTGACTTGATCAGAATTTAGTAAGCCTCAAATCTCTTGCTATCATAGTAAAAAGTGAAAAATTTCGGTTCTTCCGTACCTGTTATGCCAAATATGAGTTTATTTACCCCATAACCCATATAAATAAAGGGTTTCATTGTTTTTGATGCCAAATTTATATCAAATTCACCGATGAATTAACGTAAAATCCTTACGGTATCAGGATTTTAGGGGTTGACAAAATTATTTAGCATAGTGAGTACCGAAGAACCCCATTGCGATTTGTGCAGTAATATGTGGAGTAGATAGTTGGGTATTAGTGGAGGGCTTATGGAAAAAAGAAAGAAAAATGGCTAAAACGATTTTTAGAACTTCCAAACGGGATTCCATCTCATGATACAAATGCACCGCAAAATTTTGTAGTTCTTCGTCATATAGCAGTTAATCTTTTAGGAAAAGAAAAAAGCCAAAAACTAGGAACTAAAAGTAAGCAGTTTTGTGCAGGATGGGATGATGAATATTTAGAGAAGATTTTAGAATGTATCTGATAAAAATCAGAAAAGATAGACAACCATAAATATAAACAATTTATTTTTCTGTTGATTAGACAATAGAATCTAGATTTTTAATCTCAAAAAATATAGATATTAATATATAGAAATGAACCAAATAAATCTATCATCAAAAATAAATAATTACTCTAAATTTCTTAAATCTTTAGCATATTAATAAAGGAATTAATCAGATTTTGAATGGAATTAGATATTTTTCTGTCTTGATTCACTAATATGGTATTTTGTCAAAAAAAAATTAGATGCGTTTTCCCTGGGGCAATCCCCCTGTGGTTGCCCCAAATAACGGGGTAGGCACGGGGGCGCTACCCCTACATTAAATGCAAATTTTAGGGATAGGGATCAATTCCGGGGTTTTTAGCCTATCTTCTTTATATAGCGGTATGCACTTGCATGAGATACATCATAGCCCCCTAATCGCTTGCGGGGAGGGGGTTGGGGGTGGGGTTCTTGTATCTCACTCAATCGAGAACCGCTATAATATTAAAGTTTAATGGTTACAGTTTTTAATAGATACCCAACTAGACTCTGCTATTAGAGAACCATCTTCACCCAGTAGGCTGTAGTGTTCCTTTTTCCAAATTGGCGCATTATGTTTTAATGTATCAATAGCATACTCACAAGCGGCAAAAGCCTCACCACGATGGGGACAACCTACAGCCACAACCACACTAATTTCCCCAACTAATAATCTACCAATGCGATGATATATCACCACCCGATTCACATCAGGCCATTGATCACGAATATCATCAGCAATTTGATAAAATACCTGTAAAGCCATTGGTTCATAAGCTTGATATTCTAAAGCTACCACAGACTTACCATCAGTTTGATTACGAACCATACCACTCATCAGCACCACAGCGCCATTAGCAGGATTATCTGCTTTACTGTAGATTTCTTCCACAGACAATGGTGCTAATGTAATCCCGAAACTATCTTCAACCCTGGGTTTCAGGGGAATAGCAGATTTAGTTGTGATCATGTTAGTGAGATATTTTAAGTTATTAATTAATACACCAAATCTAATCTAATTCAGTATTAACATTATCGAAATTCTCTTCCGTTTCAATTTCATTTAATTCCTCATCTGAAACATCTAGTAGACTGCGGCGTAAGTGAATTAACCATTTTCAAGCCTTGTTAGGACTTACGCAAGTGT